>CAYXVB010000220.1:0-5249 GCA_964467785.1 uncultured Bacteriovoracaceae bacterium
AAGTCTGATTGACCCAGATCTTCTGAGGTACTGGCTCGAAGCTCAGCCCCCCAGCAGGATCCTCGTCAGCATTTTATTGCCTTCGGCCGACGGGCCGTTCAAGAGCGTCCACTCTTCAATACTGCTGTTGTCACTGAAGTGACACATTCCCATCTGGCCGCCGGGCAAACTGTAAATCTCGACCTGGCCACCGACCTGAATGCAATTGACTGAAGCAGGATTGGGCATTCCGATCGAATCACCCGGAATATGGCGGACTTTCACCGGCTTGTAGACGAGATAGGCGTTGGTCGCCATCGACTTATAACCAGCGGAAGCGCGGAAGAGGGTCCACTCTTCGATCTTTGCGCGATCCAGGACACAGAGGCCCATCTGATTGCCGCGGCGATCAATGACAAACTCGCCCCGCCCTCCTACTTCGACGCAATACCGAGCCGCGGGGTTACCCGTGCCGACACTGGAGCTACCGCCCGAGCCAAAAGCCTGACTCGCCCCCAGAAGAAATAAGACAATCATAGACAGAGGCTGAGTCGTACGACGAACCTTGGATCCAAACATGGACTTGGTATTCATAAAATTCTCCTAGGCTATTGCGCCATGTCATTATGGCGCTTTGCACTGTAAAACGATCACCTGAATGGAGAGCACCGCTAAAGTGCCCCGCTTTCATGCCTCGATAAATACCCCCTCGCGAATATTCGTCTCAATATAATTATTATCAAAAAAACAACGGCTCCGTGCTATTTTGTAAACGCAATGCCCCAACTATTTGAATTCTTGGACTATCGTGCTTGGATCCAGCATCAGATCGAAATCAACGCCACCACCCGCGGCTATCAAAACCTTTTGGCGCGTGCCGCTGGGTGCCAACGCTCTTATCTATCCAGAGCGATCCACTCACAGGTAGAACTCACCCCAGAACACGCGGCGGGCCTCGCTCGCCATTGGAGTTTCAACGCGGATCAGACGGAATACTTCGTCGGCCTAGTTAACCTTTCCCGGGCAGGCACTGCGGAGTTGCGGACACTGATCGAGCGACGCCTGCGAGAGCTCGCCGAGCGCAATCTCACTGTGACCCGTCAGATTCCGCGCTCAGTCTCCCTCTCCGACGAATCGTCGCAGCTTCCCTACTATTCCGCGTGGTACATGGCCGCGGTGCACATGGCGCTGACCATTCCCGAGCTGCGCACCGAGAGCGCGATCGCTCGCAAATTGCGGCTGCCCACGCCGATCATCCACCGCGCGCTCGAGGAGCTCGAACACCTTGGCCTTGCCCAGCGCACGGGGTACCAGTGGGAGGCGACCAAGTCCAATCTCCATCTCTCCGCCGGATCGACGGTCGACCGTTTAAGTCAATCCGCGTGGAGACAGTTCATCGGAACGCGCCTACAGGAAGGCGACTCCGAGGGGCTTCATTACTCCGGCGTGCACACGCTCTCGCGCTCGGATCTCTCACGCTTGCGCACGCTCTGGCTCGAATGCCTCCGGAACTCACGCGAGCTGATCGCGCCTTCACCCGAGCAGGAGCTCGTGTGCCTAGCGTTCGACCTTTTCGCAATCTGAGCCGCCCCAAATCAAGCAGCCTAAATCAAGCAGCCCAAATCAGGCAGCGATGATGTACTTGCTCTGAGCCGGCGTCTTCGCCGCGGGCGAGGCATCTTCACTCGTCGTCCGGAGCGCAAAGGCCAAGCTAAAGATCTCCGGCAGCGCGCCCGAGACTTCCTTGAGCGTGACCTCGATGTACTCGAGATTCTCGACGAGGATGCGAGTCGAAGCCCCGATCTCCTGAGTGCTGCCGCGCAGGACAATGCTGAACTCGCGCATGCGCTGGATGTAATGCCCGAACGCCTGCTGGGAATCATTCAGCCGCGCCGCTTCGACCGCGCCCATCTGACTGATGAGCTCGATGCCGTTGACGAATTTCTTGATCTCGCGGTTGGCCATCACGAAGCTGTTGATGGATTTCCGGAGGACATCCATCTTTTCGGCGGCGACCCTGGCCGACTGCCGTGAAAGCTCCGCGAAAATCTCCGAGTTAGCGTCCAGTCCCTCAAACGCCTGCTGGATCGTCGCGTTGCCTTTGACCAGCTTGCCCAGCGACTCGCGCACAAAGAAATCCACCATGTCCATCTGGACCTTGAGCGAGGCGATCTGCAGCGTCGCGGCCTGCATGCCATCGATCAGGCCCACCACCGCGTCGGAGAACCCCTTGAGGTACTGCTCGATCTCATTGACCAGGTGTTGAAAATTTTCGGAAACCACGCCGAGCGAGGCCCCCGCCTCGCCGATCTGCGCGGCGAACACGCGCATGTTGAGCGAAAGAAGCTGGAACTGCGCGAACGTATCCAAAAGGTAGCCGGTCTTTTCCTTGAAGAGCGTGCTCGCCTGATCGAACTCGCCGATTTTCTGGAAGAGGTTGCGATAACGGCGCGAGCTGGTGTCGGCCACCTGCGCGATGCGCGAGATCGTCGCTCCGGTCGTTCCGGTTCCCACCGCGCGGTCCTCCGAGGCGCGGGCAAAAGCGCCGGTCGCCAGCTGCTGGTCACGAGCCTTGAGCTCCGCCATGAGCGCCGCGGTCATGAACGTTTCGTAATCCTTGAAGCCAGCCTCGACCACCGAGCTGATGAGCAGCTTATAGGCGGAGTCCATCCCGTTGGTCTTCTCGTCGGCCAGTACTTTGGCATAAATCGCTTCGGCCGCCTCAAAGATCGCCGACGACGGCTTGAGTCGGATCGAGAGATATTTGTCCCCGATCGGGAACGCCGCGGCGAGCACCCAATAGTGCGATCCGTCGGTCGCCATGTTCTTCACAAAAGCGGCGATCATCTTGCCCGCGTGCAAGGTGTCCCAAAACAGCTTGAACACGGCCTTGGGCATGTCCGGATGGCGGATGATGTTGTGAGGCGAACCCAGCAGGCGTTCGCGTTCGTAGCCGCTGATCTGGACGAACACGTCATTGCCGTATTGAATGATCCCGAGTCGATCAGTTGTGGAAAAAAACAGCTCGGTGAATTCGAAAGTTCTCTCTTTTCCGGTAGGCACGGGGCGCTTGCTCATAGACGATCCTCTTCAAAAACTCATCGTTCGAAGTGCGCAAAATCTTGATGGCCGAGTGGAAATCGACGCGATTTTGCCCCGCCTAAAGCCCCTGTTCAGGCTTTAATTGCAGGATGACGCAAAGCGTCCTAGTGTTTTACCCTCGGCGGTGGTATTGCCCTTCCCCACTATGGCAATCGAGCGCGTTCAAAAGATTTTGGCAAAGGCCGGTATTGCGTCCCGTCGCAAGGCCGAGGAAATGATTCAGGAAGGTCTGGTCACCATCAACGGCAAGGTGGCCCAGATTGGCGACAAAGCCGATCTGAACGAAGACTCCATCAAGGTCGCCGGCAAGCTGCTTCAGGGCGCTGAAGCCCCGGTCTACATGGCCTTTTACAAGCCCAAGGGCGTCATCTCGATGCTGGCCGACCCCGAAGGCCGCGCCACCCTCAAGGACTTTCTGACCAAGGTCAAAACCCGCGTTTATCCGATCGGCCGCCTGGACTTCAACTCCGAGGGCCTGATCATCCTGACCAACGACGGGGAGTTCACCGAAGCGCTCCAAAAGCGCGACGACATCGCCCGCGTCTACCACATCAAGGTCAAGGGCCATCCAGAAGCTTCGCGTCTCAACGACCTCGGACGCGGCGCCAAAGTCGGCGAAAAGACCATCAAACCCCACTCGGTCCGCCTGGTCGAGGAATTGGATGCCAAATCCAAGATCGAAGTCGTGATCCTGGGCTCCGGCGCCGTGGACGTCAAGGGCCTCTGCGAAACCAAAGGCTTCCTCGTGGAAAAAGTCGTCCGCACCGCGATCGGCCACCTCACCCTCAAGGGCCTCGCCCCGGGCGAGTTCCGCTATCTGAAGCCCTCGCAGGCCAAGTCAATCCTCGATCAACCCGAGCTCGGCATGCGCAAGATCGCCGAAGACGCCGCTCGCGGCCCGACTCCGCGCGAAGCTGCCGAAGATCAGGACGGCTTCGAGGACGAAGACTATTCCCGTCCGAATCGCGGCCCCAAGGGCGGCCGCTCGCCCCGCTTTGGCGCCAGCAAGAAGTTCTCCGACTCCGGCGCGCCCAAGCGCGTGGTCTTTGGTCGCGGCGCCGCTGACCTCGACCCGGCCGCCAAATCCGAAACTTCGGGGATCCGTGTCCGCCGTCGTGGCGCGGCCCCCGCAACCGGCGGTGCGCGCAGTAAGGATCTCCCGCGCGACGATCGCGGCGGCTTCTCTGATCGCAAGCCACGCTTCGGCGCGGGCCGGCCTCCACGCCGTGATGACGACCGCGAGGGCGGCTTCTCCGAGCGCAAGCCACGCTTCGGCGCGGGTCGCCCGCCCCGTCGTGATCGCGACGAGGACCAGGGTGGCTCATTCGAGCGCCAGGGCGATGTGTTCAAGCCGCGCTTTAGCCGCGATTCCGAGCGCAGCGGCGGCGGCGGCTTTGGTCGTGACCGTGGTGAGCGCCCGGCTCGCAAACCTTTCGGCAGCAAGCCTTCCTTTGGTGGTGGCCGTGACTCCTCGTTTGATCGGGGAGAACGCAGCGATCGCGGTGGCGAAAAGCCCCGCTTCGGTGGCGGCGCCAAGCGCACGGGCGGCGGTTTGGGTGGCTCACGTGGCGGCAAGTCCTTTGGTGGCCCGCGCGGTGGTGCCGGTGGCGGCAAAGGCGGCTTCAAAAGAGGTCCGCGTCGCTAACTAAAAAGAATCGTATCTCGGGGCATCGAATGTGTTGACATTCCCCCCGGCCTCGGGCATTTTGCCCGAGTCATGTCGCGGGGTGGAGCAGCCCGGTAGCTCGTTGGGCTCATAACCCAAAGGTCGTAGGTTCAAATCCTGCCCCCGCTACCAATATTCGGGAGGGGTTCCGCAGTAAAATGCGGGGCCCCGACTGACCTCAAAAAAAACCCAAACAAACAATAGCCAGCAAACGAAAACACAGCGGAAGTGTGTTGATCCGTTGTTTGAATTGAACCGCGCTCAGGTAGCGTGAGGTCGCAGTAAAGCCAGCTCGGTGGCTGCATTTTGGCTGCCCGGTGGCTGCACGTCGCTATTTCGATCAAAAAAGTGGCTGCACGGATTTCGTGCAGCCCCCCCTTGGTTAAAGGCCCCGGTTTCGCCGAGTTTTCGGCGGGCCGGGGCTTTTTTATTCACGCCACCCGAAAACAAATAGCACTCAGGCATCACCTGGGAGAGTCCTCACAGAAACTCGCGGAAGCTC
>CAYXVB010000221.1:0-5229 GCA_964467785.1 uncultured Bacteriovoracaceae bacterium
GAAACCTATCTTAAATTTTCAGCTCAACCCTGTCGAACGAGCCCGGACAGGACAGATTGTTCACGGCAATGCGGAGATCAAAGATCTAAGACACCGTTGGGTCTCGATGTATTCTTCTCTAGCTCCCCTTACAAAATCCGAAACAAAAGAGAATAGCGAACGGATCGAAGAGGCCAAAATCCAACTGACCGAGCTCAATTCGCTACCGTATCTCAGCTACAATGAGACGCGGTATCGCAAGCTGCTTCTGGATATCATTTCGGCACGTGAGACGACGAATTCCGTCAGCAAGTGGATAGAGGAAGCCTCACCGGATCAGATGACCCAGCTAAAATCCGCACGGCAGCAAATCCGCGAAATCTTCCGCCTCCATTCAAAAGTCAACGAAACCCGCGCACCTCTCGCCGCGGAAGAACTGAGGACGGTTCAGGAAACCGTAAAAAGAGCTCACGACCAGTTGACCGAGATCGAGAAGAGCTCCGCTGGTCAGCTCGGTCCAGCGACCCAGGAATCGAGAGGAATATAGCTGAACATCAGAACTTAGGGATCAACCTTGCCGCGCATGACCGCCATCGTACCCAATCAAACGGATGCGTCACCCAAAAACCGGATTTTTCCGGAGCCTGTTAAGATGACCCTCAATCTCTATCGTCTCATCGTGATCATCGTGTTCACGCTTTCACTCGTTGCAAACGCAGCTCCAAGAAAGGCGAAGGCCAAATCCACTCCAGCTACGCCCTCTCCCCTTTCGCTCGAGGAGCGATACCTTCTGCGGGCCATTCGTCAGAGCGAAGCCGAGGCCGCAAAGGACCCTATTGAAGAGTTCCCATCCCCGGGACTACTCGATCGGATGCAGGATCAGGACCTACATACTCCCGTAGTCGTGAAACCAAAGAACGCTCCCAAAAAAAAGAGAATCATGGACACGGAGTCCAGGTAATGCGCCACCAACCTGCACTTCAGGCATTGTTTCTGGCGACCTCATTGGCCGCGTTAATCGCGGCGAACGCACTTGCGGAGGACCCCGTCCTGGAGCCGGAATTTCAAAACCGTCTGAATCAGCTCGAAACCATTCAAGCCAGCCACAAGACGTTGACGAAAATCGAAGCGACCGAATTGAAGGCTCTGCAATCCATCTTGCCGGTGTTGAAGACACTTGCCCGAGTCAAGGAAGTCCACCAGCAGTCCACTTCTAACTCCGCGGGGAACCTGCCGCCTCATCTACTGAAGGAGATTCTCGGTTACAAGACAAACGTGCTTGCAGCATTGCAAGAAAATGCGGGGCTGCTCAATCCCGACATTCGAAACAAGACTTACTCTACCCTGTTTTTCATATCAAATCTGATCGACGAGATCACGGTACGCCAGCGTGATCGGGAACTTTCGGACAAGGACAAGGACCAGCTTCGGGCCGCCGATACCCGAGCGTATAGCGATATCAAGACCCTCAGTCAGCGCTGGCTCTCCATGCGCGAGACCTTGACGCCACTTGCCCCCTCCGAGAAGGCGGACTGGATGAGCAGGACCGCGGAAGTTGAATCCGAGTATGATCGGCTGACTTCGTTGCCCTACCACAGCCTAGGCGAATTGCTGTACCGCAAGACCTTGCAAAGACTCCTTTCGGCACTAAAAACCACTCTCTCGGTAAACAATTGGCTCAGCACAGGGTCCGATAAAAAACTCGCCGGCATCCGATCGGAACGAAATTCGATCCGCGATCTCTCAGAGCTCAGATCTCAGTTCACTGAAAAGGGCGTGCCTCTTCCTGAGGAAACGCAAAAGCTGGTCTTGGATAAAATCAAGAGATCTCATGAAAAAATCCTCGAATTCCATGACAGGGCCCCTGGAAAACTCGACCCCGAGGCCTTCCTGCGGCACATGGAATTGCTTCGATTGCATAAAAACGGTGTTTCCTTACTGATGGAAAATGAAACGTTGCTGAAATACCGCTCAAAGAGCCTCTCCCTCCTCGATCCGGTCGCGATCGAAGGCCCTGACTGTTTGAACGCTCTGACATCCGACGAAAAGAGCAGGATCCAGGCTCTGGTTGCCATGTTGAGCGAGATCAATTCGGCCGATCCGTCCGCCGATCGGTCCAAGGCTCCCTGCTGCATCTATGGACGCAACGAGCTCGATGAACGTCTCAAGACCTTCAGCCCTCAGGCGATGAGTGGCTTCCTCGCCTTTCATCAGCTCAAGCGATACTTCGACTCGATGACTGAACTAAAGGAGGCCGAGAAACTGACTTCTGTCCCGCAGGCTGTGCCCGCTGTCCCGGAATCGCAACAAACCTTCCCCGATCTCGACGAATCGTTGCGGAGATTCGCCGCAAAGGATCCGATTGATCTTTCACCCCTGAAGATCTGGACGCCGCCCGATGCAGAAACGCGGATGCCGTCGATTGCCCAGGTGCTGAATCAATTGATGCAAGGTCCGAAAAAGGAAGATGTCATCGCGTTTTGTAAGGAAGCCCTCACTATCGCGGATCGGGGACCGGAAGCCGTCCGAGCGGCACTCCTAGAAACCATGAACCCTTCGCAGCTTGGTTGTTTGCGGGGCTCTTCGCCTGCATCCATGAAGTCCAAGGAACAGCTCGCGATGGAAATCGAAAAGATGCAGCCCCTCCAGGCAAAAGGCGGATTATCGGAAGAGGAGATCCAGGCGATCGGGCGCTATACGTCGGGAGGGTTCAATATTATCAATGCAGCACTGCGGAAGGGCGGAGAGTTGCAGAAGCGAAATCAGCGCAATATCGATACCCTGAAAGGGGCTCTCGCAAAGCTTCCTGATTTCCGCGGCTTGGTCAGACGCGGGGACAATTTGCCGCCCGAGGTTTTGATGCTGCATCAAGTGGGGCAGATCGTCGAATATCCGTCATTTGTGAGCACTTCTTACAATTATGGATTCCGCTCCAACATGCGCATTCTGATGTATGTCCAAAGTTGTAAGAAAATAGATGAACTGTCCGCCTTTAAGTACGAAAAGGAAGTCCTTTGCCCACCGGGCACCCGCTTTAAAGTGCTCGAGAGGAAAACGGACCCGAAGGGAAAGACTTACATCATCATGAAAGAGGTATCGCCAGACACCTAGACTTCAGGGAGTTTACACATTTGCCGAGACTAGCGACAACGAACCGATGAAACGCCTGCAAAGCTGTCTGGCCAGCGGAGATTCAATTCATAGCTCCAATGCTGATTCCGCCTGCCTCAAGGAGGCGGCGCAAAAGTTCGAGAAAAAGTATCCAATCAATTCCTCGATGCTCAGAGAAGCGTCGACCCGGGCGGAGCTCTTTCCCGTATCGAGCTGGAACATGGGCGCATGGCCGAAGGGGGAACTGGTGACCTGCCGTAACTCTCAACACGAAGAGGCTCAAGCGGACTATTTTGCAGTGGAAGCCTTTGTTCGTAGTCGCCTAAAAAATCTAGATCAGAGCAAAAAGAGAGAAGCGATTTTGGGCGCGGCAACTTACCTGTGTTCAGGCTACCTGGCTGAAAAACGGACCTCCCAGGCCCAGAACAATCAGCACCCTCGATATGAAGATCGAATCAACCGCTTGCTTTTTGCGCATCCGCAAATTCGCGCAGTCATGGGATGCAAGGATGCCACGTCCCCGAGATATTGTTCGATAGAGGCTCAGGATTAAAAGGAGATCCAGGACGTGGTTGGCACGTCGTTGAACCTCCTTTTAATGACCTACAATCTTTCCGAGTCGCTCCACTCCACTCCGCCGACCCAAGCTCACCACTCAAGGACCCGGATGAGGTAGAAAGCTGATCTAGACTTAGTTGCAAGAAACCGGGCCGGCCCAACCAAAGTACATGCCCTTCTTGACGATTGATTTGTGCGAATCCAGGAAATTGACGCCGCGTACGCCTGCGGCATCGTCTTCAAAGTTTCCATAAGTAAAGATGACGACTTGATCTACATTGGCCCATTCTTGGGCATTAAACTGAACCTTCTCGACAATATCGCGGATACCCGCGATCGCTAGCGCGCCGTTTCGACTTTCAATGGTTCGCGTGACAGGGACAGGTCCCACAAGAGATGCACCCTTGAAAACGGCCATGAAACCGTCATCCTTTTGGACCACATTCATGGAGACACCATGTCCTTCGATGGTGTTCAGACAATCAAATGAGTCTTGCGACGCCCAAGCTGACGCGGATGCCAAAGATAGAAGTAAAATTAGCGAATGAAGAGTTTTCATGAGCGTCACCCTAAACCAGAATCCCTGCCTTGTAAATCAGGTGGCCATCCCCTTGAAGGAACTTGAAGGGATTATGAGATGCAGCATCGCGGCAAGAATTCCGCATCTTAGCGGTTGCGTCACCGACTTAACGGGAGAACATGGGACTTGCACCGTCCTACCTCATGCCTACTCTCGCGTCGTTCACCCATAGAAGGTTTATCGTTCTCAATCAGTCCACCTCCGTCGCTCAGGCCGCTCAAGTGATGTGTGAGAACCACATCGGATGCCTGCTCGTAGGCGATGACGAGGGTCGCGCCAAGGGAATCATCACTGATCGAGATCTCGTCTGCCGGTGGGCCAAGGGGTTCGACGGTCGAGATGTTTCTATCGAGCGCATCATGACATCCGCCCTCTTGACTATTCCGGAAGATAGCTCCATTGCAGACGTGCTCCGAGTCATGGAAGCGCATGGCGTCCGCAGAATTCCTGTCGTGCGTCAGGTTGAAGGTCGAATTCAATTTTCCGGAATCGTGACCCTGGACGACCTCCTGGCTTCGAACCTCATCACACCGGGCCAAATCAGCAGAATTGTACATCGACAAACCGTCAGACGCTGGGCGGAGGCTGAAGAACATCGCGCCGCGAACGCGCGTTCGGAAGAACGTTCAAAAGCGCATCAAGAGCAGACTCTAGCGCACTTTTATGCTCGCATCGCCAAAGAGACAGGGGTTACGAACGAGCTGACAAAAAAAGTGACCCAAGCGATCCTCGGCTCCCTCGTAATGAGAGTCGCCCTGCCCGCGGCCTCCCATCTTTTGGCACAACTCCCCCGACTCGTTCGCGAACCTTTGCTGAGACTTCCTCCGGGACCGGACAGGAGCTTTTCGCCCGCGAAGATCGTCAACGAGCTTGCCGTACTTCTCCAGAAATCACCATCCGACGCGGAGGAGGTCCTCCGTCGCTTCATCCGCGCTCTCCAGTCCGACACCCTCGGCCAAGCGCTGGAGCACCTGAGCGCGCAACTCCCCACAGAGTTTCAA
>CAYXVB010000222.1:0-5212 GCA_964467785.1 uncultured Bacteriovoracaceae bacterium
GCGGGGATTCCCTCTGGAAAAAAGAATGCTTGCGGGTGAAGATGCCGCTCGATGCCGCCATACCGACTTCGATCCGGAATTTCAAGCTGGGCCCTCCCCGCGCTCGTCATGCTGCTCACCCTCTGGGCGGCGAGCGGCACGCTGGCCCCTTATGGCGCGACCATCCCGGATTCCTTTGTCAGCGAACCTTGCAAATACCTCTACAACTCCGACCACCCACACTTGATCGCGCCGTTTCAAATGTTCAACGGCGCTCCCCGGAACCTCTGGGACTTCAGTGTCGTCCTGCGCCGGATTCTTTACCCCCTGCTCGCCCTGCCCGTGATCCGGGCGATCGGTCTCGAATGGGGCGGGCTTCTCGTCAATATGGTCCTCCACCTCATGGCCATGGCTTACTTTGCCGTGACTCTCCGGGACCGGGCGCAAACTCGCGAAGTGGGCGAAAAAACGGCCGCGATCGCGCTCTGGCTGGTGGCTCTTTTTCCAGGAGCGGCGTACTGGGGCGGACTGCCCTACGCTTACGCGGCAATCATTCCCGGAAGCCTAGCTCTTACCGCCACGCTTCTCAGACTCGAAAGGGCGACGACCGCCCGCCAGGTTCTCGGACTCGCCGCCTTCTCCGGAATACTGTTCACGGCCTATGACTTTCTCTTCTATTTCGGGGTCGCCTTCCTGGTTCAGCTCGGCCTTGCTCGGCGGTGGAAACTGCTCCTCCCCTGCCTCCTGCTCCTTTTGATCCCCCAGGAGCTCGTGAACCAGTGGCTCCGGCTCGCGCAGCACATCAGCTTTGAAAACAGCAACACCCAAACCTTCGGTCGGATCATCCGCGCCTGGCTCCATCCGGCTCCGAGTCGGGAATGGGCCCTCCTGCTCGCTCGCTTCCCGCTTTACTGGATCGACAATTACCTCTCGGCGACACATGTGGGCCTGCCCCTGCTCTTTGGCTGGGTGAGCGTCCGCGCAATCCGGCGCAAGGGTCTCCGGGCGGCTGTCCGCACCCTCACTCCGGCCGAAGGCGTCCTGATCACGGTGACCGTCCTCCTCTTCGCATTCAACAATCTGGCGCCTCCTTACCCGGGGTGGCAAATGCGTGGCAGCTGGATTCCCCGAATTTACCAGCCAGTTTTCGCGGTGATGATCGCGATTTGCGCGCCGCGGATCGAGGCTGCGATTGCAGATCGCCCCGCGGATTTTGGGCGTCGGTCGGCCCTCGCGGCACTCTGCCTCACGCTGCTCTTCAACGCCTCGGTCGTGTTCGGCCCCTGGCTCGGACTCCCGCACGCCGACACCATCCATTGGTTGTTTTACAAACACGCACCGCGCGGTAGCATGAACGCCAATCTCGAAAAATACGGCCGTCGGCCACTGGGAGTTTGCGCAAAATGAGCAGCCCCCCTCAAGTCACCGTCTTCACCACTTTTTATCAGGACAACGCCCATCTCGATGAAATGATCCGAAGCGTCCTGGCGCAGACCTTCAGGGAGTTCGAATTCCTGATGATCATCGACGCCAACCCCAAGGCCGCGCAAAGGATCCGCGAGACCTACCCTGATCCGCGGATCCGGATCATCGAAAAAGACCGCTCGGGCATCGCGGCGGCCCGCAATTTTGGGATCCGAGAGGCGCGCGCTCCACTGCTTGCGTTCATCGACAGCGACGATGTCTGCGAGCCGAGTCGACTTGAACTTCAAGTTGCCTACCTGCATGCCCACCCCGAGTGCGTGCTGGTGGGCTCGGCGATCCGGATCATTGACGAGCACTCCCGCGAGACCGCCCGAAGGGACTATCCGACCTCAGACTCGGCGATCCGCTCAACGATGCTCAATTTCAACGTACTGGCCACCTCGGCGATTACCGCGCGCACTTCCAAACTCATCGAAGCCGGTTGCTTTTCAGAAACCGAATTCCTTTACGCCGAGGACTACGATCTTTGGCTCCGCATGGGCGAACTTGGGGAACTCCACAACATGCCCGAAGCCCTGATTCTCTATCGGGTCCATTCGCAAGGTGGCAAATCGAGTCGGACCCACCTGCAGCTTCGGGACACGATCCGGGTACGGCTCGCAGCCCGCCGTCGATACAAAAGCTACCCGACCAACTTCTGGTACTATCCGATCACTCTCGCTCAACTCACCCTGCGCGCGCTTCCGGCGCCTTGGGTAGTGAAGCTCTTCGAACTCACGCAACTGAAGAGAGGAGCCAAGAGTGGGCCGGGTTGAAGGATTCCTACCTCCAATGGCTCGCCGGATTCTGCTTGGAATACTGGCACTCTTGATCGTAGCGACCTCGCTCAAACTCCACGGCTTTTCTTTCGGACTCTGGCACGGGATTATTGATGGCAGCCCCGCGAGCGAGCTGATCCTCAACGACAACCAGCCGATTCGTTCCGACGACTGGAACTCGCACCTGACTCTCGCGCTCGCGCAGCGCAATCACGAGCCGCCGTTTCCACTGGTGAACCGCAATATTGGCGCTGGTCAAAGTGCGTTGACCCACCCGATGCCCGCGGGTTTTCCACTTGGACTTTTCCGGCCGCAAACTTGGGGCTATTTCCTGGGCTCGGACCTCGGAATCGCTTGGAATTGGAACTTCCAGGTGCTGGCGCTCTTTAGCGCGGTCTTTGTTCTTTTGCTGTTGCTGACCGAAGGAGCGACAATTCCCTCAGTGCTCGGCGCAGCACTGGTGATTACGTCCCCGTTTTTTGTCTATTGGTCGTTCAACTCCGCGCCCGTGGCTACATTTACCCTGCTTGGGGTGATCGCCGCTTACTTCGTCCTCTACGCGCGTTCGATCGCAGGCTGCCTCGCGGCTGGGGTCGCGCTGGCGTGGGCAGGCACCTCATTCGGGGTGTGCATGTATCCGCCCTACCAGATCCCTCTCGCTTATCTGGGCCTGGTGCTCTCGGGATACCTTATCCATCGCAACCACGCCCGCGGCATCCAGATCTCCCGTCCCGCGGCCCGACTGGCTGTTCTCGCACTTTCGGTGGCTGCCATTGGCGCTGGTGGAATTTATTTCATGAATCTTGGCTCCGAGATGATCCAGGCGATGCAGGGTTCAGTGTACCCGGGCGCACGCAAGATTGTGGGCGGCGGCTATTCGCTCAGCTCGTTTTTTAGCAATAACTTCGTTCCGCTGCGGGCGGTGAGCGACTGGTCCACGCTTGGGAATATTTCAGAAGCATCTTCGTTTATCTTTCTGTCACCCTGGGTTCTGCTGGCTTGGTTTATAATTGGCCGTAGCGGCGCTCCTCACGCGGTGACTGCGTCCACAAGACGCATGCTGGCCTGGATTGGAAGCCTGCTCACCATTGGCCTCATCTGGTCGATTGCCGGACTGCCTAGAGTGCTCGAGCATCTGACTCTGTTGGATCGAGTGCCCTTCAACCGAGCTGCCATCGCCCTGGGCATCGCGGATGTCGCACTTGCGACCTTTCTCACTACAAAACTTGCCTCAGAAAAACACAAACGCCGATTGCCGACTAATCGCAGCCACACGCACTTCATTGAAATCAGCATTGCGGGGCTACTCATTGGCGCAACCCTCTTCGTGTTGCTCAGTCATCACCAAAATTTTCGATGGATTGTTTTGCGCTACGTTCTGATTCTTGTGGCCGCCCAGTTCTTTTACTTACGCGCATTGGTCCGCGGACAGATCTGGGCGCCCGCATGGATCCTGCTGGCTCAGCTCATCACGAATGCGACCTTTACACCTCTCAACCGGGGCGGAGCAGATTACTTCGAAGGAAATCCGCTTTCACTCAAGATCAAATCCATTCAAGACGAAGCCCGTGCTGCAGGGCGTTCGGTTTACTGGGCCGCTTTTGGTGATATTCTTGGTGCCAATCTGATCCGAGCTTTGGGTTCGCCAGTTTTGAATGGATTTTACCTTTATCCTCAGCTTGGAATTTGGAAGGAAATATCGTTATCACCGGAGCAAGACGCGCAAATCTACAACCGCTTAGCTCATATTTGCCTCAATTATTCACCCGATCGGACACATATCCGCTTTGAGCTGAAATTGGCCGATTATTTTTGCATCACGCTGCATCCGGCAAACACAAAGTTTGCATCCCGAGGAATTACGCACCTTTTATTCCGCAATCCAGTTCCAGTCGAACTAGCAGCTCCCGCATCCAACTTCACACCCATTTTCACGCATGGACACTATACGATTCTGGCACGCAAGACTTTCATTGCGTCAGAAATTTCGGCTCCGCGTTGACCCACGGACTACCTTGACACGAACAAAGCGACTATGGTCATGTTCTGAAAACATGAAAAAGGCGCTGGAACAGAACCTCTTGAATGAAGCCTGAGAGCCGGATTTTCATTGCTGGACACCGCGGCCTTGTCGGCTCCGCTCTAGTCCGGAAATTCCAGTCGCTGGGTTGTGACCGCCTGCTTGTCCGTACGCGGCAAGAACTCGACCTTCTGGACCAAAGGGCAGTTTCCCAGTATTTTGAAAAACACAATCCTGAGTACGTGCTACTCGTCGCGGCCAAGGTCGGCGGCATCCACGCCAACAACACCTACCCGGCGGATTTTCTCTACGAAAACCTCATGATCGCGGCCAACGTGATCCATGCCGCGGCCCGGACCGACGTGACCAAGCTGCTCTTTCTAGGCAGCTCGTGCATCTACCCCAAGTTCGCCCCGCAGCCGATCCAGGAATCATCGCTGCTGACCAGCGCGCTCGAGCCGACCAACGAAGCCTACGCCCTCGCCAAGATCGCGGGCCTCAAGCTCTGCGAGACCTATCACCACCAGTACGGCAAACGCTTCATCTCGGCAATGCCCACTAATCTCTACGGACCGGGCGATAACTTTCACCCGACGAATTCGCATGTCATCCCCGGAATGATGCGCCGGTTCCATGAAGCCAAGCTGCGCAACGCGCCGTCGGTCACCGTCTGGGGCACCGGCAAGCCGATGCGCGAATTCCTCCATGTGGATGACCTGGCGGACGCGATCGTGCTCCTCATGAATCAGTACGAAGACCCACAAACGATCAATGTCGGCACGGGCGAGGACTGCACCATCGCCGAGCTGGCGATGACGCTCAAGGAAGTCACGGGCTATTCGGGCGACATCGAATTCGATTCGAGCAAGCCTGACGGCACGCCTCGCAAAGTCTTGGACGTTTCCCGCATCCGCGCCCTGGGCTGGAAGCCCCGGCATAACCTAAAAAGCGGTCTGCAGAGCACTTATGC
>CAYXVB010000223.1:0-5189 GCA_964467785.1 uncultured Bacteriovoracaceae bacterium
CATGAGCGCCATGGACGACGAACAGACCGAGCCCATCGAGCTAGAGCCGTTGCTTTCCAACGTTTCGCAGACGAGACGGACCGTGTACGGGAACTTCTCGTACGCGGGCATCATCGCTTTGATTGAGCGCTCGGCGAGGGCGCCGTGGCCGATTTCGCGTCGGGACTGACCGCCCATGCGGCCGGTTTCGCCGACCGAGAAGGGCGGGAAGTTGTAGTGCAGGAGGAACTTGCGCATCGAGTTCTGGAACATCGTATCGACGATCTGCTCGTCGTCTGAGGTGCCGAGAGTGACGGTGGCAAGGACCTGCGTTTCACCGCGGGTGAAGAGCGCGCTGCCGTGCGTGCGGGGCAGGAGACCGGCTTCGACCGAGATCGGGCGGACCGTCTTGGTGTCGCGGCCGTCGATGCGGATTTTGTCCGAGAGGATCATTTCACGCATCAGGTTGTACTGAAGGAGTTCGAACGCAGTCTTGACGTCGGCTTCCATCTTTTTGGCCGCGTCCGCGTCCTTAGCCTTCACCGCGTCGGTGATGATGGCGGCGACGGTCGCCTTTTTGGCTTCGTCGACCATGTCATAGCGCTCGCCCTTGTCCTTCGTGCGAAGGGCCTTCTGCAAGGTGGCCTTGGCGTGCTTTTCGACCTGCGCCTTGATCGAGTTGTCGACCACGGCCGGGGTGAACTCGCGCTTGGGCTTGCCGCACTTGGCGCGGAGCTCTTCGATCGCAGCGACGATCTTTTTGATCTCGTTGTGGCCGCGGACGATCGCTTCGAGAACTTCCGCTTCCGGAACTTCGCGGGCGCCGCCTTCGACCATCATGATCGCGTTCTTGGTGCCGGCGATCATGATTTCCATGTCCGTCTCGCCCTTTTCGATCTGGTCCCAGGTCGGGCAGACCACGTACTGGCCGTTAATACGGCCCATACGCATGCCGGCCGTTGGGCCGTTGAAGGGGATATCGGAGATGTGGAGGGCGGCCGATGCGCCGGCGGCGGCGGCCACGTCCACGTCGGCTTCCTTGTCGACCGACATGATCGTCGCGACGACCTGCGTGTCGCAGAGGAAGCCTTCGGGGAAAAGCGGGCGGATCGGGCGGTCGATCAGGCGCGCCGAAAGCGTCGCTTCCTGGGTGGGGCGGCCTTCGCGCTTATGGAAACTGCCCGGGATCTTGCCAGCGGCGTAAAACTTCTCAGAGAACTCGACCGTCAACGGAAAGAACGACTGGCCGGGTTTCGGTTCCTTGGCGGCGCAAGCGGTGACGAGCACGCGGGTGTCGCCGTAGCTGACAAAAACGGAGCCGTCGGCCTGCTTCGCAAGCTTGCCGGTTTCGATGGTGAGCGTCTTGCCACCAATTTCACAAGAGACACTATGAATCATGAGGTTTCTCCTCGGTTTTCGATATGACGGACGGGCTGAGCAGGTGCTTGGATAAAGCAGCACGCTGCCCGCAAAGCGGGTTCAATGCCAACCGTCAAAGATAATGATGAAAATGTAGAAATGGAAAGCCTAAAAGCACAAAGAGCGCGGGAGTTAGGTCCCGCGCTCCTGTGAATTTTTACTTTCTCAGCTCCAGCGCTGTGATCAGGCTGGAGTAGCGCTTGGGATCCGACGTCTTGATATAATTCAAGAGCCGGCGGCGCTGGCCTACCATTGCGAGGAGGCCGCGCTTGGAGTGATGATCTTTGGGGTGCTTGGCAAAGTGCTGGTTCAGCTCGTTGATTTCGGAGGTCAGAAGTGCCACCTGAACCTCGGTGGAGCCGGTGTCGTTTGCCGTCCGGCCGAACTTCTTGACGATTTGAGCGCGCTTTTCGTTACGTTCCGTTTTTCCTGCCATTGTCTTTCTTTCAGTAAAAAAGCTTTGTCTTTAAGTCTATTTTTATTTGCGTGTGGGGTTAACACGCTCGCGATTGCCTTGTAAAGGAGTTTCTCAGGAGCGCACCAGGCGCCCAGGGCACTCAATCGGACTGTAAACCTAAGAACTCCCGGAGCTTGCTGATCACCTTGGCTTCGATTTGTCGAGCTCGTTCGCGAGTCAGACCGTATTGATCCGCAAGTTCTTGTAATGTTTTTGGTTCTTCGGCCAGTAATCGTTCGCGGAGCAGCTTCTTTTCCTTGTCTCCCAGGGTCTTTTCGAATTCCGGCAGGCGATCTTCCAAGATTCTGAGCCATTCCTCTCGCGCGAGGACTTCGTCGGCGCTCTCCCGATGGTCGGGGAGTAGAGCGACGTGACTCACCGCGCTTCCTCCCTCACGGTCGACCGGCGCGTCCAGTGAGACCTCCGCGCCCATGCCGCTCAAGCGCTGTTCCATTTCGATGACGTCTTTTTCGCGGACGTCCAGCTTTTCGGCGAGAAGTTTTGGGCCGGCCAGCATTCCTTGAGCCTCGAGCCGCTCCTTTTCTCGTATGAGGTGGTAGAATAGCTTTTTTTGGGCTTGGGTGGTCCCAACTTTCACCAGGCGGAAGTTGTCGAGCAAGTACTTGAGGATATAGGAGCGGATCCACCAAGAGGAATAGTAACTCAAGCGGGCGCCCTTGGTCGGATCGAATTTGGAGACGGCCTTCATCAAGCCGATGTTGCCCTCTTGGATGAGATCCATGACGTTGGTGTACATGGATCGGTACTCGAAGGCGATTTTGACCACGAGGCGGAGATTGGCCGAGACCAGCATTTTGGCCGCTTGCATGTCGCCTCCTGAGCGGAGCTTCATGGCAAGGCGAAACTCCTCCTTGGGGGCGAGCAGGGGGTAGCGTTTGACCTCGTCCAGGTATTGACGAAGCGGGTCGAGCGGCGAAACCGCTGCCAGGTCGAGATCGCCGGTTTCCACCGGAAGCCCGGCGGGAGACTGTACGGCTGGAAGGTGGGTGTGTTCAGCTCCCGATATCTCGATAATGTCTTCATCGGATGGCTCGGCGTCTTCGCCCACCTCGTCGCGCGCCTCGAGCTCGTCGTGATGGATCTCCTCAGGGGGTAAAACCTCGGGCTTGGCCGCGGCGCGAGAGCGCTTGGGCTTGCCGGATCGAGACGGAGATGAGGCGGCCTTTTTCCGCGGGGTCATGGAGATTTTATGACTTACTCCAGTTGAGGTCGGCGCTCAAGCTAAGGAGTGCTTGACGCATAGAGTCAATTTGTATATCCAGCTGACACTTCGTTTCGACAGGGTTCCAGAACTGATGGAGATTTAGCCGATGTCGCCTTGGAAACTAGCTCTTGCTCTACTTGTTCCCATGGCTATTGTGAGTGTCGCGAGCGCGGAGGTCACGCCCCCCGCAGCCCCACTCGCCATGTCTGAATTGGCTTTTGACGTCAGGTGTCGTCTCGAGGACTTGAGCCAGAAGAAGGTTCTCAGCGATCAGGTCTCGCACCTCCGGCCGCGAATTCCGGCGCCACCGATCCTACTTCGGGGACCCCAGGTGGAGGCGATCGCAGAGTTCAATCACGAAGCAGCAGAGTTTTTACCGGTGCGGCTGAAGCTTTCGGTGGTCGGCTCGACTTTCCGGCAGGACGCTTATCTCGGCCCCCGAAGCTTCGATGCGGGGCAGACGGTACCCGTGGTCGTCCAAGGGAGTGACTCGTATTACAATCGCGTGCTTCGGCTCAGCTGTTGGGTGACGCGGGTATCTTAAACTGGCCCGACACTCAGGCCACGCAGCACGGGATGCTCCGCATCGCGTGACGCATCGAAGTCCACGCTGACGCGGATCTCCCAGTCATTATGTCCATCGGGATCGACCAGAATCTGGCTGACCTGTTCGTTCTCGAAGCGGAAGTGCTTGGGCCCGCGCGCATCGCCGTCAGTAAGGATCCGCGAGTGGCCGAGCTCGCCTGGCGCGAAGTAGGGAGCCAGCATTGCTTCGAGCTTTTGTGCGTCGAGTCCGGCGTCCGGCTGTACCAGAGCGAGCGCGCTTCCATAATCGCGGCGGGAAAGCGCCTTGACGATGCGGAACACCTCATTGCGCACTAGAATGCGGAACGTGCGCGTGTCGCGCGTGACATCGTACACACTCGGTTGCTCGGGCGTGACTTGTTCGACGGCCTGGGCGACGGCCTGCGGGTTTCGCAGTCTTTCCCAATCGTCGATCAGACTCGAGTCGATCTGGCGGACGAGCGAGCCGAAGTAGACCTGTACCTCAAATAGCTCGTCAGTCTTGAGCGCGTCGGGCACGTTTTGCGCGAGCGTCTTGTAGACCTCCGAGAGATAGCGAAGCAGGAGCCCCTCGGCGCGCTGCAGGTCGTATTCGCGGATGTACTCGGCGAAAGAGAAGAACCCTTCGTACATCTCGCGCGCGATGGACTTGGGCCGGATGTTCTCTTGCCCCACCCAAGGGTGATTGCGGGAGAACTCGTTGAAGGTGGAGTAGATGAAGTCGCGGTTGGGCTTGGGGTACTCCAGCTCGTCGAGCCGCGCAACGCGCTCGTCGAACTCGATGCCTTCCTCTTTCATCTGCTGCATGGCGATAGTCTTGATCGCGTCGAGTTGGCGGCGGAGGACCAGGTCCGGGTTTTCGAGGATCGACTCCACGAGCGTGAGGATATTCATCGCGTATTCGGCGTCGTCGAGCGGGATGAGCTTCAGCGTGTCGATCAGATAGAGCGATAGCGCGTGGTTGAGCGAGAAGTCCTCCTGCAGGTCGACGTTGATGCGCAGGGGATTGAGCTCGATGATTCGGCGGTCGACGAGAGAGCGGAAGAGTTGAAAAGCGGTTTTCCGAAGCTGCTTCTTGACATGGTCGTTCTCGTGGCAGCGCCGGATCAGGTCCCGCATGGCGCGGCAACTGTCCTCGTCGGGACGCGACAGGACCTGCAGCAGCATCGCGTGAGTGACCTTGAAGCGCGAAGTGAGCGGCTCGGGTTGGCCGCTGATGAGTTTTTTGAACGTCTCTTCGTTCCAGGGGAGATAGCCCTTTTCGGGGGGCTTTCTCTTGACGAGCTTTTTGAGTTTTTTGGGATCGCCCGCGGCCTTCTGCTCGTTGCGGAGGTTCTCGATCACATGCTCGGGCGCCTGCACCACGACGGTGCCGAGATTGTCGTAGCCCCGACGGCCGGCGCGCCCGCAAACCTGATGGAAGTCGCGCACGGGGAGCAGCACGGTTTTGGTGCCGTCGAACTTGCAGAGCTTGGTCAAGAGCACTGTGCGGATCGGGATATTGACGCCGACGCCAAGCGTGTCGGTGCCAAAGATGATCTTGAG
>CAYXVB010000224.1:0-5177 GCA_964467785.1 uncultured Bacteriovoracaceae bacterium
ATGGCTTGGGGCCTCTTTCCAATCGCTTTCGCGGCTGCGGGTTTGAGCTTGGAGCGCATCTGTTGGCTTGCAGCAATCTATCCGGCGACATGGGGACTATTGCAGCTTTGGACCGGACATCTTTCAGATCAGCTTGGAAGGAAATGGCTGATCGCGACAGGTATGTGGATTCAGGCGATAGGAATCGCGCTCACCGCGACTTCAAGCTCTTTCAGCTGGTTTGCCGTCGGGGGTGTCTTCCTCGGAGTAGGAACAGCAATGGTCTATCCGACGCTGCTTGCCGCCATCGGCGACGTTGCTCATCCCTCATGGAGAGCATCAGCTGTTGGAGTGTATCGACTGTGGCGCGACTCTGGATACGCCATTGGTGCTCTGATCGCTGGTTTTACGGCAGATGTGTTTGGAATCAATGCAGCGATCTGGCTTGTAGCTGGCATCACGCTCGCGTCAGGGCTGGTCGTAGCATTTCGAATGCAGGAGACATTGAAGATGAAAAGGGAAACTGGTTTGAAAACCGAGCGACTTTCGATGACTGCGGAGGAGCTTCGGAACCTTCTGAAGGCTACTTCAGCGGTCGTGGTCGATGTTCGATCTGTGCCTGAGTTCAGCGAGGGCCATATCAAGGGAGCTGTTCATCTGCCGATCGAGGGGCTTCCGGGCTCCGTGGACCTACCGAAGAGCGGTCGTATTGTCACGGTTTGCAATAAGGGCGGGGGCAGATCTGAAAAGGCGGCAGAGTTGCTGCGCAGTCATGGCTGGAATGCCGTCTGGCTCGAGGACGGCTACTTTGGGTGGAGAGATGCTGATCTTCCGCGCATCGAGTCCGGCGAAGGAACTTCCTGAGGAGTGAATTATGGAAACCCAGGTTTTTAGACTCGAAGAGATTTTGGTCCCAGGCGATGCAGTTCCTGAGGGGGGCTGGCATCTCCGGGCGATTAAGAGCGATCAGTGTGTTTCCTACGTCGCGTGGAATCAGGATACCCGCGAGGCCATTCTGATTGACCCGAAACGAGAAGATCTCCATGCATATCAGGGTATCCTGGCCGAACTGCCCAATTATCGTTGGGTCGGAGTGATTGACACGCATACTCACGCGGACCATATCTCTGCGGCTTCGGAACTGTCCGATCAGCTCAAAACGCCGTTGATCATGCACGCGTTGAGTCCTAGTCGCAGGGTTCACCTTCGAGTAGCTAAGGACACTTCGCTTCATGCGCATGCGGCACCGCTCCAGCTCTTAGCTACTCCTGGGCATACGCCAGATTCCATCACGGCTCTATGGGGGCCATTCATCTTTGGTGGTGACACACTTTTGTTCGGCGACACAGGGCGCGATGATCTGCCCGGGGGTGACCCCGAAGCGCACTTCGAAAGCTTGGTTAAGATCAAGGCGGCCGCGGCCCCTGAGATGATCCTTTTGCCGAGACATGACCATAAGCCCGCACGTGCTTCGAGCTGGGCGAGGCAGCTCAAACTCAATGCGTCGCTTACGCAAAGCCGTGATGAGTTCGTACGTGATGCTGCGGCCTTCGATGCCCCGGCGCCAAAGCTGCTGAAAGAATCTTTGCGCGAGAACTTCAAATAAGAGGAGGGTCTAATATGAAAACACTATTTATTCTTAATGACGCACCTTACGGGACTGAGCTTAGCTATAACGGGCTTCGCCTCGCTGGATCACTGGCTAAACGAGAAGGCGAGGAGGTAAAAATTTTCTTGATCGGGGATGGCTCGCCTTGTGCCAAGAAGGGTCAGAAAGTTCCTTCCGGCTACTACAATATCGAGCTGATGATTAAAGCAGTCGCGCGGCATCAAGGTGAAGTCGGCGTATGTGCCTCTTGCATGGATGCCAGGGGTATTACGGACGCTGAACTCATTGAGGGAACCAAACGCAGCTCGTTGGATGAATTGACCACGTGGACTCAGTGGGCGGATAAGGTCATCACTTTCTAAGGAGATACTCGTGGCGCAGGGAAAGACAGTAATCGTCCTTGGTGGCGGATCCGGGGGCGTCGTTGCGGCGAATACCCTCAGGAAGCTTTTGTCCCGAGAACATCGCATCGTCCTGATCGACAAGGAATCGGAGCATCTTTTCGCGCCATCGCTTCTCTGGCTCATGATTGGAGATCGAAAACCATCGAAAATATCCCGCCCTCTCAAACGTCTGGAGCGTAAGGGAGTGGAAGTCATTCATGGCGAGATTCGGAAAATCGATCCGGAGAGTCGTACAGTTCAAGTGAACAATAAAATGATCACTGGCGATGCGCTCGTTGTTTCCCTTGGCGCCGATTACGCTGCTCAAAATGTGAAAGGGCTTGGCGAATCCGGGATGAACGCCTACACGCTCAAAGGAGCAACGGAGATTCGGGATCGCCTCAGTTCGTTTGGTGGCGGGCGCATTGTTATTCTGACTGCCGCACCCGTCTATAAGTGCCCTGCCGCACCTTATGAGGCGGCGATGCTCGTCGAGTACCACTGCCGGAGACTTGGGAATCGAGAGAAGACTCAGATCGATGTCTACGCCGCGGAACCCGGCCCGATGGGAACAGCAGGACCGGAGGTATCGAGGCAGGTACGGCTGACGGTCGAAAGCAAAGGGATCGCTTATCATCCTTCACACCAAGTCTCGGAGATTGATCCAAAGGCACGCACGATTCATTTCTCCGGTGGAAAGTCAGCACCTTTTGATCTTTTGATTTATGTTCCGCCTCATGTGGCTCCAAAAGTTGTTGCCGAAGCCGGACTCCTTGCTGAGAACGGGTGGATTTCGGTCGACCGGAATACATTCGAGACGAAGTTCAAGAACGTATACGCCGTTGGTGATGTGACTTCGGTCCCGCTCAAGATGGGGAAGCCGTTACCGAAAGCGGGTGTGTTTGCTCATGCGCAAGCCGAAGTCGTGGCCCACAATATTGCTGCGGACTTCAATGGTACGGGTCATAGGCGCTCCTTTGACGGCTTCGGGCAATGCTTTCTTGAGATCGGCGACCGTCGCGCGGGTTTGGGAAACGGAAATTTCTACAACGAGCCCACGCCTGATGTCGCGATGAAACAACCCTCCCTTCGCTGGCATTTCGGAAAAGTGCTTTTCGAGAAGTATTGGTTCTGGAAGTGGTTCTGACGGATGCCTTCCTGCATACCTTTGGGGAAAAGAGGAATTCAATTAAATCGGCTTGCTAGCGCAAGCTTTGAATCGCTAAAATCAGGCCGTATGGAAAATAAGGATTTGTATTCGGGGTTGATCAAGCTTCACATCCTGCATCACGCGGTCAAAGAGCCTATCTTCGGCTTGGGGATTATTGAGGAGCTTTCTCATCACGGATACAAACTGAGCGCGGGCACTCTTTATCCACTTCTGCACGGGCTGGAGAAGAAGGGATATCTTAAGTCTAAAGAAGAGCAGCTCGGTAAACGCATCCGGCGCGTCTATCGCGCAACCCCGCTCGGTAAGAAGGCTCTTGAGTCGGCCAAAATGAAAGTCCGGGAACTGTTTGGTGAACTTTTCGAAGAGTAGCGTTTGCTGCAGCGGCGCTTGACCCTTGTCAGGTTATCCGTTAACTTCTCGTTTGTATCGCAATTCGATAACGTAGCGCGATATCAAAAGGAGAGGAATTTTGGAGCGGAACGCTAAGGTTGGCGCTTTATTTGTTTCTTGCTTCTTCGTTGTTTCGGGTATTGGGCTTCCTGCGAACGCTTCTGCGATCGTTGAGGTCGCGCAGAGTGCGCCCATCGAGACGAATCTTTCGGTTTCCGGCATTCGCCAGGTTCAGCAGGTCTGGCTCGAAATGATCGCGTCCGCACAGCGATCGATCGACTTGGAAGAGTTCTATATCAACAGTAAGCCGGGTGAAGCCTTGGAGCCGGTACTAAATGCCGTTCGGGCGGCTGCCTCTCGCGGTGTTCAAGTTCGATTCGTGGTCGATTCAAAGTTCTACGAAACCTACCCGAATGACGCGAGCCAACTAAGCCAGGTTTCCAACATTCAAGTGAAGACCGTCGATTTCAACTCGCAAGGCGGAGTCCAGCATTCCAAGTATTTTGTGATCGATGGTTCTCGGGCTTTCCTTGGAAGCCCGAATTTCGATTGGTTGTCTTTGACTCATGTCCATGAAGTGGGGCTTCGAGTCGAAGATAGT
This sequence comes from uncultured Bacteriovoracaceae bacterium, assembly GCA_964467785.1. GTDB lineage: Bacteria > Bdellovibrionota > UBA1018 > UBA1018 > UBA1018 > CAYXVB01. Next base: position 4,134 of record CAYXVB010000224.1, read on the forward strand.
CAGGTCGCGAGTGGGCTCGAGGCGGTCTTTGAGAGAGATTGGGCGGCAGGATCGTCTGTAGGTAAGAGCCCCGTTCAGGGATGGAATTTCCCGACGCTGGATTTCGGCCGGCTAATTTCTGAAGTCCCAGGCCTTCAGCTCGTAGGATCCCCGCCGTCAGATTTGCCTGATGGTCAGGCTAATTCGTTGGATGCGATCACGGGTCTTCTTGGGGCTGCCCGTAGCACGGTGAAGATTCAGATGTATGAGTATACGACGCGAATCTATCAAAGCTCGGGGCGATGGAAGGCTTTGGATACGGCCGTTCGGGCGGCGGCATCTCGCGGAGTCCGTGTGCAGCTTCTGGTGGATGCTGTGGCTTTGAAATCCGGAAAGGCGGATCTGAAGGCGCTTGCCGCAGTAAGAAACATTGAGGTCCGATCCGTGATCATTCCGCAATGGTCAGGCGGATATATCCCTTACGCACGACTCATTCACAGCAAGTATTTGATTGCGGATGGTGCCGACGCGTGGGTCGGTACGGAAAACTGGAGCGAGAGCTATTTTACGAACTCCAGAAACGTCGGAGTGACGCTTCAATCGGCAGAGGTTGGTGGTCAGCTCGGCCAGATCTTTGACCGGGTATGGAATAGTACGTATGCGCAGCCAGTCGGCAAGTAGCGATTCTCCTCGAGAGACAAAAGGGAGAGAGCAAATAATGAAAGACATGCGATGGATGGCTCTGCTAATCGCGTGCGTATTTCTGGCCGGCTGCGACAGCGTTCTTGGGACGTCGCCAGCGGGTGCGGCCAATGGACGCCTTGAAGCTGTAGAGCATCGTGTTGATGACATGAAGCCGGGGTTGGGAGAGATCATGTCGGTGATTCAGCAGCATCACGCCAAGCTCTACTATGCCGGGAGTCTTGAAAATTGGGAGCTCGCGGATTATCAGCTGGATGAGATCAAAGAGGGATTAGAGGACGCGGCTAAATATCATCCTCAATTCAAGACGGTCATAACGCCTTTGTCGGTTCTGATCCCGTAGATGACCAAGATTCGGATGGA
>CAYXVB010000225.1:0-5174 GCA_964467785.1 uncultured Bacteriovoracaceae bacterium
CGGCGGCGATCTGGCGGGCGGTTACTACATCAAGCCGACCGTGTTCAAGGGCCACAACAAGATGCGGATCTTCCAAGAGGAGATCTTCGGCCCGGTGCTCTCGGTCACGACCTTCAAGAGCGAGGAGGAGGCTTTGGCCATCGCCAACGACACAATGTACGGCCTCGGCGCGGGCGTGTGGACGCGCGACATGAACACGTCGTTCCGCATGGGCCGCGGCATTCAGGCCGGTCGCGTCTGGACCAACTGCTACCACGCCTATCCCGCGCACGCGGCGTTCGGCGGCTACAAGATGTCCGGCATCGGTCGCGAGAACCACAAAATGATGCTCGACCACTACCAGCAGACCAAGAACCTCTTGGTCAGCTACAGCGAGAAGCCGCTCGGCTTCTTCTGAGACGCGCGACTTCCTCTGAGGCGTTCGTAAACCCGCAAGGACCTGCGGGGGCCCCGGCAACACACCCTACCCATCTGTCGCAACGATGAGCCGGGGCCCAGGGAAGAGAAGTTTCCGGAGAATACCGATCAGTTCGAGATACTCACCAGCGTCTCGAGCCGTCCCTCATGGGGAGTCACCCACTGAAACTGAGTGGGGGTGAACTTCAAATAACTCGGACTCCGTTGTCCGTCGATCCGCGTGAATACGGGTTGTGCGCGTCCTGCAGGAGTTCGCCACCGGATGAGACCCAGCCACTCCCTGACGCAAAACAAGTGGGACCGATGAGGGCGGCGCATGCCAAAGCCGAAAGAAAGATGGACCGAATCATCGCAAGCCTCCGTCAATGCGATTCGAAATACCATAGCCGCAATAATGGAGCCAGCGAGTCGCTCGCAAGCCGACCCGCTGGCCAAAACTCCGATCATTGAAGACTATAGGAGCAGGATCCCTTGGTGCCTTGGGCGTTGATCTCGATGGAGAGGCGGCTGCCCTCACGTTTTATCGCGGCACGGATGTCGATATTCGCGGAATACGGATCCCCGCCAATAAAGCCCGAATTAACATTCGACTTCATCACGAGCGCCGACTTGTCCGCGTTCCAATCCAGGCGCTCGGTCTGAACCGAGTGGTATGCCTGGGCCCGGGCGTATTCCACCGGATAATCCATAACCTGGGTCCGTACGCCGCCCACCACGTAACGATCCTGGCCGATCTCCAGTCGCTCGCATCCGGTCTGGCGAATCGACAATGTCTCCTCGCTCGGCTCAAAACCCGGCAATTGGCAGGTCCCTTTCCAGGTGCCAGAAAAGTCGGCACAGGCGAGGTTGGCGACCGCCTTCTTGATTGCCGGCCCCTGGGTCAGGGATTGCAGACCTGGAAAAGCGTGGGCTCCCTGCGAATGAACCAAAAATGCCAATGAAGCCAGAGTCATCAGTTTCGTTTTCATAGAGTCTCCTAGTGTGGTGTTACCGGCTCAATGGTGCCGGCTATGAAACTATTTGTACTCCATGAAATTGCCCCAAACGTATAATCAGATTGTGCAAAACTCAGCACTAAGTTACACGATCACTATAACTTAAAACCTATGGACGTATTCAAAGAGTCCGACTACCGAGTCGCCCTCCGCAAACGCATCAAAGAGCTCGCGCAGTTCAAGAAGAGCTTCACCCTCAAAAAGCTCGCCGCGCAGATCCCGGTTCAATACACCTATCTCTCGCGCGTCCTGGGAGACTCGAAATCGCACCTCAACGATGACCACTTCTTTATCGTCTGCAGGCGGCTCGAGCTACTTCCCGAGGAGATCGAATACCTGACTTTGCTTCGATCTCTCGCGATGAGCGAGGATCCGGATCGCAAGACTTACCTCAAAGACCGCATCTCGCGCTTCCAGCAAGCCCACCAGGTGGCTGCCACCGTCCAGGACTTCGACTCGCGTCGCGTACTCGAGGAACTGGCCTACCTAGCGGATCCGATCAGCGTGATCGCATACGTCACCTTGCACGTTCCGGAGTTCGCGGAAAATCCACGCCTGCTTTGCCAGCCTCTGGGCATTGACGCCAGGCGGCTGCGCCAGATCCTCAAGAAGCTCGAAAGCCTTTCGCTCGTCGAGCTCAACGAATCCCGAACTCGCGTCACCCGAATCAAGCAGGGTCAAATCCATTACGGCACCGACCATCCGCTCATGCGAACGCATCAGCACCTGCTGCGAAATATCTGTGTCGCCCAAGTCCTTCGTTCTCCCGAAGACATCAAAAAGTCCTTTATGGTCACCTTCACGGCCGAGAAATGGGTCCTCAAACAGATTTCGGAACGCTTTGAGGGGTTCCTTCGCGAAGTCGAGAGTCTGGTGCGAGGCTCAAAACCCAAGAACTGCTACCAAATGAACTTCGATCTTTTTCAGTGGATGGGATTGGAGGACTAAAACGAGCGCCCATCAAGCTATCTCCTTGAAATCTCAGGAGCGATGGCGCCCATAAAATCTCCCCCTCCCTCTTGCCTTATCAAACGCCTTGGTTATGATGGCGGGACATTTCCGCCAGCGGGATGGCTCGTGGACTGGGTGAAGGGGGATCTTTTACACCGTGGCTAATCGTGTACCCATTACAATTCGTCTGGAGACCTTCGAGGGGCCTCTCGACCTCCTGCTTTACCTGATCCAGTCGCACGAACTCGACATCTCGCGCGTCTCCATCGGCCGCATCACGGACCAGTACCTGGCTTATGTCCGGCTCATGCAGGAGCTGAACTTCGACATCGCCAGCGAGTTCCTCGTCATGGCGGCCACGCTCCTGCACTGGAAAAGCAAGGCGCTCCTGCCTCAGGAAAAAACCGAAGGCGCGGCCATCGCCGCGGAAGACGAATTCACTCAGGAGGACCTGATCCGCCAGCTCCTCGAGCATCAGCGCTTCAAGGCCGCCGGCGACGATCTCAGCCAATTACCACGCCTGGGCGAGGACGTGTTCACGCGCCCCAACAAGCGCCCTCCGATCGAACGCATCTGGAAAGAGATGAACATCTCCGACCTCTCGCTCTCTTATCAGGACATGCTGGCCCGGGCCCGCAAGCGCACGACGATCCTCAAAAAGGAAACCGTCTCGCTCACCGACAAGATCCAGGAGTTCAGCGACAAGCTCCAGATCGGCAAGCCCACGGAACTGTCGAAGTTCATCGGCGCCGGCGCCTCCTATCAGGAAAAAGTCGTGGCCTTCCTCGCCAGCCTCGAGCTTGCCCGCCTGCGCAAGCTCCGGCTCCACCAGGAAAAAACCTACGACGAAATCTACCTCGAGCTGCTCGAGTCGCTTCGTGGCTTCAACATCTCGCTGGCCTCGGGCTTCGACAATCCGAACCCGCCCAAGCCCGAAGATTCCAACAGCGCGGTCGATGTCGCGGGCACGCCGAGCGCCGAAGACGCGCAGCCCGGCAACACTCATCTCCAGCACGGTCTCACCACCGGGTCGGATCGCCCCTTTGGCGATACGCCTTCGCACGCGATCGAAAACGCGATCGCGCAGGTCGAGCACATGCTTCACCAGAAGTCCGAATAGTCCTCGGAAAAAAGGAAACTCAGCCCAATGACGGAAAAAGACGTACCGCCGAAGAATCCGGAAAATCCCGAAAACCTCGTCACGCTGATCGAGGATCCATTCGGGATCCGCACTGGGGAGATCTCCCGCGACCAAGAAAACCCGGAATTCGAGGACAGCTCCGACTTTGACGACATCGCTGAATCGGACGAATCCGCGACAGAATCTCTGACCGAGTCTCCGAACGAAGATCTCGTTCGTGACGCCCACGAGTGGGCACCCGACGCGCAGACTAGCGCGCCGTCCGACGACCAAACCGTCGAAATGGCCGAAGTGACCCGGGCCCGAGCCGACGAGATCGTCACCCAAGCCCAACACGCCATTGACGCGGCCGACGCGGCCGCCTCCGATGCCGACGCGCTTGACGACATCGCAGAGGAGCTCAATCTGGCCTCCGCCGATGAGACCCTCGAGCAGCTCGAAAACCTCTCCCGCGCCATGAAGGAAGAAGAAAAGAAGCTCGAATCCGAGCTAGAGCATCTCGCCGGCGAAAACGCGGCTGAGCTTGCCGAGCGCCTCGCCCAGGAGATCGCCGAGGACCAGCTCCTGGCGGATCAACTCGCCAAAGAAGCCGCCGAAGCCCAAGCGGCCGAGGCCATGGAAGCCCTAGATGAGGTGGACCCTGAGCTCGAAGCCGCCCTGCCCGAGCTCGACGTCAATGAGATCGCTTCGTGCATCGAGACCCTGCTTTTCCTGACGGACAAGCCCATGTCCGTCGCCAAGCTCCAAGAGCACCTCGGCCCCGAATACCCACTCAACTATTTCCAAGAAGCAGTCACCGCGCTCAAGGACCGTTATCAGGCCTCGCATCACGGCATCGAGATCGTCGAAGTCGCCGGTGGACTTCAGTTCCGCACCAAACCCGGTCGCGCCGCGCTGGCCAAGAAGCTCGCCAAAGTGCAGACCCAGCGCCTGTCCGGCGGCGCACTCGAGACGCTCGCGATCGTCGCTTTCCGCCAGCCGGTGCTCAAGGACGATATCGACAAGATTCGCGGCGTGGACTCCTCGTATTTCGTCCGCGGCCTGATGGACCGCAAACTCATCGAGATCACGGGTCGCTCCGAGCTGCCAGGCCGTCCGATGATGTACTCCACGACCTCGACCTTCCTCGAGCTCTTTGGTCTCAAGGATCTCTCCCAGCTCCCGTCCCTGCGCGAGCTGGAGCAGATGGTCCCCGCCTCGCAAACCGGCAAGGCCGACGGCGAAGAAGATCCGCGCGTGCTCCAAATGCGCAAGATGGTCCAACAGATGAAGTCCGACACCTCGACCCAGCTCATCTACGATCACCGCGAAGACGAGCAGATCCTTAAGGACATCCGCCAACGCGTGCAATCGATCCCGACATCGACACCTACGCTCGACGCCGAGCGCGAGGCCAAAAAACTCGCGGAAATGCAGCAGGCGCAAACGGCCGAGCAGGCCGCCGCAGCCATGGGCCTCGAACTTCCTGGAATGGAGCCCCAGGCCGACCTACTCCAGCAAGCCGAATCCGAGAAGCTCGCTGCCGAGGCCGCGCTCGCGCAAGCGGCGGCGGATGCCGCGTCGGTCGAAGCCGATCAACAAACCTGAGGCAATGAAATCGAAAAAGGCCGCAAATGTAGGGTTTGAACCCGACATTTGCGGCCAATTTCATTTAGTCCAGATCAAGTCTG
>CAYXVB010000226.1:0-5075 GCA_964467785.1 uncultured Bacteriovoracaceae bacterium
TCGCAGCGATCTGAATTTCCGGATGGAGCTCCAAAACAACCAAATCGGCCTGCAGTTCGGCGAATCCAGCTTTGGCCGCACCGAAAGCGCACTCTCCCGCCAGTCTGCCCAGCTTCGGTTCGAGCGGACGATGAGCGGCGGTTGGGTCGCCTACTCCAACAAGGTCGCGCTCGCTCCCGGCTCCTGTCGCAATCTGGAGCTGGACGTGGAAAACTCTCGGATCTTTGAGCAGGAGTCGTTTCGCGCGAATCTCCGAGTCTCCCAGCCCTTCGACTGCAGCGACCTGCCGCTGTCGAACGACCAGTTCGGGATGATCTGCACCCCGGTCCGCTGAGCGGAGCTCCATTGAGCGTCGGCCCAACCGATGCATCCCCTCCCGGACATGATCCAGGTTCTGGTGCATCATCACGTCGAAGATTACAACCGGTTCAAGCCGGTTTTTGACCATAATCGCGCGACCCGCAAGGAAGCGGGAGCGCTGTACGAGCGACTTTCCTGCAGCGAACACGATCCCAACGATCTCTATCTGTTCTTTGAGTGGGACTCGACCGAAAGAGCGCGCAAATACATGGGATCATTCGATACTCTCGAACGCATGAGGGAAGCCGGCGTCCTCGGCAAGCCCGAAATCACCTACTTTAAAGAGATCGAAACCCGGCTCCTCCGGGACTCCTCCCAAGCGGCCTAGAAATCGACGCCCGCCGCGGCATCAAAGCGCTCATCCAGTGCCAGGGTCATCCCATAAGCATCCTCGCCATTGGACGAGTAGAATGCCTTGCGAACCTGGGTGATGGCGAATCCAATCGCCTGATAAAGTCCGATCGCGGCCTGATTGCTCTTGCGGACGTCGAGCACCATTCGCAGGGCGCCATTCTTGAGCGCAACGCCCGCCGCCTTGCGTACGAGGTACTTGGCAAAGCCTTGGCCCCGATAAGCCGGCGCCGTGACGACGTTGAGAATTTCGGCCTGTTCGCCCATGATCCAAAAGACAAGGTAACCCGCGACAACTTCGTCAGTCTCGTCGTCCGTCATTACCCAGAAGTGACTGAACGGCTTGATCAGCTCGGAGCGAAAATGCTCGAGACTCCACGGCGCGACGTGGACCTGGCGCTCGATCGCCTCGATGCGATCGAGGTCGTCCTCCGTGGCAGGGCGCAAGCTAAAGCCCTGCGGCGCCACCGGTACTTGCGGGTCAGGCACCGGGCCGCCAAGAACATTATCGTCACCGCCGTTGTCAAAATTGTCGATCATGGAGGGGGCTTTCTCATAAAACGCCCTGACACGCCAGACGCAGGCGCCACCCATTATAACGGGCATCTCCGGCCACCCCGTCGATCGGAAGCGGGGCAAACCGACTGATTGAAATCCAGGGCCGCACTTGACGACCCGGCTCCTCACGAGTCACTTCACGCACCGGAATCTCAGCTCCAGCCATCCGAGCTTCCCACTGCATTGCCCCCCTGAAACGGGCCCAGCCGAGTTTCCAAGCTTCATGCCAGCTATAATAGGTGCTCCCTTGCGGGACTTGACCCTCCGGTGCAGGCCCAGGCTGCGGCATACCGCAAACGGCCTCACCGGGAGAGGCTGTGGCGACCCAGGAGACGCGGATTTGTTCGCCCGGCTGCAAAGGAAGCGCGGCCCACTGATCTGGAAGAAGCGGCATTTCCCTGATGGGAGTTCCGTCTGGACGGAATAACGCGATCTTGCGAATCCCAAGGAGACCCCCACCCCGATAAGCTGTGACATAGTCCAAATTCATGTCGGCGTAATCGCTTTCCCAAGGAACCCTTGAGATCACGACACTTGGATTATGAATTCTCCGCCAGATCATCACCTCGGATTGAAAGGGCTGCGCCTCCCGAGCCCGCAAATAAAATACGACTGGACGCGAAAAGGGATTGGCTAGGGTGCCGCTTCCAACTTGGATTCCCCCCCTCCGGACCAGCTGCCCCAAGTCTTCCGCATTGCTCGGCAAGCTTACCGTCCGGATCTCCGTCGCGCCCAGCCCGTCGGGCAATGGACGGATGACTTTCAAAAGGAGGCTGACTTCGAGACGACGGCCTGAGGCGGCCTGGAGATCCAATTTGAGTTCGCGTAGCTGCCCCGGCTCGACGGGCGCGTTCCCCGCCTGGAAAAGCTGCGACAGCGGCAAAAACCAAACCCGACGCTCGGGATCGAAGTGCATTGAGTGACGCTCATAACCGTGCTTGGCTTCCTGATAGAAAACCGAAGTCCAACGCGCCTCACCTGTGCCTTCGCGGAAAATCAGAAATTGCTCACCCGAGACTAGGACAATGGGATCCGGAAGAAACAACCCGACGGCCGGATCCTGGAGGGCCCGGCGAACGGGCCGTTCGGATTCCGCCAACGCGCGGGGACGGGCGGGATCCCCTTCAGCGGCGGGCAGCACGTAAAAATCAAGCTTTTTGAGCTTCGCTTCGGGGGTGTCGGCCTCTGTCGCGGATGCCGGAGCGATGGGGGTGCCATTTGCATTTGGAGCGTTTAAAGCGGCTCCCGACTGGGGTGCGGCGGCTTCGGGTGCGGGCTTTTTGATCGGACCGCAAGCGACCAAGGCTAGGGCTAAAGGCAGGGTCGCGGCGGTCCTTTTCAAAGTGCCGAGTGGAGACTGAGAACGGCGAAGTAAACGACAAAGCGAGAGAGGCATGGGCTCGTGGTCCTTTCAGATCAAAGGGTTTGTTCCTGGATGGATTCGTTCAGTAACGGAGGCGGCATAGGCAATTGCCGCGCCAGGCTAAAGGACAGCTCGCCTGAGCTGGCGATCGACGCTGGATCGAACTCACCCTGCTCCGGCCCGGGATTGGACCGGATGATCCTGTTGTGTTAGGTTCAGAACTTCATATGAGCAATGCGAATCAGGCAGCCGTTAAGGACTTTGACGAACCGGAAATTCACTCCGCGGTGGATACGATGCGCCACTCCTGCGCCCATGTCATGGCGCACGCGATCAGCCGGCTCTGGCCCCAGGCCCGCTTCGGCATCGGCCCCACCATCGAGAACGGCTTCTATTATGATGTCGATCTCGACGTGAAGCTCACTCCCGAGGATCTCCCCAAGATCGAAAAGGAGATGCAAAAGATTATTAAGGAGAACAAGCCGTTCGTCCGGCAGGAGCACCCGGTCGCGGAAGCGCTCACGTTCTTCAAGGGCAAAGACCAGAAGTTCAAGGTCGAGATCATCGAGACTCTGCGCGACGGGATGAACGCGTCGTCGGTGTCCACGTACTCCGAAGGCGAATTTGTCGATCTCTGCCGCGGCCCGCACGTCGCCAAAGCGGGCGACATCAAAGCCTATAAGCTCATGTCGGTCGCCGGCGCCTACTGGCGCGGCAACGAGAAGAACCCGCAACTCCAGCGCATCTACGGCGTCTGCTTTTCCAGCAAGGAAGAGCTCGACGAGTACGTCCACCTGCTCGAAGAAGCCAAGAAGCGCGACCATCGCAAGCTCGGCAAGGAGCTGGAGCTGTTTACCTTCATGCCGGAGGCCCCGGCTTCGCCCTTTTTCTATCCCAAAGGCGCGATCGTCTACAATCGACTGGTCCAGTACATCCGCGATCTTTACGCGACCTACGATTACTCCGAAGTGGTCACGCCGCAGATCATGGACGTGCAGCTGTGGAAGACTTCGGGCCACTACGACAATTACGTGGAAAACATGTACTTCACCAAAATCGACGAGCGCGAGTTCGGCGTGAAGCCCATGAACTGCCCGAGCCACTGTGTGCTCTTCAGCACGCTCAAGCACTCGTACCGAGACTTGCCCCTGCGCATGGCCGACTTCGGCCGCCTGCACCGCTACGAGAAATCAGGCGTCACCCACGGCCTCACGCGCGTCCGCACGTTCTGCCAGGACGACGCGCACGTGTTCTGCACGCCGGACCAGATCGAAGGCGAGATCTTCAAGGTCGTCGAGATGATCTCGCGGACGTACGACATGTTCGGTTTCCACGACATGCAGATCTTCCTTTCCACACGCCCCGAAAAACGCGCGGGCTCGGACGCGGTCTGGGACAAGGCGGAAGCGGCCCTGAAAACCACGCTCGACAAGCTCGGGCGCCCCTACAAAGTCGATCCAGGTGACGGGGCCTTTTACGGGCCGAAGATCGACTTCATCGTCAAAGACGCGCTCAAGCGCCCATGGCAGCTCTCGACGATCCAACTCGACTTCGTGCTCCCGGAACGCTTTGACTTGTCCTACACGGCGGCGGACAACACGGCTCAACGACCGGTCATGGTCCATCGCGCGGTGCTGGGATCGCTCGAACGCTTCATCGGCGTGCTGATCGAGCATCTCGGCGGCGCTTTTCCGTTCTGGCTTTCGCCGGTCCAGGCCCGGCTCGTGCCGATCAAGGACACGCACAACGGTTACTGCAACGAATTCCTCGCCAAGCTCAAAAAACTGGACTACCGCGTGGACATCGACGACCGCAACGAGTCGATGGGTCTCAAGACCCGCGAGGCGCAGACGCAAAAAGTCCCCTTCTCGCTCGTCGCGGGCGACCGCGAAGCGCAGGGAATGCAGTTTGCCGTCCGCAAATATGGCGAGCGCGAGTCCAAGGTGATGACCCAGGACGAGATCCTGGCGTTGTTTGCCGAGCTTGCGGCCGTGCCGATGTGGTCCAAGCGGATCCCCCAGGGCTAAGATCGCTTGAGCACGACGACCAAGACGGGACGCAAGGGCAGTTCAGGGAATTCCACGCTCCGGGGCAGCCGGGCGGCCATGCCGCCCAAGAACTCGCGCGTCATCTACGACGTGCTCTATGGGTTCGTGCCGATCACGGAATGGGAAGAGCAGATCATCAATTCGCCGTTTTTCCAGCGCCTGCGCTGGATCCGGCAGCTGGGATTCGCCAACTACATCTTTCCGGGCGCGGAGCATAACCGATTCGCGCACGTCATCGGTGTGATGCACTCGATGGACAAGATGATCCGCATGCTCGGCATCGGCGTGCCGGACCACGAGCTCTTCGACCCGCGCACCCGTAGCGAAGCGGCGATGCTCCACAAGAGTTTGCGAATCGCCGCGCTACTGCATGATATCGGGACGTTTCCTTTTTC
>CAYXVB010000227.1:0-4830 GCA_964467785.1 uncultured Bacteriovoracaceae bacterium
CGCCGGGCAATCACGCCCTGATAGATCGGCCAATAGTCGCCGGACCAGGGAGCCTCGATCAGCTTACCGCTGACCAGCCGGGCCTGCTCCATCGCCTGGAGAGTTTCAAACTGGATCCGGGTACCCGGTAGATCCGAAGCCTGATCGTTTGGCCCGGGGTCGATCGTGGGTAGAACGCGCGGGCGAGCCCAAGCGCTCGAAGGTCCCAAGGCCACTCCAATCAAGATCGATAGGCTGATGCTCCAGTTCCCGATGGTTCCCACAAATCCCTCTCTCTGTGAATGACTCGGTCTTTTCACCTTAGCGGTGACTCTTACAACCGCTGGCAAGCGTGCAAACGAAGGTCCAGAGCGATACATGAATGGCAGCGAAAAGTCCTCGATATTTCAGCTACTCACAAGGGCCCGTTTCTCGACCCTGGAGGCGATCCCGAATTGTGGGGAATTTCTGTCCCAACTCGCTTCCGGGTTGAGCTATTCTGACTTCACCATGTCTTCCGTTTCGACTCGGAAATCCCAGACTTTCTTGACTGTCCCGCTCACCCTACTGGCGGTGTTCGCCCTGACGGGCCTCGGCTCCGCCTGCACTCGGAAGGATTCAAAATCCAAACCGGCGGCGGCAAATGACGTCCCCCACCGGTTGGCCGTGCTCGCCGGAGGATCCGGGGAGGAGGAAGAAGAGAATTTCCTGATCGAGGACCTGCGAAACTTCCGCACCAGCCTCGCGGCGCGGGGCTGGGATGTCCGGGCGGTGGCGGGAGCGCGCGACGGCCTGATCGGCTCCTCGAAAAAAGCGACCGGCGCAAACATCTTGGCGACCGTGCGCGATACGCTGGCCCGCGCCGCCAGCGGTGACCAGGCCCTGATCGTCATCCACTCCCATGGGCTCGAGCAGGAGCCGGCCTGGGGTCAGAGGACGCACAGCATCGCTAGCGAGGACATCGATCCCTCGGGGGCGCAGCCCGGCTTTGATCTCGATACGCTCGAGCCCGAACTGGTGCGCGCGAGAGATCGCGGCGTCCGGGTCGCGCTCGTCGACCTGAGCTGTTATTCCGGCCGCACCCAAGTCATGGCCGGTCCCGCCTGCACGCTGACGCTCGCGGCGCCAGCCTACGTGAGCTTTTGCTCAAGCCGCGAGGAGGAACGCCACTTCACGGCGAGCTTCTTCGGCGCCCTCAAAGGAAGCCGCAACACGTCGATCGACCTCGAGTCGCACTTTCTCGAGTCCCGCCGTCGCGACCGCGACTCCGTCAACTTGCCGCAGCTTTCTTCGCGCTCCACGCCCGGCGCGACACTCTGGTCGGAACTGCTCGCCGGACTCGACCCGCTGGATCTGACCGGCGACATCGCGGGTGCCCGCGCGGCCGTGCAAATGCCTTCGTTCAAACCGCTCAGAGATCTCGTCAGACGCGAAGTCGCGACGATGGGGCTGACCGCGCCGCTTCGGGCAAAGGCGCTCGAGATCTCCTCGCGGATGATCGCGCGTCGGGAACGAATCGAGCACGCCTTACCTCAGCTCGCCGCGCAGTTCGACCGCAAATCGCTCACCGTCAATATCCCGGGGCGCGCGCCGCTCCCGATCTCACCCGGCAACCTCTCCGACCTGTTGGGACGCTTGGATCGGACCGAGCATCCTCTCGACGGCCTCTCTCATCCGGGGCGGGCGCTGCTCACGGCGCTCGAGCCGCTGCGACCGGAGATCGAAGGCAGCCTGAGCCTGCCCCTCAAGCAGTTCCGTGAGCTCGACGCCCACATCAGGGAGGAGGCCGCGTCGCTCGAAGAGGACGCGGGCTTCCTACTCAACTTGGAACGCGAGATCTACGAGCTCAAGTCCTCCCGCACTGCGGACGGCTGCTCCAGCTTCCACCTCTGAGCCCAGCGCCCGACGCACGGCATAGGTCCGACAAAAGTCCGTCAGCTCCCTCCCCAGGCGTGAAAAAAAACGGTTCGAATTCACTTGTCCTCCAGCCGGAGCGCACGCAAGATCGAGAGTACATCTCATTTCGATTCATTCCAAAGGAGAGAGTTCATCATGATGACTCGTCGCTTTGCATTAACCCTGACCGTGGCCGGCGCGCTCGCCTCGACCACCGCCGCACTTGCAATGGAACCCCTTCCGAAGGACGTTCCCGCCCCGGCCGACAACAAGCCTTCGCTCGCCCGGATCGAGCTCGGCAAGAAACTTTATTTCGATCCGCGGCTCTCGCTCGACGGAACGGTCTCGTGTAATTCCTGCCATAACGTCATGGCCGGTGGCGACGACAACCGCCGCTTCTCCGCGGGGGTCAAGGCCCAGCTCGGCGGACGCTCTGCGCCCACGGTCTGGAACGCGGCCTTCATGTCCGTGCAGTTCTGGGACGGCCGCGCGCCCTCGCTCGAGGAGCAAGCCAAAGGCCCGATCACCAACCCGATCGAGATGACAATGCCCAATCACGACGCCGCGATCGCGCGCCTGCGCGAGATCCCCGGCTATGTCGAGGAATTCGGCAAAGTCTTCGGAAGCAAGTCCAAGGGCGCCGAAGCCGCCAGTTCCATCACCATCGACAACGTAGCCAAGGCGATCGCCTCTTATGAGCGCACGCTCGTGACCCCGGACAGCCCCGTGGACCTCTACCTCAAGGGCAACAAAAAGGCCCTCAAGCCGGCGCAAATCCGCGGCATGGAGCTCGTCAAGAGCGTCGGCTGCCTGAGCTGCCACAGCGGACCCAACTACGCGGGCCCGAAACTGCCGGTAGGCACGGGTTTCTTCCAGAAGTTCCCGGTCAACGCCGTGGCCGACTACGAAACCAAATACGGCTTGAGCAAGGACCCGGGCCGCTTTGAAGTCACCAAGAACGAGGCCGACCGGAATTTCTGGCGCGTTCCCACCTGGCGCAACGTCGCGCTCACCGCTCCGTACTTCCACAACGGCTCGGTGGCCACGCTCGACGAAGCCGTCCGCGTGATGGCCAAGACCCAGCTCAACAAAGAACTCAAGGACAACGAAGTGGCCGACATCGTCGAGTTCCTCAAGGGACTCACGGGCAAGTTCCCCAAGCAGACGCTGCCGGTCCTGCCGCCCACCGAAGGCCGCAGCCTCGCGCAGCAATGATCCAGACTCACGTCCACCGGCACCGGGAACTTCCGAGCACGCACACCCACTGAGATCCGGGGCCGGACCAGAAAGCCTCCTCCCTTCACCGGGAGGGGGCTTTTTTCATTCCGTGGTAGAAATCCAGCACGACTCGGGCCTCGGGACTGAGCATGGTGCGCAGCGCGCTCGCCCGACTGGCGAGCAAGGGCGTCCGGCTGGCGAGCCGGTCTGCGTTGGACACGCAGATGACCTGCGCTTGGGGCGAGACTTCCGAGGCGGTCACGCACCGCTCCAGCTCGCCGAACAGGAGCTCGGACTCGTCGCTACCGGGGCTTTCGAGCGCGCGATCCGTCCGGGCGCGAACCTCCCGGCTGAAGCGCACCAGTGATTCGGGCGTCCGCTCGGGATTGCGCCCCAGCTCGTCGCGCAGGCGCGAGGTCGTCGGCGCTGACAGAGCGACGTTCGTCGCGCTCTCGCTGCTCTCTCCACCGACGCCGCCGTCCCGGGCCTCGCGTTCACCAGTCGCCCCGTCGCTTGGGGTTTCGGTCGCCGCGATCCCTGGAGCATTCCTCGAAATTGCCGGCGAATTCTTGGGCGCCTGAACGAACGGCGCATTGGCGGTCGTGCCGAGCCAGGAGGGGCTGCGCTCCGTGTTGCGGCTCATGAAAAACACCCCAAGCAGAAGCGCGATCACCGATCCCGCGCCGAAAAGGGCGCGCCCGTATCTTCCATCGCGCTTCACGGAAGCCTCACCTCGGTATGGGACATGTCGGGATCTCCCCGCTCCCCGCGCACCATCGCCTGAAAGTCAGGGTAACGAATCGCCGAGTCCACGAACACCGCCTCGCCCGTGGCTTTCGCTTCGGAGGTGCACTGATCACAGGCCAGCGCCATCGCGGCCGCAAAGACGGCGTCCACGGAGTACGCGCCCCACGGATGGTCGTCGCAGGCATAGCGGCCGGCATAAGGATGCCCTTCGGGGCAGAGCACATGGGGATGGGCGCAGAGCGGGAGCGCACCCCCCGGATTCCGGGCCATTCCACGGATCGTCTCTTTTTCCGCGGCGCTCAAGCCGCCCGTGCAGTCGGAGTGCCGCGCTTCGTGCACCAGCGCATTGATGCGCAACGAACCGGGCAGCCCGTCCACATAGCCCTCGCCGAGCTGGATTACGCCCGCCCGAGTGGAGCGGATTTCCACGCTGCTATCGGTGGCGTTCCCCCCATTGCCCGACGCGGCGCCCGGTGCCGCCCCCAGACGAAGGATGGCGCCGGACAGCCCGTTTTCGACCAGCCCATAAAAGATCGCGCTGCCAATGTTGGTCGCGATCGTGCGCGGGCCGTCCGGAGCGCCCGGCGTCTCACCGGGAGCGGGAGACGCCGTCGCGGCGAGCGGCTCCAACCGCGAACCGACCGGCGTGGACCCGGCCACGATCACATGGATGCGCTCTCCCAGATAGCGCTCGACATCCGCTCCGCTGGTCCCCCCAAAAATCTTGTCAAAGTACCGGATCTCCCCGCCGCGCAGCCCCGCCGCCTGAAGCTGGGCAATATCCAGCTCGATCGCCTGCTTTTCCTCCGCACGAAGAGCCGGATCGTACTGCAGCGCCAGGGCGGCCGCGGCCAGCGACGGCGCCAGCATCATGCCAGCGGCCTCAGCGGCGCGGGTTCGGGCCGGACGGTTTCCCAAGAGTTTTCCCATCGCGTTCTCAAGTTGCACGCGACATTCCAGCGCGGTATCCCGAAGGGGATGGACAGAACC
>CAYXVB010000228.1:0-4765 GCA_964467785.1 uncultured Bacteriovoracaceae bacterium
CCGAAGAGCAAAAAGCAGCCTAGCCCAACCGGCCATATCTCCTAAAACTCTTCAGGGGCTCGAGAGATGATCCGGACTTAAATCTTGATTAAAATGGTTTTATTTGGCAAGGTTTGCGAATTGAGCTCGAACAAACAACGAGCGGACGAATTGGGATAAAGTAGAGCAATGGCCAAGCGATCGCCGAAGAGAGTCCCGCTATTGGCGCGTCTCCGTCCTGGAGTCGTTCGTGCGAGCTTGGTCTTGGGCGCGCTGGGCGCGGCGATCTCGGCTTCGTCCTGTTCGCCGAGTTCCTTCTTCGGCAAAGGGACCGATGCGCAGGTGATCCAGGCGACCCCTTATCGTCGGGTCAACACTGCTTGTTCGGAAATGCAGCTCTCGTCCTCGACGTTGGACGTACCGACTGCGCGAAGGCTCCTGGCATGCTTCAACTCCAACGGGGCGCTTGAACCCGTGCAACAGCTCTTCGACCAACTGTCCGATGATGAGCTCGAGCCACTGATCAGCTTGGCCAATCGCCACATCCTCTCGGATCCCGCCGTGCTCTATCAACTCGAACGCACCGTGCAGGACCTCGCGGCACAAGGGATCTTGGATGAAAGTCTCACGCAGCTGGGACGTCTGCTCGAGAACGAGGAGTTTGTCGCGGCTCTCGTCGCGACTCTTAAGGATAAATACTTTTCGCGGCAGCGAAATGAAATCCTGGTCGCGCTGGAGCAGTTGTCGATCCATGTCACGCCCGCCAAGGTCGCGATCGGGCTGGATGCCGGGTTGACGCTCGCGGAGACCCGCGCGTTCAATGGACTGCAGACGCGCTTCAAGGGGGCGAGTCCCGCTGGGCGCGGGCTGCGAGAAATGACCGACTCGCTGCTTGCGTACGTCGGTGAGACCGGGGATCCGGGGCATGTCGAAGCCGGTCGTGAGCTGCTTCGACTGGTGGCAACCACGCCGCTGCTCGAGGCGCTTGATACGGTTACGGGGCGCACGGAAAAGGAGCTTCGCGTGGGGGTTCCGCGTGCTTCGTCATTCCTCAAGGTGGCGCTGGCGGACAACGGGCGAGCCCTCGATGGATTGACCTCGCTCTTTCACCATGCTCGGAAAGCTCCGATTGCATGCCTCGGTGGTTCCAAGCAGGTTCCCGATGGCGCGCTGTTCTTGATGGGCGAGATGGCGCTCGACCCCGATCAGGATGCGTCCCGCTTCATTCAGGAAAAGAGCCTGATGACGCTGGTGACGATGAATCCCTTCTGCAGTTATCCGCCTGAGATGGGGCGCCTCTATCCAGTGCTCATGGATCTGGCGGACACGAACGCGATGCAGCCAGGCGCGGAACTGATGCGGGCGCTTTATCTGATCCGCGACGAGAAAGGCGCGCGTCCCGCGGCGGAGTTTCTGGCACGGCTACTCTCGGACACAGGCAGCGGCGGCGTTGCGGGCATCGGTGAGGACCGAGCGGGAATCAAGCGCGTGATCCCATTGCTAGCGGAGCTCAATGATCGCGGCGCGCTCGACGAGCTCCTGATCCTGGCATCGCTCCCGCGCATTGAAGATCGCGGCGCGATCCGGGACACGGCGGCCGAGCTGATCCGGCCCCTGCCTGCTTTGCGCGGACGGAGCCTTTACGATGTCCTTTCGGATTCGCTCGTCGCGACCAGTCCCAAACATTTCTTTGAGCTGGTTTACAGCTTGCGCCGTTTTGTTGGCTCCGACGAGCCGATGCTCGCGCCCGCGCTCCGGACGCTTCGCGCGGCTTACTACGTCAACGATGCGCATCCCCTGATCTCGATCGTCCAGGAAGTGCTGGCCGAGTCGACCCGGAACGCTCGCTTTTTCGACACCTTGATCAGGATCTCGGATCAGCCGGAGTTTCGGGAGACGATCCGTCTTGTATCGACGATGTCGCGCGACGGGCGGATGAAGGAACTCGTCCAAGCCGTCGTGACGCTCTTTCATCGTTTTGCCTTGGAGGGGCGGTCGGAGATCGCCCTCACGCGCGAGCCACTGTTTGTTCCGCGCCGGCGGCATGATTTGGCGGCTGCGGACTTGGTGCCATTTAAGGTCATCAGGACGCCTTCGGACGGTGATCCGTGCCGCAAGCTGGACCTTAATCTACCGATGGGCGATCCCGGCCATCCGGGCTATGGCGAGCATCTCGGACATCTGCTGAAGTGCCTCAATAAGAGAGGGCGCCACCAGGAATGGGTCGATGCGGTCGAATACCTGCGTCGGACCAAGATGGACGACGGGCGAGATCTCTTCAGCTTGCAGCTGGATCTCGTGCGCAGCCTCGATCTGGGGTCCGAGCAGATGGGTTGGCTCGCGGATCGGTGGATGTCGGCTTACGACGACGGTAGCTTTGAGCGCCTGTTGCAGGCGGTGCCGATGTGGGTGACCCGGCCTGTGGCGTCGGGGGCGGGCATTGGCGGCGCTCCTGGGGAAGAGGTAGGCCCGGTTCTTGAGCCTTTGATCCGCCTGGCAAAGCCGGTGGGGCAGAAGGCGTTGGCCCAGTTGCGAAGACTCGAAGATTTTGGCGCGCGTGTGCTGAGGCGCGAGGACGCGCCGGCGCTTCTGGCTTACGCGGACAAGCTCTTGAGCCTGAAGCCCGAGTCGCTGAATCCCGTCGAGACGCCGGATCCCCAAGTCTATCCGGTCGATCGGCTTGCCTCGAGCGTCGCGGCGGTGGAATGCCGGAGCTCCGCCGTGGCTTCGGCGCGCGTGCAGGAAATCCTGGACGAATACCGAAATGCGGTCACCGGGCAAGATCGCCCTGAGGGGAAGCCTCATTTTGAGTGGAGCTTCGAAGAGCTGAAAGCGGGCATCGAACCCATCTTGGATCGCCTGTCCTGGCTGGACATGCGTGGTCCGAAAGGTAAACGAGTTTACGACGCCCTATTGGGCTATATGCGGTACTTTGCGTTGCCTGCGGGCGAGCGTCCTGACCGGAGCCGGCACTATGCGCCGGAGTATCTGCTGCAGTGGTTGACCGAGCGGTCGGTCGACTTCCGCCCGATCACTTACTATTATCCGGGCGAGAGTTTTCCGCGTGTCCGTCTTGTCAACTCGCTGGATCGCCTTGATCTCGTCCTGAGCAACGCCGACTTCGTCGCCCCGGTGATGGGCACGAACTTCGGGATGAAGTTCCTGATGGAGATCTCGGACGCCTGGGGTGACGAGCCCTGGGAAGTCTGGCCCAAGGAGATCCAGGACAAGTTCCCGGGTCGGGACGCCAAAAAGCTCGCCGCGGTCGTCGCGGATATCGAGGCGACGCAGTCGCAGTTCGAGGGGATGGTCGGTTTCCCGGTGCGGCCTTCGTGCGTGACCTCGCCCGAGGTGCCGAGCGGCGGCGGCTGGGTGCCCAAGATGGGAGCGATCAAGCCAAAGATGTACAACATCCGTCAGCTGCTCCCGGTGCTACGCGAGAACGCGCAGAACGGCGGACTTCGGGTATTGCGCGACCTGTTCTTTGAGCTTCGCTACTCGACGGACTCGCGCTACCAGGACACCGATGACGAGCGAAACAATCTCTACCTCGTGATGCGGATGATCCGTCTCGGAGTATTCCGGCAGCTAGGCCGGAATTTGATGATTCAAGCTCCGGAAGGCGCGGCGCAGGTCGCTCTCCAAGACGTCTTCAAAGGGCTGATTCACGGCTCGATCGCGCCTGAGATGAGCCAGGTTGCGGGCCTACTGGTCGTGGGCAGTCCGGCTGATCCGAATCACAAGCTGGCTTGGGCGATGGCGCGGCAGATCTTCGACGGTCTGGGGCCACGTACTGCTGGCGGCCGTAACGAAGAGGGGCGGCATCTCCGCCAAAGCGGATTTTACCTTTTGGCGGACGGAGAGTCTTTGGGACTCATCCAACCCGTGCTCAAAGCGATGGCGGCGGTCCTGGATACCCACGGGGATTATCTCACCTCTCGGCCGGAAGGGATCAGGACCCTGCTCACCTCGCCGATTGCTTCGCGGATGGCGCGGGCTCTTTATGAGGATGTCGATCCGGCGGGCAAGTCGCGCCTCGTGCAGGTTTTACAGGACGCGCTGGTGGATCCGCAGCGAGGCCGGGATGCTTTGACCGTTCTCCGCGCCGTGGATGAGGATGTGGAGGCGAGGCGGGCTTGGGACCTTTTTGTGAGCCGGGCCGCTGCCCTGGCCGACTCGGAAGATTATAAGCGACTTCGTCTGGAAGAATGGGTTCGTGATAGCCTGGATTTTATCGAGGAAAAGTCTTCAGACCCTCGAGGGGTGAGAGCGGCGCGCCGACTTCGGTTGTGGACCGCCGAACGGCTGGAGTCCCGCGACTTCGACGCACTCCTTGTTGCGGCGCAAAAAAACCCGAAAGAATTTTACGGACTCCTGACGGCGTTGGGGCATTCGATCGAGAACGGAGAAGTCAGGTATCTCTTGGATCTGGCGCGCCGTAGCTTGAAATGAGCCCGGGCGGGGAGGTCCGTCCGGGTAAACCCTTTCGCTGAATACTCTACCCAAACCTTCGTGGCCGGTATTAGAATACGGCCTATGGTCCAAGTACCGACTTCGCCGGCATCGATTGATGTTCAGTCCCTCACGGAAGAGATCAGGCAACGCAGTCAGTTCATCGACGGGATCCTGCTGGAAACCTCCAAGGTGATCGTCGGTCAGAAGACGCTTCTCGAACGCCTGCTCATGGCGCTTCTTTGCGACGGGCACGTCCTGCTCGAAGGCGTGCCGGGCGTCGCCAAGACGCTGACCATCAAGACGCTCGCGGACGTGGTGCACGCGCAGTTTC
>CAYXVB010000229.1:0-4742 GCA_964467785.1 uncultured Bacteriovoracaceae bacterium
GAATTTCTCCCCTTCGGTCCAAGGTTGCATCCGCAATTCTTCGCGTCGGAAGTTGGGCGCGGCTTCGCCTTCATGAGTGACCCGTCCCACCAGAAAGAATTTCAGCCAGGGCTTGAGTTAGGTCCGGTGAGTCTCAATTGAGTGACCCGAGTTGGGCGGCCGGAGTTCTGCAGGACGGTACGTTGAATTCGGAACATGTCCCGCGTCAAGCAAGAGCCGGGCCGAGGCAAAACCGACAAAAACCGACATTCGCCGAATACGACCGGCGCATTACACCGCCCCAATGGTGCCCCTGAGGTCGGTGCCCTTTTCGGCGTCAGAGTCTTGAATTCGTCACGTAAGATCGAAATTCGGACATTTTTTCGGGAAATTCCAGACTCAAGTGTCCTCGGATCTTGCAGTGGCGGGCCCTCATGGCAATCGGATGGTTGATGTGGTCAATCAGCGGCTGGCTTCTCTATCAGGGAATCGGCGCGGGACTCTCGAAAATGGCCTGGCTGGAGCTGCTGCCTCAGGGGGGAAAAACTCGACTCGAGCTGGAGCGGGTGGAGCGCGTGCTTCGCGAACTGGAAGAGACCCTAGAGGCCGGGATTTTACCGGAACGTTCGCGTTGGGAGGACCTGCGCCTATTAGAGGCGCCCTGGGGCAATCTCGCGATGGAGAGCGTCGAGGAGATCCGGCGCTCGGGTGGAGCGGTGCTGCCGACGCTCAAGCGTCTGCGGGCGCTGGCTACAGCGCAAAAAGTGACCCTCGCGGAAGCTCAGGCCCGTTCATCGCAGGCTCTTGCGCAAGCCGCGGTTTGCGTGCTGATGGTGCCCATTCTCGGATCCGTGCTCAGCCTACTTTTACCTGGAATAGAGGAGCGGCCGGCCCTCTGGCTCGCGATCTGCGGAATCGCGATGGCGGTGGCATCGTTGGGGGCTTTTTGGCTGATCGCGCTCGCGGACTCAGCGCGATGGGCAGGAATCCGGCGCGAAAGACGTGGCTGGCTCCTGGCTTCCCAATGCGCCGGAGAAAGATTTTTGGCGCTCGTGCGTTGCGGTCAACCCGCGGATCTGGCCTGGAGTCGGACGATGGATGCGCTTCGGATCGAAGCGCCGGAGCTCGCCGAAGTCTGGGGAAGCACGGTGTTCGCGCCCGAGGCCCCGGGGCTTGCGCGGACATCGATCGTCGCCAAAGCGGGAGCGGGAGCGGGACCTGGGGCCGAAGCGTTGTTGGCGGGCATCGGACTCACTCTGCGCCGCGCGATTCATGCGAGCCTGATGGAGGGAAGGCCCTGCTCGGAACGGGTGGAGACGACTCTCGAGAGCCTGCGAACGGATCTTCGTGCCGCGGTCGAGCGGGAGTTGACGTTACTCGGTACCCGTTCGCTCAAACCGCTTTTTCTTTGCGTCGCGCCCGCGCTGCTCGGGATGCTGGGCGGAGGGTTGGCCATTGGGTTCTTCACGGCACTGCATGACGGGCCCGGACTGTGATTTTGCGTTGGGCGTTTTGGACGATCGCGATCGCGTTGCTTGTCGGGGGCCGGGCTTGGACCTTTCCTGCGGGAGGCGCGCCGCTGGCCGCGCATCTCGCTCAGACCAGAAGGGAGACGTATGGATTGCGTTCGCGATCGGCTACCTCAAGCGAGGCCCCGATCGGGGCGAGTAGCGAGAGCTCAAGCTTGCCGCTGCGATAGACGTGGATCTTGAGATCCGCGAAAGCCGCGCAGGCGACGTAAATCAGCGAGCCGTCCGTGTCTTCGTGCGTCTGTCCCGCGAATGCTTTGTGCTCGGCGGTGATTTCTCCGCGGAACGAGAGATCGCCGCGTTCCGCCTTGAACGTCCATTTGTTGAGGGTTGCGTTCGAGTTGATGTGGAGGAAATCACGCAGGGAATGGAACGCGTGAGTTTTGCCCTGGTAATGGAAGACAAAGGCCTTGATCCTTGGAGCGACCAGCCCGCCCAGTAGCGGCGCGCGCGCAGTTATGCCCTCGAAGACGAAGGGAATCTCGGAGCCCTGCTCGTTGCGGAACTGGTTGCAATGGGCCCAGGTCCAGTCGAGCGCCGAGCGCAGTCCGGAGTGGTGATTTTGGATACCGGGCGCTTCGCGCAGGACGATCTCCTCGCCGTTGATACGGAGAGCGCCATTGATCACCAGATCGGCGTTGGCGGTGTCCAGCGCATTGGAAACCAGATGGGCGTGCTTGAGTGGTGTCGGCACCATGTCGTAACCGATCTCGGTGCGTGGAATCATCCGGAGGTCCCAGGAGATCGCCTGCCCTTTGGATTGGACGCGACCCTTGGATTGGAGGGCGCTCAGTTCGCATTCGCCGATCCGGATCCGGGAGGGTTCACCCGCGACGAAGTCGAATTCGCGCAGATCGTGCGTCTGCCGGATGGAGGTTTTGCGGATTTCGGGCGCGCCAGGGGTGCGGTTGAAATAGGTGGCCCAGACTTCCGCGATCCGTTTGAAGCCGTTGCCGCTCACAAGGAGGTCAAAGCGCAGCCAAAGCGAATGGACTCCCGAAATATCGGTCAGATGAAGATCCCATGCTTCTTGGAAGCATGTCGTGTTGGGCTGCTGCGATGCGGTGGTCCAGTCGGGTGTTTTGAGGTTCATACGGCCTCAACATTGAAGAACAATTTCAGGATTTCCGCAACTGGAACGCGGATTTCACCGTCCTGAGAATCAGGGTATCGCCCTCTCGCCCCTCAAGCCGGGCGATCTCCGAGATCTCCCTTCGATCCTCGTGCTTGCGGACGTGGACCACCCAGCGGATGCCGGAGGCGATCAGCTCGCGGATCACCGGGACCGGAATCGCCGCTCCGGCCGCGATCAGGCAAAGCAGCTCCACGCGCCGAAGCGCATCGCGCGGCGAGTTGGCGTGCAGCGTCGCCAATGCCCCCTGGTGCCCCGTGTTGAGCGCTTGAAGAAGCTCCAGAACTTCGCCTCCCCGGCACTCTCCAAGGATGACCCGGTCGGGACGCATGCGCAGCACTTGCCGGAGCAGCGAACGCAGGGTCACCTCGCCAAAACCGTCCGCATTGGCCACGCGGCTCAAAAGCGTGACGAAGTGAGGGTGGGCTGGCGCGAGTTCGGGCGTATCCTCGAGCGCGATCAGACGCTCGTGGTTGGGAACTTCGGCCAGAAGATCGCCGGCCAGCGTCGTCTTGCCGCTACCTGTCGCGCCTGCGATCAGGATGGATTCGCCGGCGCGTACCGCGGTGGCAAGCAGCTCGTAGGATTCGGCTTCCCAGCGTTGCCGAGAGGCCGCGCGGGCTGCCTCAGGCGAGTGCGAAGCCTGGTGGGGGAGCCGGCGCAGCGAGATCAGGATCCCTCCTCGAGCGATCGGCGGAAACGCGGCATGAAGGCGATGAGTGCCGCGTACCGGTGCATCGATAAACGGATGCCGAGCGTCCCAGGAGCGGCCAGCGAGAGAGATTTGTTCCAGCACCCAGGCCTTGAGCGCGTCGGCGGCCCAGCTTCCGTCCGGAACCGGCTCGAGGCCGCGCCCGGAGTCGGCGAAGGCCTGTTGTCCGTTGATGCAAATGTCGGTCACCCGCGAGTTTCCTAGTAGCGACGTGAGCCAGGCCGGCTCGACCTGAGAATCAGAGATCGACATGAGCGGGAACCTCCGATGCGCGGATTTCCCAGACGTTCCATGGAAAGTCAGGGGAGGCTCGAAGTTCCTTTTCGCGAACGGGGTCGATCCAGTCCCGGGGCGGCGGGACGGGGCCACGAGGCACATCCCCCGGGATGGCCGCCGCAAAACGCTCCATCGGCGCCCGCGGAGGAGTGGACGAAGGGACTAGGATCGCCACCAGCTCGCTTTTGTCATTGAGCCAGTCCTCCGAGCCGAAGAGCGCGCCCAGGACCGGGATGTCTCGTAAAAGCGGCAGTCCGCGGGCCGTGCGGCGTAGCCCCTCCTGCAGCAGCCCGGAAAGAAGAAGCGGAGCGCCGTAGCGCGCGTCCACCTGGGTGCGCATGCGATTGGCCTGGATACCGGGGACTTTGCTTGCGGTGGCTAGCGTCATGTCGAGGTGGCTCACTTCGGTGAAGATCTCGAGCCGCACCTTCTCGACCGTGGTGTGCGTGACCTTGAGCTTGAGCATGAGGCCAAATTCCTTCCAGCTGACGTTTGAATAGTTGTGGCTATGGGTCTGAATCGGAAGTTGGCCGCCGCTGAACAGCTCCGCATCGCCGGGGGCGCGGACTACTAGCTCGGGTTTGGAGAGGATGTGGACCGAGCCATCGGCTTCGAGGGACTGCAGGGCGAGGTCCAGTTGGAGCAGATCCTGGATCGCGGCCGTCGTGACCCGAAAGGCGGCTTCCTGACCCGGGGGCCAAGCCATTCCGAGCGCGCCCCACCGGTTTTTAC
Source organism: uncultured Bacteriovoracaceae bacterium (assembly GCA_964467785.1). GTDB lineage: Bacteria > Bdellovibrionota > UBA1018 > UBA1018 > UBA1018 > CAYXVB01. Next base: position 4,361 of record CAYXVB010000229.1, read on the forward strand.
GAAGTTCGAGCAGATAGACGCGGAAGTGCACCGTCGGAGCGTCATCCGGGAGCGACTCGAGCTCGAGGCGGACGGGCGGAAACAGCGTCCGGGCTCGTCGACGCACGAAGTCCAAGTCCTTTGCGCGCGGCAAGTTGCCGTCGAGGCGAAGTTGTCCGGCGACGCGTTCCAGGCGGACCGAGTTTTTCCAGGGAGAGGTCCGTAGCCAGCTCAGGAGAGCCGACTCACCGGCAGCGAGCAGCGATTCGCTCAGGCGGGTCTCGTTGCGAAGCGGGTCGCCAAGACTTCGTTCGAGTGCTTCGAGGCGCGCGGCTTCGCTGACACTTCGGACTTCGCCGCGGAGGACGACGCTTGGGCCCGCATAGAGGATCTCGACTTCGTT
>CAYXVB010000230.1:0-4724 GCA_964467785.1 uncultured Bacteriovoracaceae bacterium
CGAAGTTGACCGTCGTCGCGAGCTGGAGATGCGCCCAAGGCAGCTCAAGCTTTCCACCCTTGGCGTTGGCGTAGGGGAACAGGCTCTCTTCCATCACGTGCGCGGGCTGGAAGATCGAGGCCAGCGTGAGACTGCACGTGAGGTGCGTGACGGCGAATCCGATCAGGTACTCCGTGACCGAAAAGTACTGGAGCGGAAGGTAGACCGTGAGGGCGACATAGCCCAGCTTGGAGACCCAGAACTCCAAATGATCCGTGAGGCTCATGCGGGGCAGGCGCTGGACTTCGTTCATCCGGCCCGAGAAATAGCGGACGAAGTCGCGGATGAAGATCCACTCCACCGTTGTCATGCCGTAGATAAATGGCGCGTAGAGGTGTTGGAAACGGTAACGGATCGACCAAGGCTGATGCGGGGAGAGCCGGAGGGCGCCGCGAGTCTCGAGATCGTCGTCCCAGTCCTGGACGTTGGGATACTGGTGATGGAGGAAGTTGTGCTTATGCTTCCAAATGAAGTGGCTGGCGCCGATCGACGTGCAGCTCACGAAGGCCCAAAACCGGTTGACCCAGCGGGTATAGGAATACGAGCCGTGGACCGAGTCATGGAAGATGTTGAAGCCGATGCCTGCAGTCGCCAGTCCGACGGACAGGCAGAGCAGGAGCCGCGTCAGGGTGTTTTCCACGAAGAACAGCGCCGCGAAGCTGCCGAGATACCAACCCAAGATGGTCAGCGCTTTGAGGTAGGTCCCCGTCGTCGCGCGTTGCTTCTTGACCGGAATCGCTTCGTTGATCCGCGCTTTAAGGACTTTCATGAAGTCCTGATTGGCGGGGGTCGAGGGGATGACGAGTCGGGCGGGCGGGGTATCGATTTCCATCATGGAGCTGGCGGTCCTTGGTCGTTTGCGGTGTTTGTCGGCAGTTAGGAAACGGGCTTCAACTTAACTCTAAAATTCGGGAGATAGTAATCTTTTTTTAAAAAGACGGGCGGCTTTTCGAGCGGTCGTCCTAAAAAAAGACGTTGAGTCTCAAAGGGATTCGGCGAAATTCGAGACTGCTTCGATGTCCGCGTCGGTCATGCTCTTGGCCACCTGGGGCATCGCCGCCCCTTCAGAGCGTTTGCCGTCCCGGAACCATTTAAGCTGTCGCGCGAGATAGTCCGTGTGCTGCGAGGCGATTCGCGGTCCCGTTCGGGTGCCCGCGCCGTCCAGGCCGTGGCAGGTCGCGCACGCCGGCACGCCACGCTCAACAGATCCACGATAATAAAGCTCCTGACCGATGGGCACGAGGTCGGGTTTGGGTGGGTTGCCCGTGGCCGGGGGGAGCGCGGAGTAATAGTCGGCAAATTCGGTCATGTCCTGCTCGGAAAGTCTGGAGACGACCGGGCGCATGTAATTGACGGAATCCGGCGTGTTGCGGCGCTTGTCCCGGATCGCCTTGAGTTGATCGACGAGGTAGGACGCGCGCTGCGCCGCCAGATTCGGGTAATTCGGAGTGGGCGAGACGCCGCTTTCGGTGTGGCAGAGCACGCAGGCTTTGAGCGAAGGCGGGGCCGAGGCGGCCATTCCACCTCCGCCTGAGATCGCGGCCACGGAGATTCCGAAGATCTGTCCGAAAAGGATCCATCGGCGAAGCTTTTTCATGGCCGGAAACTCTAGTTCCAGACCGGTGGAGAGGCAAGGAATAAGTCGCAAAGGATGACTCACGTCGTCATCTCAAAGGGGTTCGAGGAGGAAGATTTTTTCCTCGGATATCGTTCCGCTGGGTTGACCTACATCAAGCAGTTCCGTTTTTTGGAGCGAGATCTTGAATTGGTTTCCGTAAAGTACGCGAACCTCGCTCTCCGGCACGGAATGCGGCGGCCCCTTTTCGTTATGGGGAGTCCGCTCGATCACGAGCTGAAGAAAACGAAACGTCGATGATCCTGCGGATCTTGTGGAACAGGAGGTTTCGGCGAGGGCTGGCTCGATCAGCTCCCGCAACTTTGCCGCATAGCGTGAGCGCAGCTGGGGTGGCAGCGCAATCAGGGCGGCGCGATCATAAACCGCGCCTAGACGGCCGACCTCCAAAGGAGTGATCGAAAAGACGTCTCCGTTGAAGATCGTGACGCCGCCTCCCTCGAATCTTTGAAAGCGACCTTGCGCCGATTCCCGGAAGGGAATTCCCTGCGCGACAAAGTACTCGCGACAGGCTGTCCCGCTCAATTCAACGCCGATGACTTCGTGTCCCCGGGAGGCGAGCCACGCTAGGTCGAGGCTTTTACCGCAAAGTGGAACGAGCACGCGCGTGGGCTCGAGATCCTGGAAGTACCGAATCAACGCCGGTTCCACCTCGGTCTGATGCCACCCCGTTTCGCCGCGCTCCCATCTTCCCAGCCAATAGTCATGATCCATGGGCGATCTCCTACGTCTAGGCGTATACCGAAATTGCGCTCTGTGCTAGGGTCTCCGCCGATGACTCGTCTGCCGCGCGGCATTGCCCCCGATCTTCTCTTCAATCAGGTTAAGAACACAGTCCCGTTTCTGCTCACTCCAGAAGGGGAGCAGTATCCGATCGCCCGCTTTCCGGGCGTGGCCTTTGTCAGTGCCTATGCCGAGGCTCCCGAAAAGCCACTCAGTCATTTCGAGTATTTCCGGCTCTGCCTTTCGGCGCATTACCTGACCTGCGCTACACCCGTGCCCACCGACGTGGACAATCAGATCCGATTCAAGCTCTGGCCCAAGGAGCTGCCCCTCGAAACCGCGTTGCAGATGAGTGATCTCGTCTTGGAAAGCCGGCACTGGGATTTCTCGCAAGTTTCGCCGCGAGTGCAGCAGGGGCTTTGCGGTCATCACGGCGAGTGGTTCACCGTGGCTACTGGGGCGTACTGCGCCCTGGGCCAGTACGTCGATCCGCGCGCGCTCGACAAGCGCCGCGAGCTCCTGGACCACATCGCCCAGGAGACGCTGCGACATTCTGACGCCTTTGGTGCGTTGTGGCGGACCAATCAGGGGCTGGACGCCTTAAAAGTCTCCGCGCACATCGCGCACAACTTCGGCGACATGGATCGCGTCATGGACATTTGGGAGCTGAGTGCTGGCGATCCGCTGCGCCTGGAGTTTTACAAACTGGGCTCGCTTCCGTTCGATTCCCGGCGCAACCTTCGATATCAGGGCCGACTCTGGGTGGCGGGGGAGCTGTACAAGTCGGCGATTCAGGGCAGTTCTATGGCGATGGAAAATCATCGTCACTTCGCCTTGCGCAAACCCCGCTGCCTGCGCCGAAATCCAAGGCTATGGATCCATACCGGACCGTTCCTTGACGACTGGGGCCGAGGCGTCGCCGAGACGCTGCAGGCCATGGCGACCCAAGAGGATCTTCTCGAAGTGGTCGAGGCCCTCCGCCAAGGGTGGCAGCGGCTTCCGGGAACGCTCGGCTACGGCCGCGCGCTTCTCGGGATGCGCGAGCGGATTTCGTCGCTCGATATCGGTCGCCATAAGACTTTCGAGGTCTCGCAGGAGCGTTTCGAAAAGCTGTGGAACGACGAAGCGGTCCGACTGATGGACGATATTCCGTCGCGCGCTTGAGACGCTCTCTCATTGCCCCGTTCAGGGGGCACGGGTTTTTAAAGCGGGCGTTCAGAGAAAACACAGGACACAAGCGCGCTCCCCGTGGCAGTCTCGGTGGTCTGGATCATCTGAATCGGAGGAGTCCCCACGCATGAAGCCCGCCCCGAACAAAAAGGGACGCAAGACCCTGGCCTTGATCGCCCATGACGGCAAAAAGGCCGAAATGGTCGCGTTCGTCAAAGACAATGTCGACTTTCTCAGCAAGTATCGGATCATCGCCACGGGCACGACGGGTACCCATATCATCCAGGCGGGAATCAAGGCGGAGCGCGTGCTTTCGGGTCCGCTCGGGGGCGACGCTCAGATCGCTTCGGAGGTTGCCCGTGGAAAATGCCACGGCGTGATCTTCCTGCGTGATCCTCTCGGCATGCACCCGCATGACCCAGACATCTCGATGCTGATGCGCATCTGCGACGTGCACAATGTGCCGCTCGCCACCAATATCGCTTCGGCTAAGCTCCTCATCAAAGGCTTGACTACGCTGAACTCCTCGCGCTGAGCCGATTCGGCCTCTGGGGTGCATGGCTACAGGGCATGACGTCCCCCCGCTTGCGGGTTCGCTGCATCACGTTCAATCTCAAAGGGCTCGGCGACGGGTGGTTCGAGGCCCGTCGGCCCGCGTTCCTCGCGGCCGCGCGCGCGCTCGAGCCGGATCTGTTGCTCTTGCAGGAGGTCCTGGTCCGGCATGAATCGCCGCTTTATCATCAGGCCCGCGAGCTCGGCCAGGCGCTGGGCCTGCCGCACGTGGCCTTCAGCCCCTACGGCAATCCCGATGAGATCCTGGCCAATCGCGATCAAGGCGGCGTGGCGATCGTGAGCCGTTGGGCGCTCTCGGACGTCCGGGGGCGTCGGCTTCCGGCAGGCCATCTGGGCGCCTCGGATGCCCGCACTGCCTTATTTGCCTGCGTTGACGCGCCTGCGGGAAGTTTCGGGGTGCTCACGACCCATCTGTCCTGGCGCGCCGAGGAGTCGGAAATCCGTCTGCTGCAGCTTGGGCTTCTCCTTGAAGAGCTCGATCGTCTGCCCTGGGGCCCGGGCGTGACCCGGCAGCTCCTGGCTGGAGATCTCAATGCGACCCCCCAGGAGCCCTGTCTTCGCGCCGCGCTCGCGCAACTGACGGATG
>CAYXVB010000231.1:0-4623 GCA_964467785.1 uncultured Bacteriovoracaceae bacterium
GCCGCTCCGGAAACCCTAAAAAGTACCCACTCGAAAACCCGATGAGCCAAAGAAATATTGCACCTGGATCTCCGGATGAAGAAGCGTCTTGCCCTGGAGATTCCAGTCAATCGACTGATCAAATTGCCAGATGACGTAGTCGGAATTTCCACCGCCGCTGTAATAGGTCTGAGCCCAGGAGTTGTAAGCCGCGGTCGTTGAGAAGTCCGAAGGCGACTTCGGAGCCCCCGGCGCGGCTCGACGACTCACCGAGGCACCAAACTGGATGTAACCCCAGCTGAACCGACGGTTGAGCGAAATCCCCACATGCGCGAATGGGTACTTGTAGTTGAGTCCGAGGCACCCCGTCTCGAGGAACAAGGTGTACCCTCCGCCGAGATCCAGCTCGTTCAGCATCCCCAAGGACAAAGTGTAGCGATCACTGTTCCAGCCGGTGGGCCGAAGCGAGAACGGGTTATCGTCGTTCCAGAAATACTGATAGTTCCCACCGAAGTGCGTCGCCCAACCCCCGCTCCAGCGGTGCGTAAAAGTCCCGCGAAGCCACGCGGACATCTGCTTATAAAGATTCCACATGCCCGTGTAGGTCTTGAACGCAGACGCCTCGAACGAAAAGCGGTTGATCGCGTTTCCGTTCGGCGTGCCGAACTTAAGCACGAGATTGAACATGTTGTAGTTGACGAGTAGCCAGGGACTGGTGGCGACCATCATCCAGGGAGTGACGCCTGCGCCGAGAAAATAGTTTCCGACCGTCCAACGGCCTGAAGGCATCAAATACGAAGTAGTGAAGAGATTATGCCCGACGGGCATCGCTTCGGCGGACACGGTCTCGGAGCGGTGCGAGGCGTCCGACTGAGAAGCGTCCAACGCGGGCTCCTGCGCGCGGGCCGGCGACAACCCGACTGCGATCCAAGCCGCAAGCCCTGCGATGACGGCAAGACTTCGCGTTCTCATGCCAGCGCCTTTTCGAGATAGACGAAAAACAGATCCGATCTCCGCGGGATGCCAAAGCGGGGTTCTCCGTATGGAAACGGCGCAGTCTCTCCCGTCCTCCGATATCCTCGGCGCTCATACCAAGCGATCAGCTCAGCGCGCGAGTGAATCACGTTGAGCCTCATTCGGCGCGCCCCGCGGTCCCGCGCAAAGCGCTCGGCACCTTCCAGGAGGCAGCGACCTATGCCTCCGGCCTGCAGATCCGGCGCGACCGTCAGCATTCCAAGATACCAACAATCGGAGTCGACAGGCTCAAGCGTGACGCAGGCCTGTACGGGCAGGCCCGGTCCCTGCCTCAAACAGAGGATTACTTGGCCTGCGCTCATCCCGTCGCGCAGCATCCCCTGATCCACCCGCTGACCATCCAGCAGGTCCGCCTCGGTGGTCCAGCCCGCGCGGGACGAATCGCCGCGATAGGCCGAATTCACTAACGCGACGATCTCCTCGAGGTCTGACGCTCGCGCGGGAGCGATATCAAAATTTTGCATTTTTCCCCAATCCTAGCATCTCACGGAACGATTCCTTGCCTTCGGGCAAGGTCTTGAGATTTTCGATCAGGAGCATCGCGCGCTCCAGACGGAGATCCGAGTTCTTCACGGCGCCCACGTAATGCAGGATGTAACGTCGGCGCCCAGGAGTCAGTCGCTCAAAGCGCCGCGCGCCTTCCGTGTCCTGGGCCAGCAAGGCCCTCAGCTCAGCGGGCATTTGGAGGCCATAACGGCTTCCATCCGGCTGCAGCTCAAGAGCGACGCGGTCCCCTTCGCGAACGCCCAGCTCTTTGAGCCGCTTTTGCGTGATGCTGATGTAACCCTTTCCACCCCCGAGCGCGACGAGCCCGCCCTGGAACGAGAGCGATTTCGAACCGGAAGTGACCTTGCAAACGAGACGGATCCTGAACTTTCCGCCCAGCTCCGCGACGACGCTTTTCGGTATTTCCAAGTAACGCATGCCGGGCAGGTGCGTGAGCAGCCCGATGCGCGCACTGAAGCGGATGCTCTTCTTCTTGGCCATTGGAGAGAAAAGTATACCCTAGTCAAAACGATTGCGTCACGAATCGCGTCACGGATATACCTGTCATTCAGATGACAAACCCGAGTCCGACGTTCCAGCTCACGATCCTTGGCAGCGGCACCTCGACCGGGGTCCCGATCCCGACCTGCAAATGCAGCGTCTGCCGGTCCAAGGAGCCAAAAAACCATCGGCTCCGCGCGTCAGCCTGGCTCAGCTACAAAGGTCGCAGTATCTTAATCGACACTTCGACCGACTTGAGACAGCAAGCCCTCACCCAGAAGATCGAACGAGTGGACGCGGTCCTGTACACGCACCCCCATACGGATCACATCCACGGCATCGACGAGTTGCGTTGCTTCAACTTCAGTCAAAAAGAGACGATCCCCCTTTATGGTAACTCCTGGACCTGCGAGGAGCTGAGGCACCGCTTTGGCTACATCTTCGATCCGGGTCCGGTGGAAGGCGGCGGAATTCCGCAACTTGAACTTCATCAATTTGACCCGACGGCCTACTCGATCCGAAAACCGCTGAGAATCAAGGGAGTGCCGATCCTCCCATTGCAATTGCAACATGGCTCCCGCGAATGTATCGGCTACCGCATCGAGTCCGTTGCCTACGTCACGGATTGCAGCTATATACCGGAAAAAACGCTCGACCAAATGAAGGGGCTCAAGGCCCTCGTTTTGGACTGTGTGCGGCCCGCGCCGCATCGAACCCACCTCAATTTGGACAGAGCGCTCGAAGTCATTTCTAAGTTGAAGCCGAGGAAGACCTTCCTCACCCATCTGGGACATGAGTTCGATCACAAAACATGGAGCAAGAAACTGCCTAAAGGGGTGGCGCTTGCTTATGACGGCCTGAAAATCACGTTGAACTGAAGGTAGCATGCGCGGATTGCCCGCCAATTCGTGAAAGAGGAGACGTGCTTATGATCGTTGGAGTCCCGAAGGAAATCAAAAACAAGGAAAACCGCGTCGGCATGGTGATCGCGGGCGTTCGCGCCCTCACCCAGTCCGGCCATCGAGTTCTCGTGCAGCACAAAGCGGGCCTCGGAGCCGGAATATCGGACGAGGATTACCGCAAGGCGGGTGGGACGATCGTCGAGACCGCCAAGGAAGTCTACGACAAGGCTGACATGATCGTTAAGGTCAAGGAACCGCTCCCGGAGGAGTACGCGCTCCTCCGCGAAGGCCAGATCCTTTACACTTATCTGCATCTCGCGGCGGACGAACGCCTCACCAAGGCCCTGATGGATCGCAAGATCGTCGGAATCGCCTACGAGACGATCCAGCCTTCAGACGGTTCGCTGCCGCTGCTCGCCCCGATGTCGGCGGTCGCCGGCCGCATGGCGACCCAGATCGGCGCTTCCTATCTGCAACATGACCACGGCGGCAAAGGCATGCTCCTGGGCGGCGTGACCGGTGTGGACCGCGCCAAAGTCGTCGTGCTCGGCGGCGGCGTCGTCGGCGTCAATGCGGCAAAGATGGCCGTAGGCCTCGGCGCCCATGTGACGATCATGGACGTCAATGTCCATCGCCTCGACTATCTGTCGGACATTTTCGGCAACGAGATCACCACGCTATATTCCAATAGTGAACAGGTGGAGCGCGCGGTGACCCACGCCGACCTCGTCATCGGCGCCGTCCTCGTTCCGGGCGCCAAGGCACCCAAGCTCGTCACACGCGAGATGGTCTCCCGCATGCAGCCAGGCGGCGTGATCATCGACGTTGCGGTCGACCAAGGGGGCTCCGTCGAAACCTGCCGCCCCACGTCACACGAACATCCCACCTACACCGTCGACGGTATCATCCACTACGCCGTACCCAACATGCCAGGCGCCGTGCCCCGGACTTCGACCTACGCTCTGACGAACGTCACGCTCAAGTACGCGACGATGATCGCCAACATGGGCTGGAAGGATGCCGTCGCCAAAGACGAGGCGCTCCGCAAGGGCGTCAATATCTGGAACGGCAAATGCGTGTACAGGCAAGTCGCTGACGATCTCGGCCTCCCCTTCGAGATGCTGAAGATCTGATCGACTCCTTATCGCCTGATTCGATTTTTCGGCCCCCGCTCCCCTAAAAGCAGCGGGGGCCCAAATCGCTTGCGGATTTGAAAGCGCCGCTTACCGCCGCTTACTTGGAGTAGGAGCCGCCCATGTAATCGCAGGCTTCCTTGGCTTCGTCGGCCTTCATTGGCGAGTAAAAACGCATGGTGTACCGGACGGTCGTGCCGTTGGAGTCCTGCGTGATCACGCAGCTGCCCATGGTCGCGGCGGGACAGCCATTTCCGTAATAGGTGCCACCCCCGTCACGGCAACCCTTTTCGATCGCGCCTGCGCCCTGCGCGCTGACTTGATACTCGACACAGGAGGAACGATCGCTGCTGTCCATGCAGCCGGCATTCACCGTGCCGCCTCCGCCGTTTCCACCGCCATTTCCGCCGCCGCTGCCGCTGCCGCTGGTGCCGCCCCCGCCAATTTGGCCGCCGGCGCCACCGCCCAGGAACCCAGGCTTGTTACCGCCGAGATCACCGCTCGAACTGCTGCTGCCGCCATTCTTGTCGCCACAGGACGAAGCCCCCACCACCAGCGCCAACGCCATGGACGAGGCCGCCAAAATC
>CAYXVB010000232.1:0-4376 GCA_964467785.1 uncultured Bacteriovoracaceae bacterium
AAATAAAGAAGGGCCCCTCTTTTGAGGAGCCCTTCTTTCATTGACTCAGTGCTTAATGGCGGGAGCGATGGGACTCGAACCCACGACCTTCGCCGTGACAGGGCGACGTTGTAACCGACTCAACTACGCCCCCGCATTAGAATCACTGCGTGGACAGACTGTTATGACAGCCCCGATCTAATGTCAATTGTCATTCCACAGCAAACCCAACCAAAAAAACAAAGAATTTGATGCGGCGCAAAAAAAGAGGTAAAAGGGCCCCATGAAATTCACTCACTCGACCCTGTTGGCAGCCCTCTCCCTGTTTTCCATTCCGGCGCTGGCCTCCGGACCGGCCAATCCGGAGATGACGATCTACTGCACGCCGGCCCGCAAGATGAGCAGTCCGCTCGCCGTGAAATGGGATCGCCTCCTCGAAGTCGTCTCGATCGAAGGCAGCCGCGCGGGTATGACGATGAGGAGCAAGGTCTACTACGAATTCGACAAGGCCACCCAAACGGTCACCGATACTTTCACCGCCTCGGCGATGGTTTCCGGCGCGATGACTCAACTCATCCAGACGGAAGCCGACCAAGGACTCCGCTACAACGCGGCGTTCTTCCATATCTCTGAAATGAAACTGCCGGATTCGGCAGGCCCCGTTCCGCCGGGCACCTACAACGGAACCGCAGCCCTGATTCTCATCTCCGAATCCCGCGGCAAGCCCGGAGAAGGACTGCTCGAGCCCACGGTCGCCAAAGTCCACTTGAACTGCAAATTCGACATCCGCTACTAAACACGCCGGACCACTACGGAGCTCAGCCGATCACGGGCAGTTTTCGGCGAGCGTACTCGGCGGTGAGCCGCTCCTGAATCAGTCCGACGACGTGGTCATAGATGCGCTGGACATTCTCCTCTTCGGAGAGCGTCGGATCCATCAGCTCGCGCGGATAGACCGGCGGTAGCAGCCTGAAGGTCATCTTGGCCGGCAACGGCACGAAGATCGCCATGAAGGCTGCCGGAGCGATGAGCAGCGGAAAAAAAGTGAACATGCCCGTAACCACGCACCACATGAAAAAGACGGAGCGCACGGTGATCGGCACGCCATGAAGGCGCATCCGTTCCTTGAGCCCCAGCTTTTCCGCAAGCTTCTCGCCTCGGTCGAGGATCACATAGGTCTCGTGGGCTCCGCAGCTCACCAGCGGCACGATCGGCACATCGGCCTTGAGCGCCAGCCGGATGAATCCCTTACGCTGGTAAAAGTCGACCTTCTTGCGTTCCTTGAACGGTCGGAAAGCCTCTTTCTCCCCACCCGGAAAAATCAGGAGATTATAGTCGCGCTTGAGTGCCTCATAAGCCAGCTCGGGATCCGCGGGGATCGCGCCCAGTCGCGGGATCAGCCAGCTGAACACCGGATTGCGAAGCGCGATGTTGTGTGCCAGCCCCAGCGCGCGCCGGGACCAGCCAAAGCGCTTCCACCAGGCGTAAAAGAGCATCAGCACTTCGAAGGTCAGCAGCCCGTTATGGTTGCCGACGAACATGCACGTCTGCCGTGGGACATTTTTCCAGCCCGTGATCTCACAGCGGAAGTAATGACGGTATAGCCCGTCGAGAAAGGGCGCGATCTTATCGGCAAAGGAGGGGTCCAGCTTGCCGAGATCCCGAAAAAGGCGTCTTTTTTCCGCCGCGGTCATCATCAACATCGCTCCTGGCGCAGTCGCCCCGATGGGAGGCGAGAGAGGTCCCTCTATTAATCATTTTTTGCGCGAAGGATCAATGCCGCCTCAGTGATAGCACGCTGTTTCTACTGCGCGGGCGCCGAGGAAATACCAGGACCTCTCCAGCGCGTTTAGGGCCGGGTCGCGGCCGGGACGCGGCTGAGGACCTGGCCGGCTCCGCCTTCGCCCGAACGGGTAGACGCCTGAGCGATCTGCTCCTTGACCCAACTCAGGTTGAAGGCGACTTCGACCAGCTCCTGGGACTCGGCGGGAAACTGCTCCCGTCGCCGCTCCGAAAGCGCAACGAGGGCCCCTTCGGCCTCACGGGCTAGCTGCGCGAAGCCGGTGTCCCGCCCGCGGTTCGCGGAATCGAGTTCGTGATTGAGCGGCACCCCGTAGCCGTCCAGATCGGCGGCCTGGGAACGCGGCATGATCTCATGAGAATACGTGCGAAGGCTGGCTACCTTGAGGAGCAATTTTTTCGCCTCGACACGGCTCAGGCCGCGCTCGCGGTAATCGACGAGCTTGCGCACCGACTCGCGTTGCGTGCGACGCTCGAGCGAGGCTCGGATCCAAGTCTCCATACGATCAAAGGCTTCGGCATGCGCGACCCAGTGATCGGAGCCGCCGAGGAGTTTTCGCGCCCACTCACGGCGCTCGAGCGCGGTCGTTGTCAGGAGGTAAGTCCGCAGGTCGCGCCAGCGTCCCCCGCCCGCGCGATTGAGCCGCTCAAAGGCGATCTCGAGCTCGCTCCAAGCCGATGGAATCAGGATTTCCCTGCCCTTGCCGGCAAGCCCGGTGCGCCTCAGATCCTGGAAAACGCGCGCGGCGCTCACGCCCGAGGATTTCCAAAACGGATGCGTCGGACCGAGCGCGGCCTTGAGCAGATCCCGGGCTTCGTTGCCGGCGTTGCGTCCGCCAGCGGTCAAGGCACCGTTATCTGCCCAATAACGTTCGAGCAGGAGGGCGACGAAACGTTCGCGGGTCCCTCGATCCAGCTCGAGCGCGACGCTGCGGAGCGAGCGGAGCTCGGAGTGAGCGTATTCGTCGACCACTTCGCCATAACGATAAGCGCGGACGCGCCCCGGCTCCGTGCCCGCCAGTCCGCTCAGCGTGTCGGTCATTGGATCCATGAGATTGGCGCGGAAACTGACGACGATGTCTCGGTCACAGGCGGCGTCGCCTTCGGGACAGCGCACGAGATGGAACATCGCATGACCGGCGCGCTCGCCGCGTCGCGGACCGGCCCCCGGCGCGCTCTCGACCAAGAGATATCGCAACTCACGGACCTGCTCGGGCGAGATCCCCACTTGGGCGCCCTTTTCGAGCCCGATCTTCCACTCGGATGTGCAGCCGTGCTCCGTTAGCCCGCGCGGCGCACCGATGCGCGCGCGCAACCGCCGCATCTCAAATGGCTTGCGGCAGGCAAACTCAGGATCGAGCACGAAGTACTCGGCATTGACCGCAAAGTGCTCCACGGCGTCCCGAGCCTCGAGCGGGTCGGGACTGCGTCCGGTGTCCACGGCCAAAAAGGCGCTCCGAGAGGAGAGCTTGAACTCGGCCAGGAGCTCGCGGGAGGTATCAGAATGAGCGGCAAATAGATGAGCCACTTGATGGATCAGCGCGGCCTGCGCGAGGCGCCTAAGGTCCTTATGCGAGGAGCAGGCGGCCGGGATGGCGCCCTCGCCAACAAGGACCGAAGACATGACCGCGGGTTTGAGCGCTGGATGGAGATAAAGAGTGGGCACGCTGTCTTTGATCTCGCTGCGCGCAAGCGCATGGGCGGCGCCTGAAGGGGCGCAGAAAAGTTTCGCGGCTTCGGCCGCGGAGAACTCCCGGTTGACTCCGGAATCCCAACGAACCGCGATTCGCTCTTGAAGTCCTCGGCCGATGCCCACCGGCAAGCGCTCCAAGGTCTCTTGCGCGAAGGACTGAAGCTCGCGACTTCCCGCCGTTTGGTTGGAGTCCAAGGGCGCAAGCTTGAGGCAAGGCGAGGCGCAGGCCATCGCGGCCAACGCCGTGACGAGCGCGATTTGGAAGTTCGCGCGGAGGTCCGCAAGGAGCTTCGCGATAAGGTTCAAAGATGCGAGGAAAACACCTCGGGTCATGCCTTACCTGTCGGCCTCAAACCCGAGTGTCTTAATCAGTTTAACAGTGCAAGAAATTCGCTGCGAAAGAGGCCTTGAATTTCCCAGGAGTAGACGCGGCCCACATGGTTTTGACCTGTGTCGGACGTGACCTATCCCCTGCTCGTCGCCAGAACGTCAGACGTCGTCGCCGCCGCCACCTCGAGCCCATTCGCCCGTGATCCGGCAGGTCAGGTAAGCCTTGATGAACGAGTCGAGCTCTCCATCGAGAACCTTTTCGGCGGTGTTCACGACGTTGCCCGTACGGTGGTCCTTGACCATTTTGTAAGGGTGCAGGACGTAGGAACGGATCTGCGATCCCCAGGAAATGTCCTTCTTGGAATCTTCGATGGCCGCCTGCTTTTTGCGTTCCTCTTCGAGGTGGCGTTCGTAGATGCGGGACTTAAGGACCTTCATCGCGAGATCGCGGTTCTTGATCTGTGAACGCTCCTGCTGACAGGTCACGACGATGCCGGTGGGCATATGGGTCAAGCGCACCGCGGAGTCAGTGGTGTTGACGCTCTGACCACCGGGACCCGAACGCCGAAAAACG
>CAYXVB010000233.1:0-2535 GCA_964467785.1 uncultured Bacteriovoracaceae bacterium
AACTGGTATTGCGGCGGCTTAAACTTCCAGGTCGAGCACCATCTGATGCCGGGCGTCTGCCATGCCCATTACCGAAAGCTCTCGCCCATCGTGCGCAAGACGGCACAGGAGTTTGGCTACCCCTACTTCTCGCTCTCGTCCCAGCGCGCGGCGCTGGCGGACCATTATCGCGCGCTGCGGAGCTTCGCCCAGCGCCCGCCCAGCGCCGAGTTCGTGGTCACGGTCTGAACGGCCCGCCCCGGTTTAACGGAAACGTCGTTCAGTTTTGCACGGCCGATAGCGCGGCACCCTGCCCGAAGACGCGGAAGCCGCCCGAGCTGTCCTTGCGATCGCCTTCCGCCGCAGGCACCGGATACAGGATCGAGTACCAATAATAATTGCGGGCGATGGACGCGACGTACTCCCGGGTTTCTTTGAAGGGGATCAGGTCGATGAACAGGATCCGATTGTCCACCGGATAACGCCGAAGCCAGTCGTCGACCTTGCGCGGACCGGCGTTATAGGCCGCGAGCGCCAGCTCGACGTCCCCGTCAAAGCGCCGCGCGAGAAGTGCGAAGTACTTGGATCCGATCTTCATGTTGACGGAAGGATCCAGGAGCTGAGACTTGCGCACGCGGCCGAAGAGACGCGCCGTGCTGGGCATAACCTGCATGAGACCCAGCGCCCCGGCAGGACTGCGAGCCCCGCGATTGAATGCGCTTTCCTGGCGGATCAGCGAGAGCATGAGCATGGGATCCATCTCAAGTCCCTGCTGCTCCGTGGGGATGTAGTTGGCGACCACATTCTGGGGATAATAGAGCTCGAGCGCGGACCGGGAGACGTACTCCGGGCGCTCTTTGAAAAGCGGAGCGAGGACACGGAACTTTTCCACGTACTGTCCGGCGCGATTGAGCAGGACCGCGAGATAGAGACGGAACTCAGGCTCGAGCTCCGGTGCGCGGGCACTCACTCGCCGGAGCACCTCGCCGGCAACCCCCGACTCGCCGGAGGCCAGGAGCGCTTCGGCGACGAGGACGGAGCTGTTGATCTCCGGCCGCCCAGCGGAACGGAACGCGACCTTCGGATCGGGCTTGCGCGAGATCGCCTTGATCATCTCAGGGTCGTTCCCCTGCATCACGATGTTGTGCAGGCTGAAGGGATGCCGCTCCCGCAGGGACTTGCGGGCCGCCTCCATCCCGGAGGTGTTCTTGACCGCCTCCATGCAGCGGGCCTGCCAGTAAAGGGCGCGGGAACCGAACTCGTGCTTGCTCTCGTTGGCGATGAGCCAATCCAGCTGCGGAAGCGCCTGCTCGCACTTCCCCTCCCAGATTGAGAGCAGGCTCAGGCGATAGCTCGCCCGCGCGCTGACGGATACGAGGCGTGGGTCGGAAGAGCAGCTGGCCGCTTTTTCGTAAAGCGCGACGGCGCGTTTACGCAGCGTCTCTTCGGGGAACGCTTCCTCGGCCTTCGCGCCAAGCATCATCGTAAGCGTCGGATTGGAGCAGCGGTCCTCGGCCAGGGCCTTTTCCGCCACGGCTTCCATTTTCTCGAAACCTTTTTGCTTGGCGATGGCCTTGCGCAGGTCACGGTCCATCACGCCGGAAAGCGCGGCGACATCGCCCTTGTGGAGCCAAGCGCTGATCTTTTTGAGACTGCGGGTGGTGACCATCCGGGGAGCGCCGCCGTTGAGATCGTCACCGACCTCGGCTCCCGATGCCACCTCCCGCGACTTGTCCGTCGACTCACCCACCTCGTGATAAAAGGCGCAAAACGCGTCCGAAGCGCGTTGATCGCAATCCTGCGCGGACGAAAGCGCGACGAGCTTGCGTTGAAAGACCCCTTTGTTCTTGCGCGCGACTTTTCTGGCCGCGGCGTACTTTCGCGCCCGCTCGAGTAGTTCTCCCCTGACCTCGACGCTCTCGCCATCGATGCCAGAGAGGTTATCACTAAGAACTTTGCCCAAGGCGTGCACGCCCGCGCCCTCGGGCACAAGCCCCCCGTCGTGACCCGCAAACACGGCCAAATCACCGTCCGAGCCCCGGGCTTCTGCCGCGGTCACAGGAGCGGAGGGCGCGCCGCCGGAGGCGCAGCCTTGGAAGACGGCTGGCATCGAGAGCAGGACAAGAGAGGCGAGCATTCGGGTGGAAAAAACCGAGTGACCTGCTGGGATTCGACTTGCTGGGCTTCCTGGATGCATTTCCGCGATTCCTCTCCGTGGATTTCGGGAGACCTGCGGGCCGTAAGCGTCACTCCATTGACGCCCTCTCGCCCGCGGTCGCACTGCTACAGATATTAACCCTGATTTGCGACGGCGCGTCCAAAAAAATATGATGACGCGCAAGTCGATCGACTCGCGCGAAGAGCGGCGCCGCGCGAAGACGTCGCCCGCTTTCCGCCGAGGACGAATCTTGCACCGCTTGCTCCGATCGACAAAACAATCCACATTCGGCGCATTTATTTCTGGAGTGCGTCGGAGTTTTTCTAGTACGCTTGTTGACCATGACGGTCACCACGGAAAAACCTATGGAACAGCGCACGCAGAAAAACCGCACTCAA
>CAYXVB010000233.1:2635-4364 GCA_964467785.1 uncultured Bacteriovoracaceae bacterium
CTGGGCATCCGCGCCGACGTCGAACAACTGCTCGACGAGCTCAATCCCGGCAGATCCATCACCTTGGGCGACCTCCTGGAGGAGGAGCCCGACGCAGGCCTGGGCAACGGAGGCCTGGGGCGGCTCGCCGCCTGCTTCATGGAATCCACGGCCTCGCTCGGCGTCCCGGCCATCGGTTACGGGATCCGTTACGAGTTCGGCATCTTCGAGCAAGTGATCCAGGACGGTTACCAGCAGGAACGCCCCGAAACTTGGGCCCGTCACGGCACTCCCTGGGAGTATCCGCGCCCTTCGGAGGCCGTCGAGGTATTCTTTGGCGGAAGCTCGCGGACCTTCGTGCACAGGGACGGGGAGGTCCGCTGGCAATGGGTGCCGGACGAAGTGGTCCAGGGCATTCCGCATGACCGCCCCATCGCGGGCTTCCGGATCGGCAACGTCAATCGGCTTCGCCTCTGGCAGGCGCGAGCGCTTGAGGACCTCGATCTCGTCGCTTTCAATCGCGGCGACTACGAGGGCGCGGCCCGGAAAAAAACCCGCGCCGAAACGATCTCCAAAGTGCTTTACCCCAACGACGCGTCCGAAGCCGGACGCGAGCTGCGGCTGCGCCAGGAGTACTTCTTCACCCGCTGCTCTCTTGCCGACATCGTGCGCCGACACCTCGGGTCCGAGCTGCCCCTCAAACGGCTACCGGAACAAGCCGCCATTCAGCTCAATGACACCCATCCCGCGATCGCGGTGGCCGAACTGATGCGCATCCTCCTTGATGAGCACCATCTGCCCTGGGAAGAAGCCTGGAACATCACCCGCGGGACGATCTCCTTCACCAACCACACGGTGATGTCCGAGGCGCTCGAGCGTTGGCCCGTGTCCATGATGGGTCGCGTTCTGCCTCGCCACCTCGAGCTCATCTACGAGATCAACCGCCGTTTCCTCGCCGAAGTCGAGGCGCGCTGGCCCAAGGAGCCCTCGCGCCTCGCCCGCATGTCCATCATCGAGGAAGGAGCGCACGAAAAACGCGTCCGCATGGCGAATCTGGCCATCGTGGGCTCCCACGCCGTCAACGGGGTGGCCGAGCTCCACACGGAACTGCTCCGCAAGGAAGTCTTCCGCGACTTTTTCGAAATGAATCCCGAGCGTTTCCACAACGTGACCAATGGAGTCACCCCGGTGCGCTGGCTGATCGAGTGCAACCCCCGGTTGTCGGCGGCGATCAGCCGCCGGATCGGCCATGCCTGGATGCGCGATCTCGACGAGCTCGAAAAGCTTTCCGCGTTCGCCACGGATTCTGGGTTCCAACGCGAGATCCTCGCCATCAAACGCGCCAACAAGGCGGAGCTTGCGGCCTATTTCGCCTCCTCGCTCGACCTCACGATCGATCCGGACTCGCTCATCGACGTCCAGATCAAGAGAATCCACGAGTACAAGCGCCAGTTGATGAACGTTCTGCACGTGATCGTCCTCTACCAGCGGCTGCGCCGCGACCCCAAAGCGACGCAGATCCCGCGGACCTTCCTCATCGGGGGTAAAGCGGCGAGCGCCTACGAGACCGCCAAGCAGATCATCAAGCTCGCCACCAGCGTGGCCGCCCGAATCGCGGCCGAGCCCGCCTGCCAGGGCAAGCTCGCGCTGCATTTCGTGCCCAACTACCGCGTCTCGTTGGCCGAGCGAATGATCCCCGCCGCGGACCTCTCCGAGCAGATCTCCACGGCGGGCACGGAGGCTTCAGGGA
>CAYXVB010000234.1:0-4354 GCA_964467785.1 uncultured Bacteriovoracaceae bacterium
CTCGAGGACGCGGCCCGCGTGGCTCGCCTCATGAAGCAGTACATGCCGGGCAAGGCGAAGGTCAATCTCATCCCGTTCAACGAGCACCCGGCCTCCGAATTCAAACGACCCTCCGACGAGACGGTGCGCAACTTCCAGAAGTATCTCCTGGACCGAGGCATTACGACCACGGTCCGCATCTCGCGCGGGCGCGATATTTTGGCCGCCTGCGGACAGCTCCGCTCGATCTTCGGCACTGCCCGCGGCTCCGAAAAGCACAAGGACTGGAAACCGCTTCCGGTGCTGGCCGCCGGAGCTTCCGAAGGTGGCGAAGTCTCCAGGAGCTGACTCAGGCGCCTGCTTCAAGTGCGGCGCCCTGGCGGCAGCCGCGAGCTTCGAGGAATTTGCGGATCTCGTTGTGGGGCATCCAGCGCTCGCGGCTCCATTCGGGCGCAAGGCACTCGTCCGAGTGCGAGGCGGTGGCGCAGAGGCGCTCCACGTAAATTGAAGGCGAGAGGTGGGTCAGGAACTCATGGACGATCGCCGAGTACTGTTCGATCGAGAGCGTGGGAAAGGGCTCCTCTCGGAAGCGCCGGGCGAGTTCGGTGTGCTCGAGGACCATCAACTGGTGGAGCTTGACGCCGCGGGCGCCCGATTCGTTGAGTAGGCGCGCGGCTTCGCGGGCGCCGGCGGGTGAGTCCGTGGGCTGGCCGAACATGAGGTGCACGCAGACATGAACATGCGGGGCGCGCTCCCGGAGGCGCTTTAACGCATCGATGGAGCAGGCGGCATCATGTCCGCGATCGAGCCAGAGCAGTGAGGGGTCTTCAAAGGACTGCACGCCCAGCTCCAGCGAGACGTAGGATTTGCGGGCGATCTCTTCGAGGAGGTCGAGGACTTCGTCCGGGAGACAGTCGGGACGGGTGCCGATGCAGAGGCCGGCGATTTCCGGCACGGAAAGGGCTTCGGCAT
This sequence comes from uncultured Bacteriovoracaceae bacterium, assembly GCA_964467785.1. GTDB lineage: Bacteria > Bdellovibrionota > UBA1018 > UBA1018 > UBA1018 > CAYXVB01. The sequence goes on from CAYXVB010000234.1 coordinate 952, forward strand.
AGAGGCCGCGCAGGTACTCCACGTCCGCATAGGTGTTGGTGTAGCTTTGAAAATAGGCCAGGAACCTAGAGGCCCCGAAGCGTTCGCGTACTTGGGGCAGGCGCTTCTCGATTTGGCTTCGGACATCGGCGCCGCGCCCCTGTTTACCGAAGTAGGAACTCGAGCCCCGGACGTCGCAAAACGCGCAACCGGCTTTGGCCAGCGAGCCGTCCCGCGTGGGGCAGGTCAGCCGCGAGGAGACCACGATTTTATAAGTTTTGCCGCCGAAGGTTTCGAGCAGGTAGCGGCTGTAGGGATAATGCGTTTCCAAAATAGTAAAGGGGCCGGGAACTTCGCCCGCCGGCCCTGCGGGAAAACGAATCGAGGTTTAAGACGCGATCGCGTCCGTGCTCAGCGGCGGCGCCGAGCGGAGCTCTTGGCAGCCGGAGCCGGAGCGGCTGCGCGGGCCTGGAGCTCCTTGATGGCCGTGCTCATCTGGTCCATCGCGCCTTTTTGCGCCTGGATGGTATTGGTCATCTCGCCGAGCAGCTGGGTCATCTTGCCCATGTCATCCGAGACCTTTTTGGAAGTCGCTTCGAGCGTGCCTACTTTTCGGCCCAGTTCGGCGTTCTTGGTCTGGAGCGCGTCGATCTGCTGCTGCATGGCCTCTTGACCGGGGCAGCTGGGCATGGTGATGCCCATGCCGAGCGCGGACAGGGCGACAATGAAGGACAGACGAAGGGCATTGCGAGTGATCATAGTCTAAGAAGATAGCACGACTTTTTTTGCCGGGCGAGCACTCCCTTGCGCTCCTCATGCCATTAGAACATGAACTTTTTATTCGCGATGTTGGTCAGGACCGCCACCCCGAGGATGGCCGTCACCAAGGCGGAGCCCCCGTAACTGAGAAAGGGCAAGGGGACACCGACGATCGGCAAAAGCCCCATGACCATTCCCATGTTGATGAACACATGCCAGAAGAGCACGGTCACGATGCCGAGCGCGAGCAGCACCCCGAACTTGTCATGGGACTGATAGGCCACCGAAAGGCCGTTGCTGAGGAAGATCAGGTAAAGGGCGACGACGATGATGCAGCCGACAAAGCCGTGCTCCTCGCTGAACACCGAAAAGATGAAATCGGTGTGATGTTCGGGGAGGAAGTTGAGCTGACTCTGGGTGCCCTTGCGGTAACCCTTGCCCATGAGCTGCCCCGAGCCGACGGCGATCATCGACTGGATTGAATTGTAACCTGATCCCTTCGGGTCGCTCATCGGGTCGACGAACGTATGGATGCGCTGCTGTTGGTAGGGCTTGAGGCCGAACTTGTAGACGACTGGCATTGCCACGACGGCGCAGAGCATGATGGCAAGGAGAGTCTTCCTCTCGATCTTGAGGAAGAGCATGATGCTGCCGTAGGTCAAAAGGAGCACCATCGCGGTCCCGAGGTCGGGTTGCAGGATAATTAGGGCCGCCGGAATCATGACCAGGAGCGTGGGTAAGATCAACTCCTTGATCCCGTAACCGTTCACGGTGCGGTCGCGCTCAAAGTACTTGGCGAGCATGATGACCATGGAGAGCTTCATGAACTCGGAGGGTTGGATGCGGAGCGCGCCGAAACCGATCCAGCGCTTTGCGCCCAGGGTGGACTTGCCGAAGACGAGCACTGCGACGAGGAGGAGCAGATTCGCGAAGTAGATCAGGTAGGCGATGCGCGAAAGGGCGCTATAGTGGAAAAACAGGATGATCGCCGTCATGGCCATGCCGATCCCGAACCACAGGAGCTGCTGCTTGTAGAGGCCGAGCGACTTGTCTTGGACGCCGGTGGCGGAGATCAGGTTCCAGATGCCCACGCCAAAGAGGATGACCTCGAGGATCAGCAGGTTCCAGTTGAACTTCTTGAGCTCTTCTTCGTAATAGCCGGTGCGGCTCGTGCTGCTCTCGTCCAGGGGAGGCGCGGATTCCATCCACGAGTGGGTCATTCTTCTTCTTCCTCTTGCTTGGGGCCGTGTGCGGGGGGCGGCAGCGGCGGGGGCTGGATGCGGTCGCTCGTGGGAAGGGTGTCGTTCTGGTCGAGCGTGATGTCGCTTTCGTCTTCCCCGCCTGCTTTCGGCATGGGTAGCACGCTGTTGGGCGTGAGGCCCTGGGCCTTGAGTCGATCGGCGATCGCCTTGTCGCTGTAAAGCTCGGGGTGATACTTCTGGAGATAGGTCTTGATGACCGCGCGCGCGATGGGGGCGGCCGAGGTCCCGCCGTGGCAAGCGTGCTCACCGATCACGGCGACCGCGATTTCGGGGTTATTGAGGGGCGCGAAGCCCGCGAACATCGCGTTGTGGCGATCCTGGAAACGCATGTTCTCGCAGCGCTGGTAGATCTTGTCGGCCGAGAGCCGCATGACTTGGACGGTGCCAGTCTTGCCGACGAAGTCCATGCCCGACAGGCGTTGGGCATAAGCGGTGCCTCGAGGACTGTTCAACACGCCCCAAAGGCCCTGGCGCACCAGTTCGATCACTTTGGGGGAGATCTCGGTCTTGGCAAAGGTCTCGGGCCCGTACTCCTTGAGGACTTGGCCCTCGAAAGATTCGATCTCCTTGACGATGTACGGTCGGTAGAGGGTGCCCCCGTTGCCGATGGCGGCGTACAAGTTGGCCAACTGGAGCGCGGTCACGAGTACATAGGACTGCCCGATCGCGACTGTGAGCGACTCGCCCGCGTTCCAGGGTTGATTGTAGCGTTTTTGTTTCCATTCCTCGGTCGGGATCAGGCCGGGACGCTCGCGCGCGAGGTTGATGCCGGTCTTCTGACCGAGGCCGAGGTGACGCGCCCATTTGGCAATGTCATCGACGCTCTTGAGCTTTTGGGCTACGCGATAAAAAAAGACGTCGCACGAAGCGGCAATGGCGTTGACGACGCTCACGTTGCCATGGCCGTGCTTGGAGTGGCAGTGGTAGACGCGGTTACCAACGCGCAGGTTACCCGTGCAGTTGAATGTCGTGTTCTCGTCGATGACGCCTTCCATCAGGCCGGCGATCGCCGTGACGATCTTGAAGGTCGAGCCGGGCGGATAGTGGTCCTGAATCGTCTTGTCGTAAAGCGGATGGTTAGGGTTCGCAAGCAGGCTGGCCCAAAGCTGCGCCGAGATGCCGCGCGAGAACTCGGTCGGATCGAACGAGGGGCGTGAGATCATGGCGAGCACCTCGCCGGTGCGCGGATTGAGCGCCACAAGCGAGCCGATCTTGTCACCAAAGGCCTTGTAGGCGGTTTCCTGGAGATCCTGATCGATCGTGAGGATCAGGTTTTTGCCGGGAACCGCCGGCTTGTTCTGGACGTTGGAGAGCACGCGGCCTTTGCCGCGCTCGAGCTTGATGCGGCCCAGGGCGTCGACTTCTTTCAGCTCCTCGCCATCCACGCCGCGCAAGGTGTCTTC
>CAYXVB010000235.1:0-4344 GCA_964467785.1 uncultured Bacteriovoracaceae bacterium
TGGTGCGGATCACGGCGCCGGTGATGCCGCGGCTCAGGGGAAGCGTATCGCCCTTTTTGAGATGGCTCAGGTAGGCACCCGCCTGCGCCTCAAGGCGGTAGGTCTGGTTGGCGCCGTCCACGCTCCAGATCTGGATGCTGTAGTAGCTGAAGCGGGCCTGAATGATGTTGACGACTTCCTGGTAAAACGAATCGGACTGAAGCAGCGACTGCAGCCGGGTGGAAAGCTCGTTGAGCAGGCGCAGCTGAATCGCGCGCTTTTGCACGTTGGAGACCGGCGAAGCCGGGGACGAAGGATGTTGCGAGGATTTCGTCGATTCCATAAGTCGATGCACCTTTTGGTGCGAAGGGGACGCTATAAATTTTGCATGCCCCTGTCAACGGAAAAGTTGATCTTGTTGATCTGATATAGAAAAACTACAATTCCGAAAGGTTGCGGCTACTTATGGGTGCGTTTTTTACGCTCGAGAGGTGCTGGCATAGGGCGATTTCTTCAGGCTTTACTCGGCGCTGCAACTCACTTCGGGGATGCACTTGTTTGGGGCACGAAAGCGTAGGCAGAGAGTGACCACGGCGTCCACGGCCTCTTTTTGAGTGGAGGCCCGAGCCACGAAGGGAACGCCCGCATCATCCGATAATTGGCAGCGCCACCCTCGGGCGCCGGGCTCCGCGGGCGGAGTCGGAGTGTTTGTCAGCGTGGGGGCCGGCGATGGGAGAGGTGCGCCTCCGGCGAGGAGGTCTTCCAAGCGCCAGATCCGCCGTTCGAGGCGTTCGACCAGGCGCTCGAGCCGCAATATCCGCTGAGTCCAGGAAGACCGGGGCCCGTCGGGATCCTCGGGGTTGCCCGGCGCGGGGTAGGACGGGCCGATTACGATGGGAATCGGCTTCGCGGCGAGCGGATCCGCAGGTGCGGATCGCGCGGAGAGGGCCAGCGTGGCGAAAATCAGAAAGGCCGGGACCGACAAGGATACGAGGCGCATGGCGTCCGTATAGCACTTTTCCAATAAGTATAGAAGATTGACTGGGATTTGCCGATTGGATAGACACCGCTGCATGAAGTCCCTGATTTGGTCCTTGTTGGCGTTGGTGCTCACGCTTTCGGCTTCGGTTTGCCAGGCTGATTTTCCGGACTCAAATCGGCCCGGGGCGCCAGCCGGGATCTGGCCGGATATCACCTTCGTCGCAGCGGGTGATTTCAAGGAGTACACCCGCACCATCCAACAGAACCGCGATGATGTGCGTCGGGAGCTCATGCGGGAATTCGCCGATGTGGTTCTCCCGATGGTCATGTCGGGCGCGGATGCCAGGGAAGCCGCCACGGTGGTTGCGAATATCCTGCTCATGTTCGACGGTATGCACGAGAAGCACAAGCGCGACGCGGCGGTCGGTCTGGGCAAGTCGCTCGAGGCGATCTTCCGCGCCGAGTTCGATCAAGCGTTCATCGATATGGGCGTGAGCGACGCGCTTCGTCGGGTCGAGTTCGTCCGCAACACCGGTCTGAAGAACGCGGTCCGCGACGCGAGGTCGGCGGGCAAGCGCCTTCCGCAGGACGCGGCCCTGACTGCTTTGGCGACGGTCGATTTTTTCATGTACGGGAGCTTCACGGTGCAGCCCCGTGGCCGCGTGACACTTACGCTGACGGTGGAGAAGTATCTGACGGGTCAGACCCGCACGTTCGAGAGCACGGACCTGATCGACGCCGCCATTCGGAATCTCGCGCGCCAGCTTTTCGATTTCTTCCAGTCCAATCGCTTTGCCGACTGGATCAATCCGCAGCCGCATCTCGACTGGGTGCCGGCTCCGAGGAGCAAGCCCGAGGCGCCCGCTCCGGTAGCGCGTATGTACTGTCGCGGCCAGAACGCGCGCCTGCCTTACGCGCGCGAGCTACTGCTTGCGGAGCAAGGCACGATCTACGTTCCGGGCGGGATCGGTCCATTCAATGACGGGGAGATCTACGCGGTCGCGGATCGGCAGCGCTGGAACGAACAACACTATCTTTTTGTCGGACAGGAAGACGTCACCGGCGGGATCGTGCGCTCGGGAGCGGGCCAGGCCGACGGGCTCAAGGCGCGTTACTGGTGTGTGCGCGGCTCCGCCTCCGACGAGGTCCGTTTTATCGAAGCGATCTACGACGTCTGGCGCAAGAGCAAGGACGCCGATGTGCGCAAGGCGCTGGATTACATCCTGGTCCAGATCGGGGACTTTGGCGCGCAACCGTGGAGCGCCGGCAGCTATGCCGACCTGGACGAGGCGGTCGACGCGCTCAAAGCGCGGGACATCATCGTCAATATCCCGATGAATCTGAGGATGGGTCAGTTATAAAGCTCGCCTGCGGTATTTGCGCGTAGCTTAAATCGCCTCGACGACCATCACTTGGCCCATCCCGCCGGCGGCGCAGATGGAGATCAGTCCCAAGTTCTTTTTCTTGGCGCGCAGGCCGTGAATCGCCTGCAGGATCATCCGGGCGCCCGTTGCGCCGAAAGGATGGCCGATCGCGATCGAGCCGCCGTGCACGTTGAGCTTGGAGTGGTCCACCTTGCCTATGGGCGAGGCGAGGCCGAGTTTTGTCTTGCACCATTCCGCCGATTCGATCGCGCGGATGGTGGAGAGGACCTGACCAGCGAACGCTTCGTGGATCTCGAGTAGGTCGAGTTTCTCCCAGCTGATGCCGGCCATCTTGAGGGCTTTGGGGAAGCCAAAGGCCGGCCCGATCAGGAGCGGTTCTTTTTGAATGTTCACGGCGGTGGCGACGACCGAGCGGATCGCGCCAATGGGCTGGAGGCCGAGCTCTTTTGCGCGGGACTCGCTCATGAGCAGCACGGACGCGGCGCCATCGGTCAGCGGACTCGCGTTGCCCGCGGTGATGGTGCCGTCCTTGTAGAATACGGGACGGAGTCCGGTGAGCTTCTCCATCGAGGTGTCGGCGCGGACGATCGTGTCGCGATCGATCACTTTGCCGTCCGGCGTGGGGACGTTGGCGATGTGCGAACGGAAGAAGCCCTGCTCCCAGGCGTTATGGGCCTTGAGGTGGCTGTCCACGGCGTAGCGATCCTGCTCCTCGCGGGTGATCTTGAATTCGCGCGCCATGAGATCCGCGGACTGCCCCATGGTCAGGCCCGTGGTGGGTTCCTTGATTCCCGGGGCCATCGGCGCGAGCATCGCCGGCTTGAATTTGGAGAGCAGGCTGAAGCGTTGGCCCGCGGTCTTGGCCTTGGCGATGTCCTGGAAAAAGTCGGTGGCCTCGTTGCTGAACAGGGCGCGGATCGAGCTGATTGACTCGACGCCGCCGGCGAGGCCGATGCTGATCTGACCCGCCTGGATCTTGGCGGCGATGGCGCCGGCGGCCTCGGCGGCGGAGGCGCAGTAGCGGTTCACCGTAGTGCAGGGGATGTGCGGATCGAGACCGGCGTCGAAGAGCGCCTCGCGGGAGACGTTCGAGCCCTCGGCGGGCGGGCTCACGATGCCAAAGTAGACCTCTTCAACAAGCCGAGGGTCGATGCCGGAGCGCGAGAGCGTATCGCGCAGGACAATGCCGCCGAGCGAGGCGGGAGTGATCTTGTGGTACTCCTTGCGTTCGCGGACGAACGGGGTGCGTGATCCGGTGACGATGACGACTCTTTCTTGAGTACTCATTCGGAACTCTCCTCTTATCGGGGCGGATTGGACCACTTGGGCGAGGTGCAGTTGCCCAGGCCGTAGGTCAGGCGTTTGACGAACGTGCCGTCCACGTTCATGACATAGATGTTTTTCTGTCCGGTGCGGTTCGAGCTAAACGCGACGAAGTTGCCGTCGGCACTGAAATGCGGATCTTCGTTGTTGCCCTGGTCCTTGGTCAGGCGCTCGATGTGCGAGCCGTCAGGGTTCATGATGAAGATGTCGAAATGCTTGTCGATCCAACCGGCAAAGGCGATTTTGTTGTTTTGCGGGGACCAGCTTGGCGAAGCGTTGTAGCGGCCCGCGTAGGTGAGACGCGTGGCCTTGTTGGGCGGATCGCCGATGTTCATGCTGTAGATCATAGGCGGGCCCGAGCGCGAGGAGACGAAGGCCATCTTCGTGCCATCGGGGCTCCAGCTGGGGTCGACGTCAAAGCCGAGCGACTTCGTCACGCGCACGGCGTTACCGGAGCCGGGCTCGATCGTGAAGATCTCCGGATTGCCCAGAAAGTTCATCGTGAGCGCGATCTTGCGCCCATCCGGCGAGTACGCCGCTCCGCTGTTGATGTTCTTGCGGTTGGAGATCAGACGGTAAGAGCTCGAGCCGAAGTCGAACTCGAACAGATCGATGTTTTTGATGTTACGGTGCTTGGTGAAGAGCGAGTACGCGATCTTGCTGCCGTCCGGGCTCC
>CAYXVB010000236.1:0-4332 GCA_964467785.1 uncultured Bacteriovoracaceae bacterium
GTGGAGAGCGTCGAGCACCTCATTCTCTCAGCAATAGAGGTGCCAACGGAGACGTGATGTGAGCCGTGGGGCGGGTTACTTGGGATTCTCAACGACTTTCTTGAGTTTGTTCAGGCCTTGTTCGAACATTCCGCCGACCATTTTATCCATGTCGATCACCAGGCACATGGCGCGACCCAAGAGCGAGTTCTTCCCGGTAACCCTCCAGGTGACCAAGCTCTGATCGCCCGCGGGGGCGATGATGTAGTCTGATTCCTGCGTCATCGCCGTAGGTTCCGTATATTCAAGCCGGATGTGAACCCTCTGGTTCGTCACGCTTTCGGTAACCAGGGCATTGCCGGTGCCGAGCTGCTTGGCCCCGCTCCAGCTCGTTCGGGATCCCACTCCTGCCTCTGGACCGGTGAGTGTCATCTGGGCGGTCGGGTCCACTTCTAGCCAAGGTCCCCATTCCTGCGCGAGACGCTGATTGTTCAGATAGGGAAAGATCTTTTCGGCTGACGCATTGATTTTGATCTCTCGGGAAATCACGTAGTCAGGGGACTGAAACGCGGCGTAGCCAAAAAGCAAGGCGATGCAGAGTATGAGAATTCCGGTGATGAGCAGACTGATCTTTTTGAGCATTTGCTATCGAGCTCCTCGGTTGGTCCGGCGGTTTTAGAGACTCGTGACGAGCGCCTCGAGCTGGTCGGTCGCCTTGTTCCATCCTTCGTAGAACCCCATCTTCTCATGCTGCTCACGGTCGGCCGCGCTCCAGTGCTTGACGCGTGCCGTGTAGCGAGTCTTGCCGCCCTCGTCCTCGAAGGTGATCAGGCCGACCATGAATGGCTTTTGTGAAGGCTCCCAGGCTGTCGTGAACGCGTCGGTGAAGACGATTTTTCGGCCGGGAATAATTTCTAGATAGACCCCCGGATTGGGGAACTCCTGACCTTCGGGGCTCTTCATCACGACGAGGCAGTTTCCGCCGGCGCGCACGTCATTTTCCACTCGTGAGACGCTCCAAGGTTTCGGACAGAACCACTGTTTAAGAAGTTCGGGTTCGGTCCAGGCGCGGAAGAGCTTTTCGCGGGGCGCATGGATGAGACGGGTGATCAGCAATTCGCGGTCATTTTCAGAGTGAGTCATTAAGTCTCCAAAGCTCCATTTTGAATAGCTGTAAATAGCGAACGGAAGTTATGACGAATTACATATGATCGCTTCGTTTAGGAATTGATGCAAATAGACATTGATGCCAAAGAGGAGGAATGAACGAACTCAAGATCATCGATACCCAGGTTGGAACAGGGCGCGACGCCGTCAAAGGCGCGCTGGTCAAAGTGAATTACGAAGGCTTCCTGGAAAACGGTCAAAAATTCGACTCCTCGATCGACCGTGGGCGCCCGTTTCAGTTTGTGTTGGGCGCCGGAAAAGTGATCAAAGGCTGGGATCAAGGCGTGGTGGGAATGAAAGAAGGGGGCAAGCGTACGCTTCACATCCCGGCGCATTTGGCCTACGGCACGCGGGCGATCGGAATGATTCCACCTGATTCAAATCTCATTTTCCACGTCGAGCTGGTCGAATCGCTGCCTCGCGAGTGAGCCGCTGCCGATCCTGCGTCGACGTGGGCCTTTGAGATAGGAGTCAGGTGCCTTCCCGAAGGCGGTCCTCGAAGGCTGCAAGAGCTACCTTCGCGCCGTCACCCATCGCGGTGACGATCTGTTTGAAGGGGATCGTGGTCACGTCGCCTGCGGCATAGATTCCGGATACCGAGGTCCGTCCGCGCGGATCAGTGACGATCTCGCCGTAGGGAGTGAGCTCGACAAAGCCCTTGAGAAACTGCGTGTTCGGCAGCAGTCCGATCTGGACAAAGATCCCATCGAGGTCGATCTTCCGGCGTTCGCCGGATTTGCGGTCCTCGTACTCGAGGCCTGAGACTTTCTTGCCGTCGCCGACGACTTGAGTCGAGCGGGCCTGGGTGAGGATCGTGGCGTTGGGCAGTGCCTTGAGTTTCTCGACCAGGACGTCGTCGGCTTTGAGTTTCTCGCCGAACTCGAGAAGGATGACCTCGCGGGCGATTCCGGCCAGATCGATGGCGGCTTCGACCCCCGAATTGCCGCCGCCGACCACGGCGACTTTGCGTCCTTTGTAGAAGGGGCCGTCGCAATGGGCGCAGAAGGCGACTCCGAGGCCAATGTGTTCCTTTTCGCCGGGTATGCCGAGTTCGCGCCATTTGGCGCCGGTGGCGACGATCACGGAGCGCGCGTCGAGAAATTCGCCGCTTTCCATGACGATGCGCTGGCCCGCGCCCTCAGGGGCCGGCGTGATCTCCTTGACCCGCCGGTGCTCGAAGACGTTGACGGGATAAGAGGAGACATGTTGGTTGAGCTGGGCCGCGAGCTGCGCGCCCTCCGTGTAAGGAATCGAGATCATGTTCTCAATGCCCTTGGTCTGGGTCAGCTGGCCGCCGAACTTCTCCGCGACGATCGCGGTTCGCAGTCCCTTGCGGACACTGTAGATCGCGGCCGAGGCGCCCGCCGGGCCGGCGCCGATCACTGCGACGTCAAACTGGCCGAGACTCGCCGGCGTGGTCACGGCTGCGCTTTTGCCGAAGGCTTCCTCGAGTCTTCCGAGCAAGTCGATTAGCTGGGATTTGCCGGAATGAACGAGCTTGTCGCCGACGAAGACGGCCGGGACGCCCTGGATGCCGAGCTCTTCGACTTCGTCCTGGGCCACGGCTCCGTCGATCGTCTCGTGACGGAAGTCATCATGGAGCAGCGCCATGAGGTTGAGCGACTGGACGACTTCGGGACAATTCTCGCAGGTGAGCGAGACATAGGTCCGCACGCGCACGGGGCCTTTAAGGCCGCGAATGCGCGAAATGATGCCGGCGTCGGGCAGCTTGCCCTTGCCGTCGGCGTTCAGGATCGCGAGGACGAGCGACGAAAACTCGTGACCGCCGGGAACGCCGCGAAAGGTGACGCCGGTGGCTTTGTCCGCGAGGCGGATTTCGAGGAGCGGGGCCGGGGAGGTCTCATCCGATTCCTCGATGCGGATCTTATCCGAGGCGCGGGCCAGGTCGGTCAGAAGGTCGCGAAGCTGTTCCTGATCGGCATGGGTGGACTGCCGCACTCGGAGGACGACCGATTGCTCGAGTTTTGAGAAGACGCCCTTGAGTTGTTCGATGACTTCCTGATCCAACATGTCGCACTCCTTAATTTTCGGAAATAGGTTGAGTCTCTATTTGAGGTCCGGGGAAAGGGGTGCTTTCCCCGGACCATGGAGAACTGCTTTCAGCGAACCGACGATCAGATCTTGCCGACCAGATCGAGGCCCGGCTTGAGGGTCTTGTCCCCCGGGCGCCACTTGGCGGGGCAGACTTCGTTCGGATGGGAGGCCACGAACTGGGCAGCCTGCACCTTGCGGAGCAGCTCGTCGGCGTTGCGGCCGATGCCGTTGTCGTGGATCTCAGCCAACTTGATCTGGCCCTCTGGATTGACGACGAAGGTGCCGCGATAAGCGAGGCCGGCCTCTTCGATATGCACGCCGAACGCGCGGCTCAGGAAGCCCGTCGGGTCAGCGAGCATCGGGTATTTGATCTTCTTGATCGTTTCCGAAGTGTCGTGCCAGGCCTTGTGGGTGAAGTGAGTGTCCGTGCTCACCGAGTAGACTTCGACGCCGAGTTTCTGGAAATCGGCGTACTTGTCGGCCATGTCGCCGAGCTCGGTCGGGCAAACGAAAGTGAAGTCGGCCGGGTAGAAGAAGAAAATCGACCATTTGCCCTTGAGGTCGTTCTGGGTGATTTCCTTGAATTCGCCGCGGACGTAAGCCTGGGCTTTGAAGTCCGGGATTTTGCTGTTGATCAGAGTGGTTGCCATTTGAGTCATCTCCTTATTGAGTTAGTTATCGCTCAGGACGCCCGAAAGATAAAATCGATTCTTTTTATGGTTCGATAGATATATGCTATCAGGCCATGGCGTCCATCACTCAGCTGGAATACCTTATCGCGGTCGATCGTTACAGGCACTTCGGAAAGGCCGCCAAGGCGTGTCATGTCTCCCAGCCGACCTTGAGCATGCAGCTGCAGAAACTCGAAGACGAATATGGCGTGACCTTCTTTGACCGCGGTAAACAGCCGATTTTGCCCACTCCAGAGGGGGAGGCCATCATCCAACAGGCCCGGACGATCCTCAGGGAATTCGGAAAACTCGAATTTCTATGCAAGGCGCGTCATTCGGAACCCATGGGGGAGTTTCGACTCGCTCTCATCCCCACGGTCGCCCCTTATCTGTTGCCTGTGTTCCTAGGCGAATTCGCCTCGGCATACCCAGCGGTCAAGCTCCTGATCGAGGAAATGAC
>CAYXVB010000237.1:0-4332 GCA_964467785.1 uncultured Bacteriovoracaceae bacterium
CGGCTACCTCTATCTCGGGATGTCCAAGGCGGTCTACAAATTCGATGCGGCCACAGGCGCTTTCCTGGGCTACATCGGACGCAATGCCTCGGGCCAGTGCAAATGGTGCAATACCGGCACGCCTACTGCTCCCGCGGGTAACGGCACTGGGGGGCTCAGTAACCCTGTGCATCTCATGATCGATTCCGTGGCGGATACGATCTCGGTCGTGGATGTCGGAAACGGCGGGTCCGTCTCGAACGTGATTTCCGTTTATACTCTGAGCACCGGCGATTATCTCGGCGCATCCGCGGTCACGCTGAGCCAAACCTATCTCACGACGGCCAGCGTTTACGCCAAGGCGCAAATCGCCGACGTAACGGTCTCCGGCGCGACCACGCTGTACGCGGCGCTGGGTTCCCGTCTTCAGAAAATCAATCCGTCGACCGGCGCCTTTGGGGGTTGGATCGGAAGAAACAACGCCGGCTCGATCAATACGACGTGGGCTTCCGGAACGAGCATTGAAGGGTTCGATGAGCAAGCGTTCTCCTGGTTGTCCGCGGTCGCTTACGATGGCGCGGGTCATCTGCTGACAGGAGACGGAAACTACACGACGGACACGGCTCAACCGGCCATCAAGCGTTGGGACTTGACCACCGGCAACTACATGGGCTCGCTGGTGAGCACCAACTCCAGCCCGGCTCGCTGGAGCAATGACCGGAGCTCTTACTCCTCGTTGAACGGCTTCGATGACAAAGCGATCTCCCAGCCGATGGCGTCCACGGTCGACCTCGGCAACATGTTGATGTATCTCATCGACGCGGGTCTCTCCCGAATCAAGAAGATCGATCTGACGACCGGAAGCTCGCTGGGTTGGATCGGGGTGGCGACGACCTCGGACACCGGCGGTACTCCGTGCGGCGGGATGGCGACCCTCTTCAACTTCACCAACATGTGGTGCAGTAACTCGATCTCGAGCACCGCGGTGGCCTCCAGTTGGCAGATTCCGGCTTGGGCCAATGACGGGCGTTTCGATATCCCGGTCGGGCTTGCGACCGACGGAACCTATCTCTATGGGCTCGACACCCACGGTTCAAGCGCCGAGTACGCTCTTTCCAATCGGATCATGCGTTACAAGATCTCGGACGGGAGCTTTCAGGGCTGGACCGGTGGGATCAGCAATATCAGCGTCGGGGCGCTCTCCGACGCCAACGATGGTCCTGCCAACAGCTGCTCGAGCTATAGCGGCAACTTCGCCAGCAATCCGGGGGGCGCGACCACGACTCCGGGCTGGTGCGTCGGCGGACGCCCCTCGTGTGGTACGGCCGGCTCAAGTGGTTTGGCTTGCCAAGTCAATTCCGGAAACGGAACCTTGCACCGTCCGACCCATGTCTACTACTACAATCAAAGATTGTATGTCGTGGATGCCGGAAATCATCGCATCGCGCGGTTCAATAGCGTCACGGGAGCATTTGACGGCTGGATCGGTAAATTCAACGGCGGTGCGGCGGGCTCTTGCGCCGCGCTGAGCGGTCACACCGATGGCTGGTGTAATGATCCGGCCAACGCCAAGTCAGTGCAGTCGGGGAGCGCGAGCGCGACGACTGACGCCGGGGGAGGGTTCTCTTTCGGAACCACCACTTCGGGATTCGGTGGTTACGACGGCATCACAGGCGACGGGACCTATCTGTATATCTCTAACGGAGTGAACGGCCGTATCGACCGCTATTACCTTGCCAGCGGCAAGTACGTCGATTCGATCAAGATTGGGACTTCCGGCTGGTCGGGCACTTTGGGTTGGACCAATGCCGCATCGGGCACTAGCGGTTCCGCCCAGGTGCTTTGGACCGACGGCACGAACCTCTATGCGGCCAATCCGTACCGGATCCTCAAGTTCCGCGTCTCGGATGGCCTGTGGGTCGGCTGGAAGGGCGCTTCGACCAGCGGTATCACCGTGGATGCGCAAGGTTGGATCTCCTCGGGCTTGAGCGCGATGGCGCCTTCGTACACCTTGTTCTTGCCCGGAGTCACGCAAGGCGGCTTCACGAGCTCGATCACGGGCCTCTCCGGTGATTCGAACTACATTTACATCAGCGATTACAATCAAAACCGGGTGATCCGCATCACGAAGTAAGCGAAAGGAAAATCCAAGTGGTACGTCTGGGGTGGACTAAACTATTGGCGGTACTGAGCTGCGCTCTGATGAGCGTGGTTTCGGGCTGCCGCGTGGGGGGGGATCTCACCGCGGCTCCGGTCGCGGCGCCGCCCATGGCCCCTATAGTCCTCGTTCCCACGATCACCACGCCCGCGACAAATCCTTATTATTCCAATTCGAGCTCTCTGACGATCACCGGCATGTGCAACGAAGGGGATTGGGTGACCTTGGCGGGGGACGCCAGCGATCGCCAGCAATGTGTCGGCTCGAGCTTCAGCTTCTCGGTGAGTAAGTCGACGGATGGGCTTTATACCTTCCTCGTCACGCAGACGGATTCGACCGATGCCGTATCCGCGCCGGCATCGGCGGTCTGGGTACGAAAAACAAGTGTTTCGGCGCCGTTGATCAGCACGCCGTCGGCGACGCCCTTCGCCTCCTCGCAAACCTCGCTGGTTCTTGCCGGCTCTTGCGAAAGCGGCTCCGTGATCTCGCTTTCCAACGGGCTTGTCGCAAGCACGCCCTGCTCCGCTTCGACCTTCAGCTTCTCGATCCCCAAGAGCGTCGACAGCGATTATACTTTCGTCGTCACCCAGACTGATCCGGCCGGAAACTCCGCATCGAGCAATCTGGTCTGGAAAAAGCACGCGCTCTCCGCGACCCCGCTAAATCCCAGCTTGGTGGTGATGAGCTCCCAAGGATTTACGCTGAGCGGGGGTTCTGAGTCCTACAGCATGAGCGTGGTCACCAATAACTCCGGCGGCACCCTCGACGCGGTCCAGCGCGTCTACGTTCCTGGCACTCTCGCCAACGTCGTGGATACGCTGCGCGTGACCGATTCGTTGGGAGCGAGCCAAGACATCCAGGTCAGCACCGTGGCAGGCGCCGCGGATCACCTCGAAATCGCTGGCGGCGACAGTCAAACTCAGACCATCGGTAATCTCCTCACCACCAAGCCTAAGGTCAGGGTAGTGGACCGCTACGGCAATGGGGTCGCGGGAGAGAACGTCTATTTCCAGGTAATGAACGGCGACGCGGAGATCGTCGGACTTCCGATTCAGCTATCGGATGCGCAAGGTTACGTGCAGGTCGACGTGCGCATGGGGCATTCGGCGCTGAACAGCTCGATCCGGGCCACCCGATTCGCCGCCGCTCTACCGGATCTGGCGCTCACCGGGAGGTCCTCGGTGACTTTGGTCGAAACGTCCAAGGTCAACTCGACCAAGGCCAAGTTCGGAACGGCGTACGACGTCGGAGTCAGTCCGGTCGCCACGATCTATGGGGATTTCGATGGCGACGGCAAGAAGGACGTCGCGGTGCTGAGCAATTCGGATTCGCGGATCAACGTGATGCTAGGTATCGGTTCCGGCTTGTTCGGAAGCATCTTGAACTACAATACCTGCACGGATCCGGTTGGAATCCTTTCCACGGATCTCAACGGGGACGGTAAGAGCGACCTTGCTGTGGTCTGCAATAGCTCGGAATCCATTCGAGTCTTTTTAGGCGTAGGGGACGGGACTTTCACGCCACTGACCTCGTTCCAGACCGCGACCACCCCTGCGGCGATCGTCGCGGGCGACATTGACCAGGATGGGAAGATGGACTTGGCCGTGGTTTCCCGCTCTGGGAATTTCGTCCGAGTCCACTATGGCAACGGCAACGGCACTTTCACGGTTCTCGCGGACTTTCCGACCGGCATTGGTCCCGCCGGGCTCGCGCTGGGGGACTTCAATAAGGATGGCGCTTCGGATCTCGTGGTTTCGAATTCCGTGGATAACACGATCCGTGTCTTCATCAATTCGAAGAGTGGTACGGCTTCTCGGGGCACGAACTTCGGGTCGGGCTCGGATTACGGTGCCGGTGTGCAGCCGGAAGCGCTGTTGGTCGGTGATTTCAATGGAGACGGGTGGCAGGACGTCATCTCCGCCAATCGCGCGGATGCCACCGTGTCCGTATTCTTCAATTTGAAGAACGGCACGGGTTCCTTGGACGCCGGCCTGGCGACCAATGTGGGCACCGATCCAACTTCCATCGCAGCGGCGGATGTCAATGGGGATGGTTATCCGGACTTGGTGGTCGCGAATACCGGCGAAAACATGGTCGGAGTGCTCCTCGGACTCAACCCATCGCTGGGTATGGGGCAATTCGACAACATGGTCAACTTCCTCGCCGGCGGCAATCCGACTGGAGTATCGCTGGGC
>CAYXVB010000238.1:0-4313 GCA_964467785.1 uncultured Bacteriovoracaceae bacterium
GCTTTCACCCTAACTGCATACCATATCCGGCTTTACCAATGCACTAATTAGTATGTGATTCATGGTGCGGGATATGCCGCGTCCGACTTTGAGAAGCATCGCGAGCAACTCTCGGCGCGGCTCGGGAAGCCCATTAAGGACATTCGCAAGCCATCGCCCGAGCATCCGTCGATTCAGGTCTTGATTCGAACGTCCCAGGTTCCGGGATCGCTTCTCTATGAGGCCCTACCCATGGCCGAGCTGAAATTGGGTGAGTTCTTTGTCGGCCAGAGCGATGACGGATTGGAACGACTGAGCTTGGCGGAGATGGTTCACCTCTTGATCGCGGGGCAAACCGGGGCTGGGAAGACGCAGTTCATGCGCCAGGTCCTAGCCACGGTCCTGACTCGAACACGACACTCCCATGTCTGTTTGATCGATATGAAGGGAGGGATCGACTATCAGCATTTTCTGCCTTCTCCGAATTTTGAACTGGCACGCTCCTATGAGGCGGCGGAGTCCGTACTGGCTAGCGCGCAAGCTCTCTTCGAAAAAAGACGGGACTACCTGCTCAAGAAGCAAAAGGCACAATGGAAAGACCTGAGCATGAAGGAGCTCGATCAGGAAAAGGCCTTTACGGATCTTCCGATCGGACCTGTTGTGATTGCCGTCGATGAGCTTGCGGAGCTGTCGAAGCGAGCCACAGAGAAGGCCGCGCAATCGGATCTTCAGGAAAAAATCGCGAGTCTTGCGCGGCTGGCTCGCTTTACCGGGATTCATCTCATCTTGGGTACGCAACGTCCGGATAAAAGCACGCTCAATATGCAGAGCAAAGACAATCTCCCGAGCCGGGTCTGCTTTTCTGTTCCCTCGGTCGCGGCCTCAAATCTCGTCATCGGCGACATGAGTGCCTCGACCCTGGGAAATCGCCCAGGGCGGGCTGTATACCGTTTTCGTGACTCCAAAATCATTCAGACGCCGCTGTTAGGGAATCCATTTTTAACTCAGATGATGGAAGTCCATGCGGAGAAAATGAAACAGCTGCAATATCGGCGGCGTCTCTCCTACATGGAGGAAGCGGGTCCTGGAATCAGCAGAAGGGAAACCAAGAGATTATGAACGAGAACTCCTTGCTCACCCTTGAACGGATCTGTCGATTTAGAGCGGTGACTCTGGATCAGTTAAAGGCCATGACCCAACCCTATGTCACGAAATCCACGTTCTTCGCGGTCAAAAGCTACTTGGAGACCCACAGCTATATCAATCGTATTTTTCTTCCCGAGCACCGAACTTGGGTATGCGCACCGACACAAAAGGGACTTGAGCGGGTGTATCCGGATGATTATCGACCAAGCCTCGACAAGCTGCGCGAAATAGACTTGGTTCATCAGGTGAGCGTGACCGAATCGTTATGGCAATTGGCCTGCCACGAACAGGTCACAGGGCTTGCAGTCGAACACGAACTGAACCCAAAGACATTGGCGAGGTTTTCTCACGGGAGACGCCCGGACGGTATCATTCGCCTTGGCTACGGGGCCGACGCCTTTGAGGTAGCGGTCGAGGTCGAGTTCTCTCTAAAGTCTAAGGACCGGATCGAAGAAATACTCTCTCGATATGAGAGGACGATCCAGAACCAGTACCACTGCAAGGGGGTCATCTTCGTTATTCTGAGCCCCACCGCATACAAAACCTACACTGCTGCCCGGGCAAATTTGGATCCCGCTGTACTTCCCGCGATTCGTCTTCTCGATGACAAACGAGTCCAGAACCTCGATCCGAATGTATACGGTGCCCGCCGGAATCAACCTGGATTCGACCTGGGTTTGATCCGGACGGAGACCGACGGAGCCATCGAGTATTCCTCAATGAGATCCACATTTCAGGTCCGATCTGACGACGATCCGCTCGTAGATCAATGGGGCCAGTCAGGGATTGCGGACCATAAAGGAAGTTTATGAGAATTTGGACATTATATGTATTGGGCACCTGCCTGTTCCTCATGGGTTGTGCGCACTCACGAAACGCTTCTGAAACCGCCATGGAAGCAGCACGTCTAGACCCCGTATTGGTCCGGGAGACTGTTGTTTTTGAGTCCGGAACAAAGGACGGCGCAATTGTACCGGAGATCTCTGCGCCGAGACTCCGAGCCGTATGGGTGCCGGAACGTCTTGAAGGAAATCGCCTGATCGAGGCGCATCGAGAGTGGTTCCTTGAGGGTGATGTAACGATTTTAGGAATCCCAAGGGCCGCGAAAAGTGGCGCTGCGAGAAAGCAGGAGTCGACTCGTGAAGACTGATTTATCGGCGGAGGCTATTGAAGCTCTGAAAGTTGTCCTGGAGCAGCTCAAAAAGGTGAATCCATTTATCGACCACCGACGAGGCATTCTGGCGAGTCACTTGATTCTCCACTATGCTCAACAGATCGATGACAAACAGCTGGAGGTGATCGCATCGCGCCTAATGACTCCTAAAGGTCGCCAAAGGGCACTCCTTCGGCATCTGTCCCATTTGACCGGAAAGCTCGATGAAGCTTCAACGAAAACGCTTCATTAGCTTCTGAAAAAATTTGAATCTTCGCTGAAGGAGGCTTCGTGAGTTTGTCAAAATGAAGCCATTTTCAACGGAAAATGTGCCGGTTCTGTGCTATCAAAAAGGTACGGGAACTCGGTCTTTTCCGAGCGAGTTTTCCGGCGAAGAAAGAACAAGTTCCCCGCTGCTCTTTGAAAACCTGGTCACGAAGAAACAGCTTACCGAGCTTCTCGGTTTGTCCCTGAGCTACGTCAGCTTGCTGATGGCAGAAGAAGGACTGCCGTATTTCAAGCTCGGTCGAGCAGTGAGGTTTCGGGTTTCGGAGGTCGCGGCCTGGCTCCAAAAAAGGAGAAGGCCATGACTAAAATGAGAAACCCTGAAACGAAAATCATTCGAAGCACCAAAGGCAAATTCAATCCGGCGGTGTATCTCGGTAAGCCGCGCATCTATCGACCGGTGGCAGGAGCTCCTCGGGTCAGCAGACTCTTTGTCTGGAATGAGGAGTTGAAGTTGTATCAGACTCCGGAATCCAGCAAAGCCTATATGGCGAGGCGCTACGAGCCGAATCAAAACGGGACTCTTCAAAGAAAGACCCATTTCTTTGAGACGCTCGATGGTGCCAGAAAGTGGCAAGCGGGAGTCGCCGAAGTCTACGAAGCTGCCGATCAAGTCCGAAAGGAGGTCCGGATTCAGTCCGGGCCTCCGGTTCGGGCTCTGATCGAAGAATGGAAGCGGAGAATCTTTCCAACCCTGGCTCAAGGGACCTGCCTTCAGTATGAAAAGCTCATTCGGCTTTCGATGGGAAGCCTTCTGGATCTTCCGGTCCATGGAGTTACTCCCCAGAAGATCGACGAATGGTTGGATGAGCTGAAGGCTCGCGCTAAGCGTAGTCCCCGTTCTCGAAAGAGCTTCGATCACGAGTTGGGTTTGCTCTCGATCATCTTGAAGTATTATCTGAACTATCACGATGATCCGGCATTCCAATTTCCCGTGAAGAAGCGTCATCGAGACGCGGTTTGGCTCCGAAAGGCCGGAGATGCCAAAGCCGTGTCGAAGGACCTGTCAGTGGAGGAATTTCAAAAGTTCCGAGAGGCGCTTTTGAGATTTCCCCGGGGTAGGTTCTTCGCGGCGCTGGCGACGGTGCAGTACTTCCAGGCCCTTCGGATTTCCGAAGCGGCGGCCATCCATTGGGGTGACGTGAGGCTGGACTTCGACCAGTCCGCACGCTCCCGTTTATTTGTCCGTCGGTCGGTTCTCTGGCCCCGTAGAAAGGGCCTCGCTTCCTTCGTTCAGATGGGGTTCAAGAACTCCAAATCGACTGATGGAGTGAAAGAGCAGCCGTTGTTCCCTGAGTCGTTTGCGGCCCTGCAAGCCATGGCCGAGGAAGCTCAGGGTTTGGGTAAAGAACTGCAGGGTTTGGTCTTCGAAGTGGATGGAAAGCACTTGGAGTATCGCTCGATCCAATTTGTCTATGATCGGGCCTTCAAGAGCGTGGGGCTACCGTATCGCGGAACGCATGTGATGCGACACGGAGGCTGCCGGAACATCTACAACGAGGTGCCGGACACGGCGATCGCGCAGCAACTGCTGGGCAACTCGTCGCTGCAGACCACGCTCATCTACGCCAAACGTCACGCATCGGCGCTCACGCGTGTTGCTGAACAACACTGGGAACGCGCGGAAGTGAACGGGGGTGGCTGCAACTGGCTGCAGAACACCGAACCGAAATTGAAACTTGTGAAAAAAAAAAGAGTTAGAAAAAAGATGGCGGAGAGGGAGGGATTCGAACCCTCGAGACCCTTTCGG
>CAYXVB010000239.1:0-4299 GCA_964467785.1 uncultured Bacteriovoracaceae bacterium
CTTACTCAGTCTGAGAGAGATCCCACGCGAGGAATAGACTGAATGTTTTGCCGCTCCTGCTGGGAAAAAGCGTACCGGTGAGACCCGCGATCCCCCGTATCGGCCCGCGTAAGCGTGTGATCCGGTACGAAGGCACTCGACTAATGTTCGGGACTGTTCGGCTTTGGATCGATTGAGACCTAGACACTCAGCATGGGTGGCAAAGAGGCTCAGAACTCGCCGTAATTTCAGCCTTCTATAATACCGGCTCATCGCGTTTTCGAGTGGGTACTTTTTAGGGTTTGCGGAGCGGTGGCAGCATGCACGTGAGGACCTTGAGCTTGAGGTACTCCTCGTCGCGTAGCCCGTAAGCCCGGCGCTGGATCACCCGGACCTTGTTGTTAAGCCCCTCGACAAACCCCAGCGCGACCTTGTTCTCCGACTCGCAGTACGCCGCGATCCCGTCCCAGTGCTTGTCGATCATCTTGGCGAACTTCTCGAACGGCTTGAGCCGCTGCCACTTCAGCTGCTCTTTCCAGTTCTCGAAGAACCGCCGCGCCCATCCTTCCCGATTGTAGTCCCAGAGCTGACCGAAGGACTCCTTCAGGAGGTAGGCCGTATTGAGTCGCTTGTTGGCGGCGAGCAATTCCTTGAGGCCTTTGCGAGCCTCGGGCTTGAGATTTTCCCGGTGTGACAGAAGGGCATACTTCTGGACCTTGATGAACTTCCGGTCCTTCCCGGTGAGCCGGGCGTACTCCTGCTTGCGCACCTTATCCAGGGCCTCACCCAGATGGCGAAGGATATGGAACTTATCGAACAGAATGGCCGCCTGAGCAGCGTTCCGGTTGGTCGAGTTTCGGAACGGCTTCCACATGTCCATGACGGCCATCTCGATCTTTTTGGCCTGCCTTTCCCCGAGAAAAGCATAAAACTCATCCATGCTCTGCTCGCTGCGGTCCTTGCCACCGAACCAGATGGCGCGGCCCGCCTCCAAGTCGCTCACGATGATACGATACTCGTGACCCTTGCTCACCGAGATCTCGTCGATGCCGACGGCCCGGGGCGATGGTTTACCAGCCCGCTTAAGCTGTTCCTCCATGTAGCGCTTGTCCAGCTCCTTGACCGTGTGCCAATCGAGCATATGCTCACGGGCCACGTCCTTGATCGACTGGCTCCGGCACTTCTCGCCAATCAGGTAGCCAAAACGTTTGGAGCAGAACGGGCTGTCGAGCAGCCACTCCAGGCCCTCGCGTCTCACAGACTTGCACTTCCGACACTTGACGCGCCGGGCCTCGAACTCCAAGTAGATCCGGTAATCGCCGCAAGACAGATCGCGGGCCTGGCGGGTCCGCCGGTCGTACCAGCCGAGGTGGACGGTGCCGCAGGTTCCGCAGACTGTTTTTTTGAGCGGCGGTTCAGCCGGACCACGCGGGCCTTCGGGTCACCAAAGACGCCCTTGAGCTCGCGGACAGGAGTGAACCCTGGAAAACGGTAGGCGTCGTAAAGGGACCTCTTTTTGGGTCGTGGAGTCATCCCTGCATCATCGCCAGGAACTGAAGGGTGTCAATCTTGAAACTTTCAGCCAAGTACGGCCCTGAAGTCACAGAAACAGGTACTTTTCACCCACTCGATTTCACGAAGAGCCTGAAAATGGGGCCTGTCAAATTGAATCCAGTCCATGCCGGATCGGATTTATCAACGAACGATTTGCCGTATTCAAACGGCGCGCGAGAATTTCAAGTACCCAAAAAGACTTCTACAATTCAATCAATGACCTCAAGAGGCTTGTCGCTTTTGGGTACTGCCAATAAAGTGCTACAAAAAAAGTAAAAATTGCAGAGCAAGCCGAGCAGTGTGACCGCGGCCCCACCGCTCTCAATCCCGATAAATCAGTTGAAAAGCGCCAGGCATAGCGCCGACGACTCCATGAATCTCGAGCTTTCCGTCTCCGGAGAAGAAATGTAAGCCGGATCCTTGGTTCGGGGAAAAAAGCCGACGAAGGTTTTCACCCTCTTCACCGCCCAAGATGTACTCTGCAGTGCGACTGGTGGGATTTACGAGAAGGTGATCGGGACTGCTCAGCACGATCGTGCAGGTGTAGCCCATCCCCTGCCTGAGTCCGCAGACCATCTGAAACCCTTTGCTGTCGGCCTCGATTTTCTTTCCGGGGCCCATCATGCTCCCTTCGACCGGGACATTCATGAGCTCAAAGAGGGACTCCGCATCTGGATCAAGGATTCCTGACTCACCGCTGGGAAGCGTGACCATCGGACTCTGAACACTGATCACGACCTTTCCCGCACCAGGAAAAAAGGCCCGGGTCGACGCGTGAGCTTGAAGCCCAGTCCAGCTCGCCACTACAACCGCTAAACATTGGATTCCACGGACCCAGCTCCGCAAAGTCGATATTTTCATAAGGCGTAGCATAAATCATGACCAGGCGAGCTATCCAGCGCTAAAATCAAGACTCGCCGCCCCGCAACTTTCGTCGAACATCCGGAGCATCCCTTCGATTTCACTGCCCTTATGCGACGAAATCGCCAAAGCTCAAGCCCCTGAGTATGGCCTTTGACATGAGAACGATCCACTTACCTCCCTCCTGGACCAATGGGCGATTTCTGAAGCCAGCCATCGCGGATCATCCAACGGCAGATCATGTCCGGCGCGCGTGTGGGCCCGGCTGGCAGCACACAAACGCCGGGCAAGCACCAAGGAACAATGGGGATCGGTAAAACCATCCTGCTCCGAGCGAATGACCAGAACAGGACACGCCAAGTTCCGCGGTGGGATAAACCTTGCCGCGGCAAAAAGCTGGGCCAGCGCCGAGCCCGGCCGCGCCGGGCGCTCCCGAGCGAAGTCAGCCCACTTCCGAGCCACGACCTCGCGGTCGGGCAGAAGGCGAGTCGTGAGGCGAAGTACCACTCTCTCCCGCTTGAGTGCGTCGGAAACAAAGAGCATCCGCAACGCTCCAAAAAAAGCCGCGGGCCGGATCCTTTGCCAAGGCCAGCTGCCAGACGCCGCACTCGAATTGATGAGCACCACCGCTTTGAAATCCTCGGGATGCCGACTAGCCCAATCCTGAGCCACCATGCCTCCCAGCGAAATGGCGATCACACCCCACGACGACGCGCCCTCGCCCCGGACCTCGAGCCATCGCTGGCGAACGTCTTCCATGATTGCGGAGATCGATCCCGGCGAGACACGCCAGTGCTCGGAACCAGTTCCCGGCAGGTCAAGACAAAGTACTTTTTCAGCTCCCAAGGTTTGAAGTAAAACCTGTGGAAACTCTCCCCAATGCCGCTGTTCGCGAGCCAACCCGCGGAGCAGCAGCCAGCATCGAGGAGAATCAGGCGACAGTTGGGGTGAGCTCATTTCCAGGACTCCCCATTGAGGGCGGCTTGAAAGAAAAAGTCCAATAGCGGGAGGTGCCGACGCATGACCCGCTTGTAGCGATGCGGAAGGATCGGGTCATACAAGCCGAACGGACGAAAGACCTGACTCGGATTCTTCCGGACCCACTGCCACGAGCCCATCTCGAGAGTCCAAGGAAGGAATACGCCGGCGCCCTGGCGGACCGCGCGGCTCTCGTCGTAGAGATAGTCCCACAGATCGCCGCTGATCTTATAAACGTCGCTCTGCGATTCAATCCGGTAAACATGGTGGGTATGGGTACGGTCAAACAACTCTTTGAGCCGATCCACGCGCGCCTGATCCGGAAACTCTTCCCGGCTCCGTGCGTATGGATACCAAAGCTGATCCTGCATTCCGAACCCGGAGTGCATGTCAATGGCAACCGCGGAAACCGAGCCAAACATCTCACTCCGGACAAAGTCGCAAAGCGCCTGCGACTCCGCTTCCATTGGCGCCCCCGCTCGCCCACGATACCAGGGCAGCCAGGAACCGATGCGTTGACCGCCCAACAGAGGCGCAGCATGTGGCGAGTCCGGAACTGGCGCATTGCGCATCAAATCGATGCCGCGCGGATTGCTCCGACGACGCAGCAGCATGCCGCCGGGATTGACGATCGGAATAGCGATCAGGCGAATCTCGCGGGTCACCAACTCTCGCAGCTGCCGATCCCAGCACAGACGACCGAGAAAATACTCGAGATATGCCAGGATCACGTGCGATCCGACGCGCTCCAGACCGTGCACTCCGCCAAAGAGGCCCAAAGTGGGCTTAGTGCGATCCGGAGTCCCAATCACCCAGGCCTCAATCGGAAGCACCCGGTCCTGCGCACGAGCTTCGCCGATCTGCTCAATTCGGATCATCGAGCGTACTGGAGGGTCCAGTCGATCGGAGATCGACTGCAAGCGTTCG
>CAYXVB010000240.1:0-4262 GCA_964467785.1 uncultured Bacteriovoracaceae bacterium
CGATCCGGGTCGTTCAGGAATCCCTGCTCGTGGAGCGCTCGATCCGCCGCGAGATTGACTTAAGCCGTTACGCCGTGGAACAACCCCTGCGGGGCCGCGAGGCGCTGATCCAAAGCAACATCGAATCCGCGCGGGCCGTATCCGCGCAAGCCATTCAAAACGCGATCCGCCTCGCCGAGCTGGACAACGAGATTCATTCGAAGTTGATAGGCACGCCTTTCCGTTCCGTCTCGTCAAACGCCCTCGAAGGAATCCAGGCGATCCACGGCAAAATCATCAAGGACATCACAAACGCGTTGAAAGCCGGAACGCCCAAACAAGAGTCGATCCGGCTGCTGGAGGCCGCCGAGCACGCAAGGTTCCAGGAAGTCGAACCGCTCTTCGCGACGATCCTCCGCAACGAGATGGCCGAGCTGACGCTCGACCAAAGAGAGCTCCGCAGCAGCCTCGGGCAGATCAGCGCCTCCGCGGTGGCGGCCCTCTTCTTCGCGCTCGTGATCGCGCTCACTCTGATCGCCCCTATCGTGCTCCAGAGCTTCCGCCGACTCGACGCGCTTGAAAGATCCATCCGCTGCGTCAGCACCGGCAATTTCGCGATCCATCTCGACGAAAGCGGCGAGGACGAGCTCAGCGAGATCTCTCGGGCGTTCAACCGGATGGCCCAGGGCCTGACTATCGCGCACCGGCAGATCGAGAGCAGCAATGCGCGCTTCCGCTCCCTGCTCGAGAGCCTTCGTACCGTCGTATTCCAGACGGATACGGAAGGGTTGTGCGTCTTTCTCAATCCGGCCTGGAAAGACATCACCGGCCACCCCGTGGAATCGATGGTAGGCGAGCCGCTTTCGCAATTCATCGCCGAAGAGCACCGCGCCTCGGTGAGCGAGACGCTGAACGACCTCGCCACCCGCCGGCTACAGTTCGCCTCCCTCACGCTTCAGGTGCTGACCGCCAAGGGCGCGAACCGCTGGATGGAGCTGCAAGCGAGGCCAGTCATGGGCACCCACGGCGATGTGATCGGCGTCACCGGGACTTTCTCCGACGTCGATGAGCGGATCCGCACTCTAGAGACCCTCAAGGAGCAGGAACGCACGCTCTCCATGCAGCATAAGCTGCTCTCCACGGTGCTCGACCACATTCCAGTCGCGATCTATAGCAAGGACCCGCGCAACGACCTTCGGTACACGCTATTCAATCGCAAGGCGGAGTCGCTCTTCGGGCTCCGCCGAGATTTCGCGATCGGCAAGAGCCCTTGGGAGCTCCACTCGCCCGAACGCGCCGAAGCGATCCGACGTTCCGACATGGCCATTCTCGAGGCGCACTCAGGAGTCGAAACTACAGAATGGGAAGTTTACGCGTGCGCGCGACGTCCGACTCGACTGCGCGTCCAGAAGTACCCGGTCTATGACGACCACGGCGAGCCCCTCATGTTGCTCGGAATCGCCGAGGACATCACTGAGCGGATGCAGCGCCGCGCGGAGTCCGAGGCGATCAACGAGGTATCCCACATCTGCCTGCATGCTTTGAGCTTGGGCGAGATCTACGAAAAAGTCCCCTACGTGCTCAACGCGCGCTTGGGCTTCGAGAAATCCATGATCTCTCTCAACTACCCTGAGTCCAGGGAGATCGAGGTCGTCGGCTCCCTTGGCATGGAGCGGGTCTTGAAGGATCGCAGGCGGCTGGACTATGAGGCGTCTATCGCCGGAACCGCGATCACCCATGCATCGATGATCTGCATCGACAAGCCAGCGCATCCTGAGCTCAAGCGCACCATCGCGCGGGAGGCGGGCATCAAATGTATCATCTCCGTGCCTTTGATCATCCAGGAGAAAGTCATCGGCGCGCTCAATGCCGCCTCGTCCACGGAGCGGCTCATCCACGAATCGCTAAGAAACGCCCTGCAGGTGATCGCCGATACCGTTGGACAGAGCATCCACCGCAAGCAGAGCGAAGCGGTGCTGGTCAACAGCGCCCGGCTGGCGTCGCTGGGCGAGATGAGCGGCGGCGTCGCCCATGAGATCAACAACCCGCTCGCCATCATCCTGGCCAAGACCTCGCAGCTCAAGCTGCTGGTCTCCCGTGAACCGATCGCGCGAGACGCCGTGCTCAAGGGTCTCGAAAAGATCGAGTCCACGGGCTGGCGCATTTCCAAGATCGTGCGTGGGATGCGGACTTTCTCGCGCGACGCGGAGGGAGACCCGTTTTCCGTGGTGAGCCTCAAATCCGTGATCGAAGAAGCCCTCGAAGTCTGCGGCGAGCGCTTCCGCAACAACGGGATCGACCTCCGGCTGGGACCTCAACCCGAGGGCGAGATCGAATGCCGCCCCACCCAGATCTCCCAGGTGCTGCTCAATCTCCTCAACAACGCCTTTGACGCCGTCCAGGAGCGGGCCGCGGCCCACCCAAGCGAGCCCCGCTGGGTAGAGTACTCGGCTCAAGATAACGGAGAGTATTGGCGCATCTTGATCACCGACTCCGGCCCGGGCATCCCACCCGATATCGCCGCAAAAATCATGCAGCCGTTCTTCACGACCAAAGGGCCGGGCAAAGGCACGGGCCTGGGCTTGTCGATCTGCCGCGGCATCGTGGAAAAGCATCAGGGACGCTTCGCACTGGACCGCGAATGCTCCCACACCCGCTTTGTGATCGAGATCCCCAAGCGTCAAACCCAGATCCGTAACACGGTGGCCTAAGGATCGAAGCGCCCCACTCCCATTACTTGAGCGTCGGCTTGCCGGGCGTCCAGTCGGCAGGACACATTTCGCCGCTTTTTAGCGCCTGCAACGTACGGATCACCTCGTCGACCGACCGTCCCGTATCGAGCGCGTACACGCTCATCCATTGCAGGGTGCCCTGGGGATCGATCAGGAAAGTTCCACGCAGGGCGATCCCCTCGTTCTCGATCAGGACGCCGTAGTCGCGGCAGATCTGATGATTGGTGTCGGCGAGCACCGGGTACTTGACCTCCGGAAGATCGCGCTCGAACCATGCTTGATGGGAGAACTTGCTGTCCGTGCTGCATGCGATGACCTGGCAGCCAAGATCCTTAAACTGCGCTTCCTTCTGCGCGAAGGCGCGGAGCTCGGTCGGGCAGACGAACGTGAAGTCCAGCGGATAAAAGAACAGGCAGACCCATTTGCCCTGGTAATCCTTGAGGCTGATGTCCTTGAAATCTCCGGCGACATAAGTGGGCGCTTTGAAATCCGGGGCGAGATGGCCAACTTTTAGGCAAGTAGACATTTTCGGGTTCCTCCGCAGTGGATGCCTGAACTTAACGTGGTAGACTGAGGAAATGAAGGGCCAATTCTGGAGTACGTTTCTGTTCCCGCACGAAATCAGTCGTCGGGACCTGTGGCTGACTTTGATCCCGGCGCTGCTCTGGTTAGGTGCGGTCTATGCTCGGCCTTATGTGATCAAGCCGCGTTGCATTGCTGATCCGGCTTTTTGCAATCCTGATTCCGTTTTTGAACTGGACCGGCCCGGACTGGGTTTGGAAAACACTCCCGCGGATCAGTATTCGGACGTCACTCAGCAACTCGCAGGCTATGTCGGCGCCGGCGTCCCCGTGGCCCTCAATTTCGGCTTGGCTGCGATCGGACGCATCACCCCAGCGGTAGCCCTCGCCCAAACGGGAATGGATCTCGCCATCTGGGCGCAGACCGTTTCCTGGAACGGCGCAATCAACGAGACGACCCGGCTCCTGGTCCAGCGTCCTCGCCCCTACGTCTATTCCCGCCCGGCGGAAGGCAACAATTTCGCCAACTACACTTCCTTTTACTCCGGTCACACCAGCTTTTCGGCCGCCTCGAGCGTGGCACTGGTCATGATCATGCTCGCCCGCGGCGCGCCGCTCTTGCTGACGCTTGGCTCGATTCTCACGGCCCATCTGTTGATTTTCTCCACCGGACTGTTCCGGGTGCTGGCTGGCCGTCACTTTCTTTCGGATGTGATCGTGGGAGCGATTGCCGGCACACTGATCGCGCTGGCCGTTTCCTGGTACCACCGGCGCCCGAGCTGCCCCAATTTTCACAGTTTACGCGAACCCAGCGAGATTTGATCGGGTCTGACACAACGCAGGAGGTATCGCGTTTGCTAGCTCCTGCAGCAAGGAGGGCCCGTCAACCATGATCAAAGAAGCACTTCAAGGCCGCTTCATGAAGCATCCCCTTCACCCGCTCGTCGTCCACATCCCCGTTGGGCTTTGGATCGCGAGCTTCATTTCCGACATCGCCTTTCTGATTGGCGGTAACCCCAACTTCGCGGTC
>CAYXVB010000241.1:0-4214 GCA_964467785.1 uncultured Bacteriovoracaceae bacterium
TTTGTCTTCAACTACTTACCGCGGGGTATAGCCACTTTGAGCCAGGGCCGACGCCGGTCGCACTTGGAATACCCAAGCGCGACCCAGGCGTCAAGCCTGACCTAAGCACTTTCCCCATTCTTGGCCTTGTATGCCAGGAGATTGACCACCGTGCCCATGACCTCGGCGTCCGTCGCCAGGACTTTGAGGCACTCGGTTGCTCCCTTTTCCTCGACACCAGCCAGCCTAATGTAGCGCTGCATGGTCTTGAGATCCTTCCAGCCCGCGATCTTCATCACCCTGGCGGGTGCGATGTCGTGGGCTAGAAGCTGTGTGCCAAAGCAGGCACGCAGCGTGTGGAACTTAATCGAGGGCAGGCCAATCCCGACACAAAAAGTCCGAAGCACTCGGGCTTGCTCTCCCTTGTCCCAATCCCGAAAACGGGGCAGGACGTTCGGAGTGCCCCCGGTCTTCTCTTTCAGCTCAACAAGTACCTCGTAGAGCTGAGAGGAGATCGGGATGTTTCGCCAGTAGCCAGCCTTCGTACTCTTCACCGCACGCTTTCGCGTGTTGTAGGACTTCGTGAGCCGGATCATGCGGCCATCGAGATCGACGTCGCTCCACAACATCGCGTGGAGCTCGCCGTTTCTCATGCCCGTCAGGATCGCCATCGCCCAAATCGGGTACCAGGGGTGCTCAAGACGCTTCGCTTCCAAGAGAAGCGTCTTGATCTGCTCCAGGTTCAGAATCTCAGGAAGCTTCTCTTCCTTTTCCTTCTTCACCTGGACACCCGCAACCGGGCTATCGAACACGCCTGGGATCAGGCGCTCTTCGATTCCCCAGTTGTAAACCTGGTTGATGACCGACTTGACCTTGCCCTGGAAGCTTCGGGATTTGCCCTGCACTTCCATGAACTCAAGGACCGACCTGCCATCGCCTCGATTCAGAGTAGAGGCTGGACGCTTCAGCCAAGACACCGTCCAACGCTTGAGCATTGAAAGGTGGTCTTGGATCGTCACCGAGTCGAGTTTCTGGACTTGAGAGTTTCGCATCGCCATTTCCCAACGGGAAATGATCTCCTCCCACTCAAGCCCCTGACCCTCGCGTTTAGCAACGATCTGCGCCAGTTCCTTTAGTAGTTTCTTTTCTTCAGCAAGAGCCGCTTTCTCGGACTCCAAATCCGGGGTCACTTTCTGAACCCGGATGTTGTTGTTGCCGCGAAGGTTTACATAAACCTTCCACAGCGTTTTCCCGTCCTTCTCGTACGAACTAATCGACATACCGTCCTCCTTTGAAATCGGAGGACTCAAGCATCAAATCCAGCTCGGCCTTCTTGAAGTAGAGCCGTCGCCGCCATTTGCGTGCGCGGATCAGTCCGCGACAAACGGCGGTGCGGATCGCACCGACTGAGGGCTTGCCATCTTTGGTGAACTTGCGAAGGTAGATCGCAGCTTCTTCTGAATTCAACCAAACCGTTAATCTGTCAAAGATCGTCTCGGCCGATAAAAATTCCTCGGCCGTAGTTGTAGAGGAAACCATAACATCGCTCCTTTACTTCCGCGAGAGAAATGGAATCGAACCCCGGCATTTTTCTTCTGAAAAAGCCTATTTTTCCGCTACTTTTTTGATCTCTGCACTTCCGTTAGCCACGCTCCCGCTCATCACTAAGCCCAGGTACTCGTCGCGCGAAACCTTGCCGTGCTCAGCGATATGACGAGCGTAGTCACGCTCGAAGCGGTCTTGATTGGAGAGGGAGCCTTCCTGAAGCTCGATGATGTCTTCTTGCGTCAATTTGGTGAGCGCCTTGGCCACGATTCGGTCAAGCTTCACGCGCTTCCCGAACGGCTTGTCGTTCGCCCTGTCGGAAACTTGCTGCGCAAGTTTTCCCGTCGTCTTGCTCACTCGAATTGCGCTGATGTTGTTTTTCTTGGTGTTCTGTCTCTGCTCCTTTTTCGGGGTCATCGTGTTTTCCATACCGATTCATCCTTCCTCGGCTTTCTCGCGGCCTGTAAACCTTGGCGGCTTGAAAGCTTCTCGTTTCGGGCTCGCGTCCCGCTTGCCCATGTTAGAATCAAAGCTCGATCTCCGATCCGCGCTTCATGAGCGCTTTCTCGTACTCGGTGAATTTGACGTTCACGCCGAGGCCTCGAAGCCTGGTCTTTAGATTGTCGAAAAAGTCGAGCTCGCCCTGCGCGGGCTTGCTCGGACTTTTCGAGACAATCTCGACGTCTTTGACGTGCGGATTCGCTTTCAGATGGTCGGCCACGGCCTCATGACTAGGCTCCATGAGCACGAGAATGCCGTGCTTACGGCTACGATCATCGAATAGCTCGTGGCCTCGCTTTTCGATGTAGTGCTTTGGATCACTGAAAACGAGCATCTTGTCGCTCGATCCGCGGCTTGAATAGAATGGACTTTTGAATTGCCCTTTGCGCTTCGCGCTCCAGGTGCCGTCCCGATCCTCCTCGAACTCTAGAGCGTTTCTGTTGTCGTGAGCCGGAAAGACTCGGATGATCCCGTTCTTTCCGACTCGCGCCTGATCCGATCGAAGAAGCGCATCAGCCGCCTCGCGCTTTGCTCCGAATGAGGTGAGAAAGCGCCCCATGCGCTCGATCGCCTCTGGATACGAGGCTTCGTGCGCTCGGGGCACATGAAAGGACGTGAACTTGCGCTTCACTTCTCCGAAGTGTCGCTCAAGTTCCAGAAGCGAGGGCACACCGTTGACCTTTGAAATCGCCTGCAAGTAGGTCAGATTCCCATGAATCGCCGCGAACTCAAGCGCACCACCTTTCGTGCGGTTCTTCGTGTTCGTCCACCGATCGCCTTCGATGACGACGTGGGCGCGACCGGCAAGCACGGTGCGCCCCTTGTCGTCCTTCGTCAGCTCGATCTTGTTGCGCTTGCAGTATTCTCCGATGTCGAAACTGCGCGCGCGGTGAATGGCCTCAACAGGAATAATGCTGTTGCGAAGTTTGTCAGCAGAAGGAACGCAGCGATCACCGTGAGCGCGTGAACTTGCTGTGTAAGCCTTAGCGTCGTGAGCCGCACCGGGCGCAGCGCCTCTTCCGTCCAGAAGTACGCCGCCTGAATCTCGTACAGGAGATCTGCCAAGCCCGGCTGCGCGCTCGAATTCTGATCGAATTCTTGCGCGCAGCTCGGGCTTTGCCGAGAACAAGTCGTGGTTTCGTTTGAAGGCCTCTTCGAGTCCGTCTTTTGTAAATTCTCTTCCAAGTTTGTCGCCTCGCTTTCCCTTTGCCTTGTCCTCGTAGAAATACGTGATGGTTTTTTCCTTGATGCGTAGGCCAACGCCGAGCGCATCGAGATAGCCCGCGTACTCGTCGAAGTTTGTCGCGTAGTGCCGCGCAAATTGCGCCTTGTCCTTCATTGCATAAATGTACGAATTGCCGTTGTAACGCTCGATCCTATCGACCCGGTCGGGCATACGAGACCTGCGCTCTTTCGCGTCACCGTCGATCACCGAAAGACCATTCTCTCGGCAGATTTGGTCGCTGATCTCGCGCAGCTTGTAGAGGTGCTTTTTCTTGTTCGTGATGCGCTGGCCAGTTTCTTTGGCCACACTATTCACGACGATGTGGTTGTGGTGGTGCTCGTCATGTGAGTGAGTCACCACGAGATACTGATGCCCCTCAAAGTAGCGAGCTGCTAGTTCCTGGCCCATCTTGTTGACTTGATCTCGGGAAAGCCTCTTGCTCTCTTCTGGACTCCAAGATTGAATAACGTGAACGGCTTGGATGCCTTTCTCGGCTTTGTGTTGTTTCCGAATCATCTCGAACGCCTGCTTCGTTGCCTCCTCGGTTGGGATGCCCTCGGAGGAGTGCACGGGGTCTTCGGGCGCCTTTTCTTTGAACGCATACTGAATGAGTTTGTTTGCGTTCGTTCGAAACATGACTTTGACGTAAGCCATCTCTAATTACCTCTCTACTGTGCTTGTTTTGCTCGCAGGATCTTTCCATTCAGAAGAGCCATGATGCCCGTAAGCGCTCGCCCGATGGCCGCCAGCTCCTGTTGCACATTCCCGATGACACCCGCGTTCGCCTGGCGTGCGACTTGGTTGAGATTATTGCCCTGGCGGCCGAGCTCCGTGACAATCTCCTTTCGATCGTCTTGAGTCAGAAGAATCGCCGTCGGTCGCCCGTGGAAATATGCTTCCTTCAGAAGTACAGGGATCGTCAGTCCTCGCTCTCGCTCGTCCTGTACGATCCGCTCGTACTCAC
>CAYXVB010000242.1:0-4151 GCA_964467785.1 uncultured Bacteriovoracaceae bacterium
TGGACCATGTAAAGCGTGAAGTTGCCGGAGCGTTTCCAGCGGATTCGATAGTCGGCTAGGACGGCGTCATCGTCGGAACTGGAGACGAACGTTTTCTGCACGATCGCGTCCGGACAATCGCTGCGGACTTCGTAAGCCAGTGTTCCGGGAAAGCGAGCCACGTCGCTTCGGCAGTCAGCCCGCTCGTCCCAAAGCATGCCGCGACTTTCGTCGTGAACCATGAGGAAAGTGTCACGCGTCTGCACGAGGTCCACGGTGGGATAAGCGATTTCCGATAGCGCGCCTGAGGCCAGCGTGAACCAGACCGGGCGATTGGGACTCGTTCCGTAACCCGTCTTGTCGGGACGGCTCCAAGTGCCGAGACGCCCCGGACCGCCGGTGGCGGGCCGACTCGGCGAAAGGGCGCGCAGATCCGCTGATGCGGTGGTTGTTCCTGCCAAAATCGCGGCAAGCCAGAGCGTTTGAACGCGGCCGTAGTTCATAAAGTGCTTCCCCTCGGAATTGACCGGACTCTGCATTTGTAAGGTCCTCACCGGGGGGAGTCAAGAAACTCAGGGGCCAGGTGGGAGATGAGAGTGACGCACTGAGTTAACGCGATCTGTCCGCCGAACTGCGCTGGAACGGCACTTGAATCCAATGGCAGGTATCCGAGCGCCAATTGCGGGTAAGGCTGACGGGGTTCACTCCGTGGCACTCGTTGGCGCTCCGAAAACCGGGGGCAGTACGCGGCTAGCGCATCTGCTTTCTCCTGAAAGGGAAAATGCTATGTTGGGTTTGCGATCCATCCTGCCCAGTCGGGCTCCGTACGCAGTCCTTGCGACGCTGCTTTTGGGCTTGCCTGCGCTGGGCGCCGATACGCATGGCGCCAAGGCATCACGCAAGGCGCGTCCGGCGCCTACTCCGTCCATGACGGCATCGGCCACAACTTCTGCCGCAAGCACCACGACAACGGTGGATATCGTGCCGCTCCCGGAAACCTTGATCCGCATCGACGGGGATTCGTCGCTGCGCAAGTGGTCGAGCACCGCGACGAAGTTCAACTTCAAAGCCAAGACCACGACCGAGAAGAAGATCGACGTCAACGCGCCCTGGATGTTCCAGGAGTTCGAGTTCGTCATTCCCGTCAAAGCGATGAGATCGGGGGATGGAAAGCTCGACGAGCACATGCAGGAGGCGATGAAGGCGGAGCAGAATACGCAGATCGTCATCCGCCTGAACCAATTCAAGCTCGGCGAAAAGAAGGAAGACGGATCCCGCCAGGTAGATGCCCAGGGCGAGATCACCGTTTCAGGTGTGACCAAGCCGCTTGAGCTTCAGGCTTCGGTCACGGTCGACGGCCAGAAGGTGAAAGCCAGCGGCCAGAAGAAGCTCCTCATGACGGATTTCGGGATCGAGCCTCCGACGATGATGCTCGGGACAGTCAAGACTGCCAATGAGGTGAACGTCGTTTACCAGGTGGCCTTCGGGCCGCGCAATTCCCAACCGCTGCATAAGGAAGGGCAGTAACGCATGATGAGGAATAAATGGGCAGTATCGGCCGTGTCGATCGCGCTCCTGTTTCCGGGACTGCAGGCCAGCGCAATGGAAGTGGTGAAGGGGGAGAACGCCGGACTGGATATCGGCGGTCGATTGCAAGTCCTGGGTTACGGTCAATACATGCCGGATGAAGTGGATCGAAAGCCCGTGCGTTTGGGGCTCTTTGCCCAACAGACGCGGATGCTCATGAATGGGCATCTGGGCGATTACCGCATGCACTTCCAGATGGGTTTTGGCGGCGAGGACGAGGTCAAGGACAACTACTCCACCTCCTCGGGCTCCTACAACTCGGCTCTCGGCCTGCTGGACTTCAACGTGGACATCCCGATCTTCGGGGAGCGGCTCTATGTCAAGGCTGGCCAGTTCAAGGTGAACTGGGGCCGGGAGCAGTTGATCGATGACGGAGCGCTCTATTTCACCACTCGTTCGATCAACGACCTCGCGTTCCGCTATGGACGCGATGTCGGCGTCGCCGCGGTGCTCGCGATGGAGGGGCTCAATGGCGCGATCGGGGTCTATACGGGCGGGGGGCGCGACATCCCAGAACGCTTCTTGCCGGAAGATCTTGGAATCCCGCTCCTTGTGGCGCGGCTCGGGTTCAATACCGCGGGCTCGGACATGTATGCGTCGCATGATGCGGGCGTGTTTGAGCTGAAGAAGCAGGAGGCCTCGGTCTACCTCAACGGCGCGTACATGCAGGATTCGCTGGTCGGGCACTCGAGCGTCCTCAAGGTCAAGCCGAGCGAAAAGTCGCTCATGATCAATCCCAACTGGAATCCCTACCTCACCGGAAAGGGCGAGCTTTTCCAGTACGGCATCGACGGGCAGCTCCGTCATCCCATGGGCGAATCGATCCTGACTGCCGAGGCGGAGCTCAACTCGGGGATCTACACGAGCGAAGCGGGCTCGATCCGTGTCTCGGGCGGTCGCGCCGTCGTGGCGATGGCCCGTAAACCGTTTGAGGCGGCGATTCGCTATGCCTTCATCGCGCCTTCGGACGCCTTTGCGATCTCCGGCAAGCAGATCACGGGCTCGGAGTGGATCCATGAGCTGACGCCGTCGGTGACCTATTGGCATAACGCCAATTCGCGCCTGATGCTCGAGGTCCCGCTATCGATCAACGCGCCGATGGCCAACGAAAAGGGCCTGGGGCAGTACAGTCTGATGGAAATGCCGCAGGAAACGACGGTCCTCAAGACCGGCGGCAGCGTTTCGCGCAAGTTCTCGCCCGAAGTACGCCTGATGTATCAGTTCCAGTTCTGAGCGGGTTTTGTCGCTCGACCGGAATGCGGGCCGTCCCTGCCAGCAGCTGGCCGGGAGCGGCCCGCTCTTTTCACAGATGTTGGCGGGCGGGGAGGGCGAGCCATGAAGAAGCCGAGGCGCGGATTCCTGCACCTTCTTTATCTCCTGTATTTGGCGCCGCACCCCGCGGCCTGGGCGACGGTGATGCCAAGCCCGAGTCCGAGCCCGAGCGCAGGATTGGATGTCGCGCGGGAGTCGAAGGACCGCTTTCGCGGCGGCACGATCTACGAAATCGGCTCGGATCGCCATCACATCCTGTTCTCGCTGCGCGCCGATCTGCAGGCGCCGGCCCCTTCGCGTCGCGTGTTCACCAGCAGCTATTTCGACGATCACGGGCACATGGCCTTGCGCGAGACGGCCACCTTCGAGAACCTCCAGCTCCAGGATTACGAAATCCAGCAATTCCAGCTCGGGGAGATCTACCGACTCTCGGCGAGGCGCGGAAAGCTTCGCTACACGACCATAGGGAAGGAGGGGACACAGATGCGGGAGGAGGACCTCCCCACGAATCTCGTCATCGGCCCTTCGTTCGTGCCGTTCATCCAGGCGCACTGGGCGGAACTCAAGGCGGGCAAGTCCGTGGATGCGAGGCTCGCCGTGCCGGAGCGGCGCGAAACCGTCGGCTTTACCTTCCAGTTCGACCGTGATCGGACCGTCGAGAAGGACGAGTTGCTGGGCAAAGGGCATCCCGACATCGCGGTGATCCGCATGAAGCCGAGCAGCCTCTTCATCGCCGCGGTCGTCAAGCCCGTCTACTTCGTGTTTCTCGACGACGGCTCGCGCCTGCTGGAGCTGACCGGACGGATGCTCCCGAAGCTGCGCTCCGGCAACGGTTGGAAGGACTTCGACGCCGAGGCGGTGTTCACTTACTGAGGCAGCGTGAGCGCTTTCACTTTCCAGATATCGCGCGCGTAATCGCGGATGCTCCGGTTGGAGGAGAAGCGGCCCATCGCCGAGATGTTGCGGATGACCATCTCCGCCCATCGTTCCGGCTGGCGGTAAACACGCTCGGCCTCCTGGTGCATCTCCGTGTAGCTCGCGAAGTCCGCGGCGATCCGGTAAGGGTCGTGATTGCGGATGTCCCCGGTCAGTGACTCGAAGCGGTGCCGCTCCTCCGGGGAAAAGTGGCCCGAATCGATGAGCGCGAGCGCCTCCTCGAGCTCGGGCAGGCGGCCGATCAACGTCGAGGGCCGGTAGGGCTCCCGATGCGTGCGCTGGATGCCGGCGATGTCCAGGCCGAAGAGGAAGAAGTTCTCCGGGCCGACGGCGTCGCGGATCTCGATGTTGGCGCCGTCCTCGGTGCCGATCGTCAG
>CAYXVB010000243.1:0-4118 GCA_964467785.1 uncultured Bacteriovoracaceae bacterium
TACAACTCCTCGAACTCCGGCGAGGCGAGTGTCGCCACGTTGATAGGGGCGATTCGCTTGCCGCCGTGAATGACGTTTTCGATCATGGCCGACCACGCATTGTGCTCGGCGTCCTTTGAGATCGTGTATTCGAACAATACATCGCGCTTACGTACCTCGATGGAGATCCGTTTGAGCGCCGCTTCAAAGGCATCCTTATTCTCGAGCATCGCTGCATTTACGCCATTGAATACGAGCTGTCGGATCACATCCTGATGTAAGCGTCGAGACATCCGCTCAACCGCCCTCGTGAAACGGGCCGCCGCCTTCAGAGAGGAAATAACCTGGCTCTGAGGCAGAACTTTGTCGCCAGCTTTGATCAGAACACCTTCGAGCCCCGAAGAGAGGAGATATTCCGCAAGATCTTGTTCGTTCTTGAGATAACGCTCTTTCTGGCCTTTTTTGAATTTATAGAGAGGGGGCTGGGCAATGTAGAGGTAACCCTTCTCGATGACTTCTGGCATCTGCCTATAAAAGAACGTCAGCAGCAGCGTACGGATGTGCGAACCATCGACGTCCGCATCCGTCATGATCACGATCTTGTGATAACGCAGCTTCGAGATGTCGAAGTCATCCTTGCCGATTCCGGCGCCAAGGGCAGTGATAAGCACCTTGATTTCATCGGAAGACAACATCTTGTCAAAGCGCGCCTTCTCGACATTGAGAATCTTGCCTTTAAGCGGAAGAATCGCCTGATTCCGGCGGTCGCGGCCCTGTTTGGCCGACCCACCTGCCGAGTCGCCTTCGACTAGATAAAGTTCACAGTGTGCCGGATCCTTCTCCTGGCAATCCGCCATTTTTCCTGGCAATCCGCCGAAGTCGAGAGCGGTCTTGCGACGAGTGAGTTCGCGCGCCTTGCGTGCGGCAATCCGTGCGGCTGCCGAGTCGACAGCTTTTTGAATGATTTTCTTGGCGATTGACGGATTCTGCTCGAAGTAATCGGTGAGTTTTTCTCCGACCATCGTATTAACAAAGCCTTCGACTTCGCTGTTACCCAGTTTAGTCTTGGTCTGCCCCTCGAACTGCGGCTCGGGAACCTTTGCGCTGATCACGCAGGCCAGGCCTTCGCGGATGTCCTCACCGGTGAGCGGCTCTTTCAGGTTCTTCGAAAGTCCAGACTCCTGGATGTACTTGTTGACCACGCGGGTGAGCGCGGTACGAAAGCCGGAAACGTGTGTGCCGCCTTCGATGGTGTTGATGTTGTTGACGTAGGACGAGATCGTCTCGGAGTACGAATCGTTCCACTGCATCGCGAGCTCGACGCCCAGAAATTCTTTACTGAGACTGAAATAGATTACCTGTTCGTGAAGGCGCTGTTTGGACTTGTTGATATGCTCGACAAACTGCCTGAGGCCACCTTCGTACTTAAATTCATGTTTCTTGGCAGGCTCCATGCGCTCGTCCGTCAGCGTGATGGAAATGCCGCTGTTAAGGAACGCGAGTTCGCGCATGCGATTAGCCAAAGTATCGATCGAGAAATCTAGAACTTCAAAAATCTCTGGATCGGGCTTGAAGGTCTGGACCGTGCCACGTTTGTCGGTGACTCCGACTTCCTTTAGCGGAGCGATAGGGGTGCCGCGCTTGAAAGTGACGCGATAGACCTTGCCGCCTTGACGCACTTCAGTATGCATGACTTCAGAGAGCGCATTGACCACTGCTGCGCCAACGCCATGCAAGCCGCCAGAAACCTTGTAAGCGCCCCCATCCTCATTGAACTTGCCGCCGGCATGAAGCTTCGTCATGACGACTTCCACTGCGGAAATTCCGGCGGCCTTGTGAATACCGACTGGAATGCCGCGACCATCGTCCTCGATCGTCACGCTGTTATCGACATGGACGGTGACATTGATGTTCTTGCAATGGCCAGCAAGGGCTTCATCGATCGAGTTGTCGACGATTTCATAAACGCAGTGATGCAGTCCTCGAACGCCCGTATCACCGATGTACATGCCAGGGCGCTTACGAACCGCCTCCAGGCCTTCGAGGATCTTGATCTTATCGGCGGAGTAATCACTCGCTGCCGATTCGGTTGGATTCTGCGACTCCATGCTCATGCGGACTCTTCTCTTTTTGGTTCTCGGCGTTCTTGTCTGTTGGTTTATCCGCCAGGGTTCCGTTGGATACCCAGTAGGTCTTACCGGCCAGAATGGATTCGTCAGTAGTCGTTACAAAAACCTGAAGGTCCGACCCCGACAAGTAATCCAACAAAAACGAACGACGGTTCCGATCAAGCTCAGACGAAAAATCATCGAGCAAGAAAAGTGGCCGATGTCCGGTTTTTAATCTGAAGAGTTCGATTTCACAGAGTTTCAATGCCAGCAGCGCTGACCTGATTTCCCCCTGTGAGCCATGCCCCTTCAAAATCTGACTCCCCTGAAAGAATGCCCAATCATCTCGATGAGGTCCGACAAGCGTATGACCAGCCCGCCATTCCGCTTCCTCAAGAGTAGAGGCCTTCCTCCAGAATTCTTGTTCTAGAAGTTCTAATGAAGGCAAGAGACCATGTCCAGCGAAATGTATGCTATCTAAGTGGGCGTTAGATATGGATAAATTCTCAATTATAGGGGCCCAACCAGAGACATAAACCAACCTCAAAAAAGGTTGGTTGAAAGTAATTTTTCGCACCGCGACATCCAGGCGCTCCGAAAGTGACTTAATCCACTCTAAACGTTTACGAGTGATCTGAATGGCATGCGCACAAAGCTGTTCGGTAAAGCCCAAAAGCAGCGCTCCGGAAGGCCGGTGTCCTTCTTTGAGGAGGGCGTTTCGCTGTTCAAGTACCCGATGGTACTTCTGAAGCGTCTTCAAATAGCCTACATCCTCCGCCGCTAAAACGCGGTCGATATAGGCTCGTCGCTCGGAAGGGTCTCCGCGCACCAAATCGTGGTCGGAAGGGTTAAAAACGATCGAATGAAATCCAAGTTCGAGATCCCCGAATCGCTGACTCAGATATTGGGTTGAGCTACGAAACGACTTTCCGTTGATAAAGGCCGTTTTAGATGCCTTCAACTGATGAGGATCAGGTCGGCTGAATGCAATCTTGAATTCCGTCTTCCAGGCCGAAAGGTCGACCGATTTATCCCCAATTTTGTCCACATATCCCCAATTCGTCGTCGGGTCGGTGGAAGTAAGAGATTGGAAGCCGTTTGTTCTATCCACATCTCCGGTGGGGATAACCACGCAACTGATTTCTGCGCCTGTCTCACCGTAACGGATCACCTCATAGGTCTTAGACCCCCGAAATGACCGAAGTGTAGACAAATACCCCAACGCCTCGATGATGCTTGTCTTACCCTGACCATTGGCGCCAACCAGGAAGTTCAGCCGAGGATCCGGCTCAAAGCTGGTCTCGTGGATATTTCGGAAATTTCTTAGAGTGAGCCGCTGAACCTTCACGAGTTAATCCATTTGGCGGTCACAGTTATCCACATATCCACTTATCCACAGTGGACGATCAGATGAAATTAGATCCGCATCGGCATGATCACATAAGTGTGATTTTGCTGACCGGCTCCGCGAATAATCCCGGGGCTTAGACGATCCTTGAAATGAAACTCAAGCTTCTCGCTGTTCATAACGGCCAAGCACTCAAGCAGGTACTTCGAATTAAAGCCGATATCCATCGCTTCGCCAGTGTATTCGATGTCCATTTCTTCACGCGCTTCACCCATATCGGGGTTGCTCGAAGAAATAGTCATCACCCCGGGTTGGAGCGACAGTTTTACGCCCTTGCTTTTTTCGTGAGCTAGAAGACTTACGCGCTTGAGAGCCGAACTGAATATTTCGCGGTCCATGCTGGCGGTCTTCTCGGTCGATTTGGGGATAACCATCCGGTAGTCAGGATATTCCCCGTCAATCAGACGGATAAACAGATATGAGCCGTTAAGTTGAGCGAAAATATAACCCCTCTCAAAAGCTAGACCAACCGTCGACCCACCTTCGCCGACGAGCTTACGAAGTTCAGAGAGACCCTTCTTGGGAATGATAATGCCGCGCTTGAGTTCCGGCATCTT
Organism: uncultured Bacteriovoracaceae bacterium; assembly: GCA_964467785.1. Taxonomy (GTDB): domain Bacteria; phylum Bdellovibrionota; class UBA1018; order UBA1018; family UBA1018; genus CAYXVB01. Next base: position 4,053 of record CAYXVB010000243.1, read on the forward strand.
CATGAACACTTCATGATCCACAAAAGAGAGGCGATGACCATCAGTGGCAGTCATGCGCATGATGGT
>CAYXVB010000244.1:0-4089 GCA_964467785.1 uncultured Bacteriovoracaceae bacterium
TCGCAGGATTTGGCGGCACTTAGAAAAGAGACGCCTTGGAAGGCGCTCTTTGAAGGGGTGGTTCAAATCGCGGGCGCAAACAGACGTCTGATGCCGAGCGATGTTCGGGGCAAGGGTGTCAATAGTCCGATCTTCTCACTGATGTACGTGCTTGCGCGGTCGAAGAACGCGATTGACCCTGAAACAGGTCATATCGTCTCGTACTCGAACATGGGCAACGTAAACAAAATTGAGGCCGATCATGTGTTTCCAAAGTCGAAACTAGGAAAACATCTTGTTGGAATGGCCGAAGACGAGAAGAAGCGGCTCATCAATGAGCTTTCGAACATGGCCTTCCTTACAAAGAAAGGGAACATCATTAAGACGAACGACGATCCTTCTGACTACTTTCCAAGAATCGTTGCAAAGTATGGTGATCCAGAAGTTCTCGCGCGTCAGGAGATCATTACGGACCCGCAGCTTTGGTCCTACGAGAAATACAACGAGTTTTTAGACCGCAGAGCCAACCTTATAGCGGCGGGAATCAACGGGCTCCTGGATTCCTTCGTCTGATTCTGGCTCGAGGTGACTTAGCTCTTCTTGCGTTCGACTTTTTCCCCATAAAGATCAGATCGAGCTCGTGAAAAAGGTGAAGCACGTCCTCTCGAATGTGGAGGTAGAGCTTTTTGATCTCTGTGCGCTCCTTGAGGGTGAAAGCAGCAGTCCAATCTTTGTTCCGAGCGATCCGTGAAGCCTCCTGTGCGCGCTTATAGATTTTCTTTCGCGCAGCGAGCCAGGCATCGGTTTTGTGGTTCTTCACCCAGTCTACGAGTCGCTTTTGGGTGCGGGCGAGCGTCTTCAGTTTTTTTAGAATCTGCTCTGGTTTCATCGTAGCCATTATGCCGACCTCCATGGGACCGTTTTCCCAGGGTCCGGTGCTCTTGCAATAGCGATCAGGGAATACCCCTGAAATTTGCCCTCAGCTCCGACTTGACGTCGAAAGGTCAAATTGAGGCGAGAGCCACATTTAGGACAGCGCTGGGATTCGACGAAATCGCCGTCCATGGGGTTCATTATTTTGGCGTGTTCTCGCGCCCACTTTTCGCAGCACTCATTCATTTTTAGAAAGATACCACACCTCGTATTTTACGCAGTGCGCAGCGCATCAAATGAAGGCCACATCGGCTCGTCAATGTAATGGACTGTAAAATCAAATACTTGCATTTTAACGAGTAACTTTTATAAATTTATGCAAGTCATTTGAAAAAATGTAGGTATCTGTTATTATTGAATACAGATGAATCACTCGATCCTGGAAAAAGACCTAGAAAGGAACATGCGTGCACTGCGAGAGCTTTACCCTCGTAACGTCGATGGCTGGCCGCGCCGCGCTCCGCAAGCGGTCCTAGAAGGGCTGCCAGTTTGGATCAAAGGCGCCGTGCATCTATTTGAGGTGTCTCGGCCAGGCACGCAGGAGCCGTTTTTATACCTGGCTCTACCCGAGCAACAGATGGCCTTCGAGCACCTGATGAGAGTCTATCAAGCTCTATGTCAGAAGTTGAAAGCTCCCGTTTTGGTAGTCGCCGACAGCCTTCCTCCCAAGCACCGTCCGTTGCTCGTCAAATTCAACGTCGCCTTTATCTATAAAGATGAGTCCGTGTACGCGCCGGAGCTTGGCCTTAAGTTTGACCAGCTCGGGCGCTTTCGACCGTCTCAGGCTCTCGATCTGGAGGACAAAGGCGGCGACCTCTCGCCTTTTGCAGTGAAGCTCGTAGCGGGGCTGCTCACGCATCAGATCGGACAGGAATTTACACTCAAGTCTTTGCACGAAAAACTAGTGCACCAGGGTGGAGCGTATTCTATGTCAAAGGTTAGCCTCGGTCTCAGCGAGCTTGCTGATTGTGGGCTGATACTTGCTGGCGGGGCCGGGCCAACTCGGCATTTCGCTAAAGGAGCCGTCGAGGCGACGTGGCAGAAACTTTTGGAGCTGCCTATTGCTCCCTTTTTTCGTGAGGTCCAGGCGAACTATATTCCACGGGACAGAGCGCTCTACTGCATTGCAGGCGAGAGTGCGTTGGCGCATTACTCGAATCTGGGGGCGCCGAAGGCCGCCACGATCGCCATGAGTACGAGGGCCTTTCGCGAGGTTTACCAGGATTCGAAAGACACAATCCCTTATGCGGATTTCGGCAATGAGAGCTCGATTCAGATTTGGAAAGAGCGTCCGCAGCTCTTTTCTATCGACGGGGTTATGAATCCGATCGAGGTGTTTTTGTCGATGAGAGCGCACTCAGATGAGCGTGTGCAGATGGCTCTTGATGAGATGCTTAGGCCCTACGGGCTAGAGAAAAGGAGAACGTAATGGCTCGTCCGCATGGGTTTGACCATTTTTGTAGCTACCTCAAGGGCCTTGAAGCCCATTACGTTGTCATCGGCGGAGGGGCAGCCTCCATCCTAATGGATGATGAAGGACTTGAGTTCAGAGCCACGAAAGACGTTGATCTGGTGGTACTCGCTCGTTCCAAGGATTTGAACGCTCGCATCTTGGCCTACGTCAAGGATGGTGGGTACGAATCGAAAGAATCTACTGATAAGCTTCCTCGGTACTATCGCTTCAAGAAGCCGACCAAGCCTGAGTGCCCAAAGATGATCGAGATTTTTGCGCGCAACGAGCTGGGGCTTGAGCTCGAGAAGGATCAGCACATCATCCCGATCACAGATGCCTCCGCGGAGAAGCTTTCTGCGATTCTGCTGGATGACGAATACTTCGAGCTGATCCAGAAGAACTTGAAAACCTCTGAGTCGGGAATCCCGCTTGTGAACGCTTTGGCGAATATCTGTCTTAAGGCGCGCGCGCATCGCGAGCTTTTCGAACGTCGTGCGGCCGGCGATGAAACTGTTGACGAAAAGGACGTGCAAAAGCATCTCAAGGACATTTGGAGGTTGGGCGTGACGCTCACGGGCGGGGAAACGATCACGGTCACGGGCTCGCCGGCGAAAGATATTACTTCCGCCATCGAGAAACTTGGAAAACTGCCTGAACAGCAGTTCAAGCAAGTGACGGAAAAGACCCCAGCGAAACTTGATGATGTCATGTCAGCGCTGAAGAAAGTTTTCTTGAAAAGCTAGTCCACTGGGCAGAGCTTGGAATGCCTACTTCTTGTTGCCTTTTGAGCGGCCAGTAGACTCTTTTTCATCCCGACCGTCATCGGGAGCAATGATGTCCATCGACTTGAGATATTTCGAAAACAGGGAGTCACTTGTAGATTTGATAAGAGCACTAAGCAGTGCTTCGCTGTTCTCTGCCGACTTCATTTCTTCGTTGATATCGACTTGAATTCCACCGTCGGGAGAGAGGTACACGCGAACGAGGCTGTCGTTCTTTTCGCCGTAGCGGCAGACCATGCCTTTACGGAACGGATCGAGGAAGAATTTGTATTCTTCTTTAGACAACAGCTCGCGCTTGATTCGAGCTTTCTCCAATTGCCGCCAGGTCTCAGCTCGTAGCTCTTTGCTTGCCGCATTCAACTCTGCCATCGAAGAAAAAGGGGTGCCGGCCAGCCTTTCCTTTGTGACATTTCCAGTTGATGAGTCCTGTTTCTTGCGGCGCGACATTACGGTCCTTATTCCCAAATTTATCGAGTTTTCCATAATTTAGCATCGCCTTTTGCCAATGACAAACATTAACCCAATAGCACGCGATCAGTAATTTTTGGAAAAATAAGGAAATATAGAGAAATTTGAAGAAAAAAGTGTCAGAAAACAATGGTTTTTCCAGATGAGTTGAGGAATACTGGCCTTAATTCAGGCACTTATAACGCAGTTTCTGCCTGATTTACCGAAACTGCGATGACTTTGGAGAAAGAATGCCTCGAAAGCGGCGTGGGAAAGTTATCGTGGTGGACGACGCCGAATCCGTTCGGGAGGGCATCGTCAACACCCTCAATCACGAGGGCTTTGTCGCTTTAGGTGCCGAGGATGGGCAGGAGGCTAGCGAACTAATCTCTCGCACTCCCGGTCCCTACTTCGTGTTGGTATTTGATTTGGACATGCCAAGGATGAGCGGAGATCAACTCATCGCAGAGCTTGAAGCAGGATCGTCGAATTTCG
>CAYXVB010000245.1:0-4079 GCA_964467785.1 uncultured Bacteriovoracaceae bacterium
TGGCCAAATCGCAGGGGGATCAAACGCTAGCCAGGGCAATAGATTCAGAAGCTAGGTTTATCTGAAGACACTTGGAGACCATGGGAGTCACGCGCAGCATGAGTCGCGAAGACAGATGCTACGACAACGCGGACAAGGAGAGCCTGTGCGCTACGCTCAAGACAGCGCTTGGAGAGCAATTCGAGACCTCCGAAGAAGCGAAGGAGCAGGCCGGGATGGAGTTGACTCTGCGTCGTCTCTTGAGAGAGATCGCGTCAGTTCCCGCCACCGAACGCCGTGGCCGCAATTTACTTCGACTCGCTTTGCTTCTTCATTGATCCCATGCCGTCGACCCTCATCCCACTTATTTTTCCACCTTCCATCATCGGACAATGACCGTCTTTCCACATCTGTTTGCAACGGCTCATCATCTCTTGACGACAATCGCTCATGGGGCGACTTGAATCCAAGCAATCGGCTACCTCGCGGTGTACCCTCGCCATATCTCTACGAGTTTGCATTGTTGGTTCTTTGTCAGCGCTTCCTGGCTGCTGATTCGCAGCGAATACTGGGGCACCGAGGGTCAAAATACCTAGAAGGGAGAGAGTCAGACGGCATGAGCTTGAGTACATTCGGCACTCCTGTCTTTAGGATTTGAATCGATTAGAAAGGGAATCAAGATCAAAAGAAGTGCGAAGACAATGCCAGCCAAACGGACTCCTAAACGCTCGACTCATCCCTATCTAAGCCGATGGCAAGGTACCCCACTCTTCTCTCAATACTGACTCCCATCTCTCTTCCGACCTGACGACCGTGCATCTGAATGAACCGCGCAAGCCAGGCTGAATTTCACCTGGGTTCCTGCGGAAAAGCGGAGGTATGATTGACCAATGCTGTCATTTTTTAGCGAACACTTCTTCAGATGGTCTGGATTTTCGGAATGGACTCCTCGACCCCCTGTTTGACATGCTCAACTTCACAAAACAAAGCTTGAGTTCAAAAAAAGATCCGAGCTGATCCATGCGAGCAAATCATTTCACGCGACTCGTGTGGACAGATAACAACCGATCCAGGAGAAACCATGAAGTCCATTGCAGGAATTCTTTTTTTCATCGCAATATCAGCAGCGGCAACCGCAACTGCTTGGGCTGCGGGTACGAACACACACAATCATGCCACCACGATCCCGGTCGCATCAGGCGTCAAACCCGATCAAAGATTTCCAGTCGACGCTAATCTCGGAAACTTGATGGACACGGTAATCAAGACGTACTCCTCGATCCAAGCAGCGGAGGCTTCAACCCCCGCGACGAAAGAAGCCGGAAATAAAATCGATACCACCGTTAAGCAGATCTTCTCGACTTGCAAACTCTCTCCTGATGCAGACCAGGCGATTCATCCCCTTTTGGCCGATATCCTGGCCGGCTCCTCTTCGCTGAAAAAAGGACAACTCGTGACCGGCAAGCGCAAGATCAGCGCCGCGCTTACCGAATACCGTCGCATCTTTGATCATCCAACCGCGCATTGAAGTCGATGAGCGGACCCACGGGGACGATCCCGGTGGGATTGATTTCCAGATGGCTTGCGAAATAGTGCTTTTTTATGTGCGAAAAGTCGCAGGTCTCGGCCACGCCTGGTTGCTGATAGACGTCTCGGAGCCATCCCCAAAGGTTGGGGTAATCGACGATCCGCTTCAGATTGCATTTAAAATGGGTGTAGTAAACGCTGTCGAAGCGAACCAAAGTGACGAATAGGGCAATATCCGCTTCTGTCAGCACGTCCCCGCAGACAAAACGCCGCTGCCCCAGGATCCCCTCCCATTGGTCGAGCGCCTCGAAGAGGGTCTTCAAGTTGCGCTCATAGGGTCTTTGCGCCCGGGCAAATCCGACCCGGTAGACTCCATTGTTTATCGGCGTATACATGCGGTCCAACGCCTCGTCGATTCGTTCGCGCAGAGCGGTCGGAGCCAGATCGACCGCGGGATTCCCAAATCCCTTAAATTCGTGATCCAGCATCCGCATGATGTCGCGCGATTCGTTATTGACGATCGAGCTCGTTTTCCGGTCCCAGAGGATCGGGACGGTCTCCGGATCCGAAAAGGAAGGATCCACCATGCGATAGAGATCGATCACGTCGCGCTTCTGGTTCACGAAATCCGGAATTGCCCCCGGCTCATCGCCAAAGCACCATCCGGCGTCATTCCAGACTGGGTTCGTCACAGACATGGAGATCACGTCTTCCAGGCCTCGCAATTGACGCATCAAAACCACTCGATGTGACCAGGGACACGCCAAGGAAACATACAAGTGGTAACGCCCCGCTTCGGGGCGATAGGGACCCGCTTTTTCCGCGGAAATCCAGCCGCGGAATCTCACCTGCGGACGGGCGAACTCATCGCCTTGAAAAGTATAGCCGAAAACGGTTTGCTGGTTCTTGTCCATGGCTCCACTTTATCCTGAGCCACCTCTCGCGATTAGCCGTCTTGGGAGCAACGGTCTGTTCCAAATTCTCTTTTCATTCAAGAGGCATAATTGTTGCAAAATTTGGAACAATGACTTCCGTTTTTGCCGACTAATCGAACACCCTGTGATCGTTTAATCTCGGATTCAAGAACAAGACATTCAAACCACAGTAAACCCCATAGGAAGACTATTTATGACTACTTCAATTGTTTCCTGGCAAATCGATCCCGCCCACTCCAGCGCCAGCTTCAGCGTCAAGCACATGATGATCGCCAAGGTCCGTGGCGGCTTCCAAAAGATGTCCGGCGAACTCAAGCTGGATGAAACCAATCCCGCGAACTCGAGCGTTGAGGCGGTCATTGACGCTGCCAGCATCGACACGAACGAGCCGCAACGCGACACGCACCTCAAGAGCGCAGACTTCTTTGATGTCGAGAAATTTCCTACCCTCACGTTTAAGTCCAAGAAGCTGAAAGGCAACGCCGCCGACGGGTATCAGGTCACCGGAGACCTGATGATTCACGGCGTATCGAAGGAAGTCACTCTCGAAGTCGAGCCCATGTCCTCCCCTATGAAGGATCCCTGGGGCAATCTGAAGCTCGGGGCTTCGGCCACGACCAAGATCAAGAGAAAGGACTTTGGGCTCACCTGGAACGCGGCGCTCGAAGCCGGCGGCGTCCTCGTCGGAGACGACGTCGCGATCACCCTGGATATCCAATTCGTCAAGAAGTCATAATATCGCTCACCCCCGGTGAAGCGCTGACCGTTCGGCCAGCGCTTCAACGTTCCCCTTTTTTTCCAACGCGAGACGTCATCGATGGAACCCATGAATCCCTCCGCTTGAACCAGCTCTTTTCCGACGCACGCACTCATAGCCACTGGCAAGACCGCCCGGTCCCGCTTGCCGAGACCACCGCGTTTCGGAACAGCGCGCTTCAAGGCGCATATCTCATTCTCGCCGCTCGCGGCCTCGGACTCGACAGCGGTTCGATGTCGGGCTTCGACGGCAACAAGGTCGATGCCGCCTTTTTTGAAGGCACCCATTGGCGCACCAACTTCATCTGCAACTTCGGCTACGGGGATCCAGAAAAGTTGCGCCCCAGAAACGTACGCCTGGCTTTTGATGAAGCATGCAAGATCCTGTAAGATCCACCCACTATGTCGGATATCGATCAAATCGAAGTGTTTACCGCCGTGGCCAAGTCGGGAAGCTTTACCCAGGCGGCCCGGGACCTCAAGCTCCCGAAGTCATCTGTCAGCCGTAAGGTGGCGCTCTTGGAAGAGCGCCTGGGTGTCGCTCTCATTCGACGCACTACCCGGAAGCTGCAACTCACGGATGTTGGGACCAAGTATTTCCATACCTGCTCCAGAATTCTGACCGAGCTCGCGGATGCCGAAGCGAGCGCCAAGAGCGCCCAGGAGACTCCACGAGGCACCTTCCGGATCACGGCACCGGTCGAGTTGGGAAGCGATCTGCTGGAAAACGTACTTCAACGCTATCTAAAGGCCTATCCGGAAGTACAAGTGGACCTGCTTCTCACTGATCGTGTCGTGAATCTCATGGAAGAAAACGTCGACGTCGCGATCCGAGCCGGGCATCTGGCGGACTCCACACTGATCGCCAAAAAGATCGGGGAC
>CAYXVB010000246.1:0-4074 GCA_964467785.1 uncultured Bacteriovoracaceae bacterium
GTCCGGGACAGGGCATGAACGGCGGTCCGGGACAGGGCATGAACGGCGGTCCGGGACAGGGCATGAACGGCGGTCCGGGACAGGGCATGAACGGCGGTCCGGGACAGGGCATGAACGGCGGTCCGGGACAGGGCATGAACGGCGGTCCGGGACAGGGCATGAACGGCGGTCCGGGGGCGGGTGGAGCAATGGATGGCTCGCGATCGCAGAATTCAAATGGCGCGCGTCCTGGGCCTCGCGCGGCGGGCGGCCTCATGAGGCCGAAGCCGGGACCGACGGGGATCGTGCCACCGCAGACGATGCAGCCGGTAAACTGAACGATTCGGATCCGTCCGGGATTTGTGACTCGTGATTCCGTGATTAAAGATCGGAGAAGCTGATCTCGCCCGGAATAGCCGGACCCTTTTTGCCCTTTGCATTTGAGCTATCGGTTTTTTTGGGGCCTCGGGGTTCTTGGGCCCGGGGAGCCAGCTCTTTACGCAGTTTCCGGTAAAATTTGAGGAAGAGGTTCTCGCTAGGCAGGGTCTTGGTGACCAGGGCATCGGCTTTGTCCGAATCCGTGTCCGAGGCCTTGCGCCAGAGCTCTTCGAAAAGGACCCGCGTGGACCCCACCGCGAGAGAAGGGAACGCGCCGTCATCGACCTCGCCGTAAGCTACGATCAAAAGCCGCGACCAGAGCTCCTTGAGCGCGCGATTGTAGGCCGCTTCGTTGGCGCGCCCTTGGAGGCCGGATAGCCGCTTAAGCTCTTTGGTGGAAAGTGGTGACTCCGAGTCGAGGATGTCGAGCAGCTGGTGGGCGCCCTTGGAGAGCCCGCGGCGCTCGGCCGGATCGCCGCTATTGAGCGCGCAGAGCAGGGAGGCGAAGAGTTCCTTGGAAAAGTAGGTGGCTCGGCCCTGATACCACTTGGTGTAGACGACCTGCCGGGTAGTGGAGAGCGCGGTCTTGAGGTGCCAGAGCTTTCCGACACGATTATCGCCGGACTCGTCCCATTCCCAGCGCATCGGCGAGCGGGGAAAGAAATGGGACCAGAGCGAAGCGGGTTCCTTGCGGTTGTCGATCGGAAAGACGAGCAGCGCGCCCGCTTTGTTGATGGCTTGAATGGCGGTTTTCGAGTTCATTTTGGATCGCCGATGGGGCGGCTCCATTCCTGATTCACTTCATATACCCGAACGGGTAGCGCCAGCCTTTGAATTCGTTGGATCCGGATTTGGAAACGCTTTCGCCGCTACCCCATTTTCCGGCCGAGCCGAAGTAAAAACGCATGCTGGCGGTGAGGTCGAGAAACGGAGCGGGACCAAGCGAGCCTCCGGTGGAGAACCATTGGCCGGCGGCTCCAAGGCCGAGTGAGAACTCTGGGGTGACGGCCCAGAGGAGCCCGGCTTCTCCGATGGCCGCGATCGAGCCCGTGGCGTTGTCGAGTGGGAGGCCGGTCTCGATTCCCGAATGCTTCCAGAGAAATGGGGTGGCTCCGAGGCCCAGATAGATTTTGCTGAGCTGCAAGCGGACCATCGGATAGGCCGCCACTACGGAATAGTTGGTGGTGTTGCTGTTGTTGGGGGCGCTGGGATCGGTGGTGTACCAGCCGTTGGAAAAGCGGCCCTGCACTCCGAACTGGATATCGAGGGGATTTTTGCCATCGCCTAGGGTCATGAAAAAGCTGCTGTTATAGGCGTAACTCCACTGGCTTGCGGTGGGCGCGCCGACGCCGAAAAGCGGAGAGCCGTTTTGGAACGAGGACAGTCCTCCGGCAAGTTCTACATAAAAGATATTGGCATTTGCAGGCACAGAAAAACCGAGCGCCAAAGCCGCCAGGGACAGGGCGTAGCGGATCGGGATTGGAGTAGGAAGCTTACTTTTCTTCATATCTCGGTATCTGGATATCTGGATATCTGGTCGTTTGGCTTGGATATTTGGCCTTCTTTTAGAATAAGGGCTGCGTTGCCCCGTGTCACGGCGCAAATCGTCCCCCGGGAAATCCACTCCGCCCATGACAATCGTACCGGATAACGATATGGAGGTTCCATGGCTTATCTCGAACAATTACGCGAGTTAGCGGAGCGTGAACAGCGCGCCGAACTAGGCGGCGGTGCCGATCGCATCGCCAAACAACACGCCGCTGGCAAATTGACAGCGCGCGAGCGGATCGAACTGCTCCTGGATCCAGGGAGTTTCGTGGAGCTCGACAAGTTCGTCCAGCATCGCTGCACGGACTTCGACATGGAAGAGCAGAAGTTCCTCGGTGACGGCGTGATCACCGGCCATGGTACGATCAACGGTCGAACCATTTATGTCTTCTCGCAAGACTTCACCGTCTTTGGCGGCAGCCTCTCGGGCGCCCATGCTTCGAAGATCTGCAAGGTGATGGATCTCGCGCTCAAGACGGGCTCGCCGATCATCGGCCTCAACGACTCGGGCGGCGCCCGCATCCAGGAAGGCGTCGAATCGCTCGGCGGTTATGCAGAGATCTTCTGGCGCAACGTTCAGGCTAGCGGCGTGATTCCGCAGATCAGCGTCATCCTAGGCCCCTGTGCCGGCGGAGCGGTCTACAGCCCGTCGATGACGGATTTCATCTTCATGGTGGAGAACTCCTCCTACATGTTCGTGACCGGTCCGGACGTCATTAAGACCGTGACGCATGAAGAAGTGACGAAGGAAGCGCTCGGTGGCGCCGAGACACACTCTGAAAAGAGCGGCGTCGCGCATTTTGTGCTGCCTAACGAAAAGGCCTGCCTGCAGGCGGTCCGCCAGCTTGTGGAACTGCTGCCGGCCAACAATCTCGATCCGGCTCCGACAGGATCGGCTTCGCCCGAGAAGGATCCGGCCGATCGCCAATGCATGGAGATCGTGAAAACCCTGCCGGACAGCCCGAACAAGCCCTACGACATCCGCAAGGTCATCAACGACGTCGTCGATCACGGCGAGTTCGTCGAAGTGCATGCCGGTTACGCGCGTAACATCGTGGTGGGCTTCTCCCGCCTCGAGGGGCGTACCGTGGGCATCGTGGCCAATCAGCCCGCGCATCTCGCGGGCTGTCTCGATATCGATGCCTCGGTGAAGGGCGCGCGCTTCGTGCGTTTTTGTGACGCTTTCAATATCCCGTTGGTCACCCTTGTGGATGTCCCGGGCTTCCTCCCGGGCACGCAACAGGAGTACGGCGGTATCATTAAGCACGGCGCCAAGCTCCTCTATGCTTTTGCCGAAGCGACGGTGCCCAAGGTCACGGTGATCGTGCGGAAGGCCTATGGCGGCGCGTACGACGTCATGGCTTCCAAGCATATCCGGGCGGATTACAACTTTGCTTACCCGACGGCGGAGATCGCCGTGATGGGCCCCGAAGGCGCGATCAACATCCTCTATCGCAAGGAGATCGCGATCGCCGAGAAGTCGGGCCGGGTCGTCGAAGAGCGGGCGCGATTGGTGGATCTCTATCGCAAGACTTTCGCCAATCCGTACAAGGCCGCCGAGCTGGGCTACATCGACGAGGTGATCGTCCCTGAGCAGACCCGGCGTTCGCTGACGGCGGCTCTCAGGACGCTCGAGCGTAAGCGCGAGCGCGGTCCTTCGAGAAAGCACGGGAATATTCCTCTATGAGCGCTTTCAAGAAAAATCGCGAGCCAGTTCTCATCGCCAACCGTGGCGAAATCGCCATCCGTATCGCGCGTTCGTGCAAGGCCTTGGGCTTTCCGGTCGTTGCGGTTTACTCGGATGCCGATCGATTTGCGGAACATGTCCGCGTCGCTGATCAGGCCTACTGGGTGGGCGGCGCCGCCCCCAAGGACAGTTACCTCAATATCGAGCGCATCATCGCGGCCGCCAAGGCCTCGGGGGCTCGTTACATCCATCCCGGCTATGGCTTTCTTTCCGAGCGTGCCCACTTCGTCGAGGCGTGTGAGAAGGCGGGCTTGGTGTTTGTCGGCCCCTCGGCCGAGAGCATGCGCCTGATGGGGGACAAGATCACCGCCCGCAAGACGGTGAGCGCGGTGCAGATGCCCGGTGTGCCCGGCAGCCCGGGCGCGGTGAAAAATGCTGAGGAGGCGGCCCGTATCGCCGAGGAGATCGGCTATCCGATCCTG
>CAYXVB010000247.1:0-4071 GCA_964467785.1 uncultured Bacteriovoracaceae bacterium
GAATGAAAACAGGAACCGGGCCTGGGTGAGAAGCCGGAAATCACGGGCCTCAAAAGCAGAACGGGATTGAGTCACTCTCCATCAATACCCCACGGGCTGCGGAGGGAGAAGGCCGATTTCCCGGAGTCGCTCGGCAAGATAACTGCCGGCGGTATGTCCCGGCGACAAGCGCACATCCTTGCGGGGATGCAGGAACAGCGGCATCGAGTACCGGGGCTTGCGCGCCTCAGGGCCGATCGGATTCACCACTCGATGCGTGGTCGATGGATAATACCCATCGGTCGCCAGTTTGAGCATGTCCCCGGAATTGACTACGATCGTCCCCGGATCACAAGGCACGTCGATCCAAAGACCCTGGAGATCCTTGACCTGAAGGCCAGGCGCCGTGGCGGCCGGAAGCAGCGTGATCAGATTGATGTCCTCGTGGGCAGCGGCACGAACAGCTCCCTCCTCTTCGCTTCCATCCATAGGCGGGTAGTGAATCGGCCGAAGCAAGGTGTCGCCGCTGTTTTCGATCATGGAGACGAGCGGCATGGAGAGACGCGATTTCACCTCAGAGGGACTCTCCGAGTCGAGCCACCGCAAAAGCTCCGCTCCCATCCGGAGCAGCTCGCGATAAAGCACGGGCGTCAACGTCCGCGCCTCCGGCGGGAGCTCACCCCATGGATAGTAGTGAAAAAACTCCTTGAGGTCCTTCTTCTTCGAATCCTTGGCATTCTCGCTCTTGAAAGGAAAATACCCCGCCTGTTTCTGTTGGTCGAACTTGTGCTCGAACTTGGAGGCGGAGGCAAAGAACCGGGCCCACTCCTCAAAGGTTTCCGTGACGAGGCGGAACGGAATCGGATGATTCGAGATGACGGCAAAGCCCGTCTCCCTCAACGAGGTGCGAAACTCCTGCGCCGCCTTTGGACCTTGGAAGTTGACCGTCTTAACGTTCATGTCTTGCTTCTCCCAGAACTCGTCATTGCCGCCAACCAACACTTCATGTCAACTTTATAACGCATTTAAAGATAATTATTTAAATTCCAGATTTCAGATGTTCCTCGACGTCGCGCAAAACGCCGGCTGAGTGCGTGCTGGGATCCACGTCTTTGTAAAGTCGGATCACCTTTCCGTCACGACCGATCAGCACACTCTGCCTTTTGAATAGTCCGATGATCGGCATTCTATCGACTCCGAAAAGCGCGGCCACTTTGCCTTCTTCGTCACAGATCAAGTCAAACGGAAGCCGATGTTTCTCTTTGAACTTGCGGTGACTGTCGGCCCCCTGCGATGAAACGCCATAAATCGTCACCCCCAACTTCTTGAATTTGTCCCAGCCGTCCCGGAAGCTGCAAGCTTCCTTAGTGCAGCCAGGCGTATCGTCCTTGGGATAAAAATAAAGAAGTACCGGCCGACCCTTGAGCGCGGAAAGCTTCACCTCGCGTCCGTCTTGGTCCTTTGCACTAAAGTCGGGCGCGACTTCCCCCGGGGCGATCGCCATGGCCGGAACGGCAAAAAATAGAATCGGCAAGAGCGCGAGCAAGCTTCGGAAGGAACGGGACATCATTTCATCTCCTATTTCGGCACGGGTTTTTCATAAGCATTCGAGCCGTATTGATCATACGCGCATCGACGCGCGATATCCATAGGAGGACTGACCATGACGCCGACCCTCAACCTTCGCCTCGCTCGGATCGCAGTTTATCTGGGGGTTCTCGTCGTGACCAATGCATTCGCCCAACAGCCCCAGGCCGTCATTGATGTCAAACGGCAGGCGCAAAGCACTTACGCGGACATTAAGGCGACGCTGGGTGTCGTGCCGGAATTCATGCGCACCGTGCCGGAAGAGGCCATCACCGGTGCCTGGCAGGAGATGAAGAAAATCCAGCTCAGCCGGGACACAGCGATATCGCCCAAATACAAGGAGCTGATCGGTCTCGCGGTCGCATCGCAAATTCCGTGCAGCTACTGCGTGGCATTCCATACTGCCGCGGCACGCTTTAATGGTGCGTCGGATCAGGAGATCAAGGAGGCGGTCGCCACGGCCGCTCTTTCACGCCAATGGAGCACACTGCTTGAGGGCTCCGACATCAACCAAAAACAATTCACAAAAGACATCGAGAGAATGGCCCGCCACATGAGAACCTTGCCCCAGGGCCAGGCGGGCACAGCCGCTCCGGGAGCCAGCGACCGGCCGATGAGCCGAGAGGGCGCCCTCAAGGAGATTCGCGCCGGACTCGGGTTCGTTCCGGAGTTCCTCTCCGTGTTGCCTGAAGATGCGCTCGCCGCCGCATGGTCCGAGTACAAGGGGCTCTATCAAAGCCATAGCACCGAGATCCCCCTCAAGACCCGTAGCCTGATCAGTCTGGCCGTATCCGCGCAGACTCCATGCGCCAATTGCGTCAAGATGGACCGGAAGTTCTCCCTTGCTGCCAAAGCCGATACCCGGGAGCTCAAAGAGGCGGTCGCGATTGCCGGATTGACTCGCCATTGGAGTGCGATTCTCAACGGGATGCAGATCGACGAGCAGCAGTTCCGCGCTGAGATGCAGCAGATGTTCCAGCATCTTCGCCAAAAGGCCCCGGCTTCCCAGCAGCTGGGCGGCGAAGTCCCGACCGCTTCCGAGGACAATTCCAATTGAGTTTCGAGTTGTCAGCTCCTGACGCTTTAGCTAACCCTAAGCAGTGCTGAAAATTTCCGACTGGCTGCTGAATCCGTCCGAATGTCCCGGCTACCTTCGCCATGAGCTCGTGGCGCACGAGGAGCGGCTTTCGACGATCCATCATACGGAATATCTCCATGTAGAGTTGTCGCGGCGTTATGCGTTAGTAAATGTCACGGGCCTCATCGAGGAATCGATTCGGCGGTCAGGGGTCACAGACGGAACCTGCCTGGTGAGCGCGATGCACATTACCGCCGGCGTCTACATCAACGACGCTGAAAGCGGGCTGCTTGAGGACATAGCCCAATGGATCGAAAACCTCGCCCCTTATGGCAAGGCCTATCGGCATCACCAAACCGGCGAAGACAACGGCGACGCCCACCTCAAATCCTATTTGACCAACCATGCCCTGACCGCGCCGATCACGCGCGGCAAGCTTGACTTCGGCACCTGGCAACAGATTTTCTATGCCGAATTCGACGGAATGCGCAAAAAACGCATTCTGGTCAAGACGATGGGAATCAAATAGGCTAATCTTTGCGTTACTTATGAAGAAAACCTGGTTGGTCGCGATTGCAATCGGCTTGTCCGCCGTTTCCGCAAATTCATCCGCCGATGAGTCATTCATCGTCACAATCCAGAAGAAGCAGGAGGAAAAGAAGAAGCTCTCCTCCTGGAGCCTTTCGGAATGGCTCGCTACTAAGGAAAGAATCAAGCTCATGGACATGTGGCTCGCGCTCCACACGCCGAGCCCTTATGAATTCCAACTCGGTGGTTACTACCAGTCTGGACAGTCGCCGGTCATCAACCCTTACACGGGATTCAGCGGACACTTCACGGCAATGGCTTCGATCATCGGCATCGAGCTCAACGGCGAATCGGTGCAACCGGACCACTCCGCCTGGTCCGCCCTGCTCAATCTCCGCGTCTTCGGTTACAACGAACAAGGCGCCCACATCACTCTCAAGGGCGGTCTCCGCAATCTCTTCGCGGACACCTCCTATCGAAACCCGTTCTTTGGCGGCGAGATCGCCGTGCCCTTCGCGCGCACCTTCGGGATCGAAGGCTCCGTGCTTCGTTACTTCGATGTCGCGGGCGGCGACGGAACGGTCATGAGCGCCTGGCGATACGCGGGCGGCGCCTACATCGACTTCGATTTCGTCCGGCTTCGCGGAACGATGTTCTACGAACCGTCGCTCTACGGCACAGGTATCGCGTCCTACACCCAAGCACGCCAGGGATTCCTCCTGGGCACGACCCTTTTCTTCTGAGCGAGAGCGATGAAGCAAGTCCGCGCCCGCAATCATTCCCTGGCTCTGTTATCCATCATCGCGATCGCCGCAATCGCCTTTCTCGGCAAAGGTTACGAAGTCACGCTCCGGGGGATCGACTCCAATATCCACGCCGCAGCCGCGATGAATGTCACC
>CAYXVB010000248.1:0-4069 GCA_964467785.1 uncultured Bacteriovoracaceae bacterium
TCGTCGCCCCGTAAACCTGGCTCTGAACTTTCTGTCCCACGGGTGTCGAGATCATCGGATATGCGGTCTGGTCGACTCCACTACCGACCTTGCGCGCCTTCAGAAAGATCTCCTCTAGGTTTCCGCCGGCTTGCAGCCCACGCATGAATTCATTCGCGAAAGTCGAGTAACCGTAATTGTGCGGTCCAGTGGAAGCGATCACGCAGGTTTGGTCATTGGCCAAAGAAAGGCTGTTGCCCGAGTAACAGCTCAGATCCACGATCGCTAATTTTACTTTCTTGGCCTGCGCGATCTTAGACAGCTCAGAAAGGGCATCGAGCGTGACTTTTTCCTTCGCGCCATCCAGGTTCTTGTAATTGAGTTTTACGGAAGTGCCCACTGAGATTTCATGAGTGAGCCCATTCGGGTCGCTCTTGGCACCTCCATGACTGTCGACGACGACCATGAGCTGATCCCCGGGATTCATCTTCTCCAGCTTGGCCTTGTACTGCTCGATCAATGATGTCATCGCCGCGCCGGTGAAAGGTCCGACGCTGGCGCTTTTTTTGAATCGCGCATCGCGGATCTTGTCCGACTCCGGGTGTCCCCCGTTGAACGCGATGTCGGAGCGCCAATCCTTGCCGTCCAGAAACGTCGCCATTTCTTTGAGACCGTCATCGAAAATCGTTCCAGGCTTTCCTTCCGGCTCGCCACCGCCCCCTAGATAAAGCAGGTGGCCCTGCGCCGCGCCCGCCTGGGGCACGACCGCCGCAACACCGATGACAATTGCTAAACTCCGGAAGATATGACGAACCATCTCTCACTGAAGATCGGCAGCTTCATCACTTTGCTTGAATATGAAGCCGTCTGCTGCATTCCGCCAGCGTCAACCCTTTGTCTCAAAGGATCAGCATCGCGTCGCCGTAGCTGAAAAACCGGTATTCCCGCTTTACTGCCTCGCGATAGGCTTCGAGCATGAGCTCGCGACCGGCAAACGCGCTGACCAGCATGAGCAGGGTCGAGCCCGGCAGGTGGAAGTTCGTGATGAGCCGGTCCACCGCCTGGAAGCCCTGGAATCCGGGAGCGCCGGGATAGAGGAAGATCGAAGTGCGGCCGCGGCCGGCCCGCAGGGCGCCGTCCTGCCACGCGCTCTCGAGCGTCCGCACGGTGGTAGTCCCGACTGCGACGATGCGACGCCCTTCCAACTTCGCGCGGTTGACGGACTCCGCGGTCGCCGCAGAGATCTCATAGCGCTCCTCGTGCATCGCGTGGTCGCGGATATCCTCGACCTTGACCGGACGGAACGTGCCCAAGCCCACGTGCAACGTGACCTCGTCCCAGCTGCTTCCCCGCTCCCGTAGCCGCGAGCGGACTTCATTGGTGAAATGCAGCCCCGCAGTCGGCGCGGCGGCGGAACCCGGCTCGCGCGCGTAGACCGTCTGGTAATCCTCGAGGTCCTGCGCATTGGCGTTACCTTCACCCCAGGTACCAGCGTCCGGGCGCCTGATGTAATGAGGCAGAGGCATTTCCCCAGCGCCGCTCTCCACGGGATCGCGGTCAAACTCGACGACCACCGTGCCATGTGGGGATTCCTTCACTCCACGCACGACCGTGCCAAACACGCCGCGTCCGTCAGGAGTGGGGATCTCAAATCGAAGCCCGCGCACGTACTTCGCGCTCGCATGCATCAATCCTTCCCAGGTCCGGGGCGCGAGCTCCTCGAGCAGCACAAACTCCAGCTTGCCGCCTCGCACCCAAGCTCCCCGCTCCTCGCGCAGACGAACGCCGAGCAACCGCGCGGGGATCACCCGCGTATTGTTGGCGACGAAGTGGTCGTCCTCGCCGAAATATCCCGGCAGGTCGCGAAAGATCCGATGCTCCAAGCGACCGGTCTTCCGATCCACGACGAGTAGGCGCGCGGAGTCGCGAGGCACCGCGGGCGTCTGGGCAATCAAGCGCTCGGGCAAATCGTAGTGATAGGCGGAGACGGAATATTCGGCATCGGGAGAATGCCCGGGGACTTCCGGGCCCTTCGACGTAGTCATGGTTGGAGGGGCTTACCAGAGTCGACGCAGCACCGCATCGGGATAATAGTGTTTGAGGATGGAGGCCATGCGATAGCCCTGTTCGCCCATCCCTTTGGCGCCGTACTGACAAAGGCCGACGCCATGGCCATTGCCCCGGCCCTCGAAACGGAAGAAGCCGGCCTGATAGATTTCAAATGCCGTGCTGCGGAAGCGGGCGGCCCCCAACCAACTTCGGAGCCGGGCGCCCGAGAAGGCCCATTCCTGGATCGTGCCCAACCGCGTCCTCCAACGCGATAGCACCTGCACGACTCGGCCCGCGGCGTCCGTGCGCGCCACGGCGAGGGACGTCAGTTGCATTCCGCGCAGGCCTTGGAGCGAGGATGGGATCACGCCTTCGGCGCTCCCTCCGCGGCGGAGGACATGGGAGAGCTCTTCGGGAGAGATTTCGATGTTCCAGTGCATCACCGGAGAATTCGCGCAGAACGGACAAGGTACGCCCCGGCCAAAACCCGGATAGGCGCGACCCCAGACTTTTTCGGGGGTCTCGGTATGGCCGGCGCAGGTGGAGTGGTAGAACGCCTTGATCGGAGCCGGCGATGCCGCGGGGCCAACGGTGAGCGCGATGCCGCGGGTCTTGCGAACGACTTTTTCCGCGCGCGCGTCCTCGAGGGCGGCGCCATCGTAGACCTGGTCCCACACCGTCGAATCGACGTCGAAGTGCAGCCCCTCGCGGCGGGCGTCCTCGATCTGATAAAGCGCGTAACTGCGCGCGGCCACCACCTGCGCGGCAATGGCTTCCTCGTTCCAGCGCGAGTTGAACTCGGCGTTGACCAGGCCGCTGAGATACTTCTCGATCGAGAGCTCGTTAACCACCTCGCAGAGCGAGCCGGCAGCATGCACTCGGATCAACTCGCGATAAGGACGGTCGTTGTAATGGATGAAACCCGTAGACGAGCGGACCCGCGCCGGAGACGCGAGCTCCAAAGTCTTGCCCGGTCCGCCCCCGACCCGGACCGCGCGAACGCGATCGTCTTGACAACGCAGCTCCCAGGTTTCCGAATCCGACTTCGGCGCGGACTGCCCTGGGGAGGCAATCAGGCGATCGCTGCCTGCGCTCCCAAAAGTCAGCGAATTGCCGGAGACCCGGGCCACGGGCGCGCCCTCCGCGATTCTGACGCGGATGATCCGATCGCCCACTCGCCCATAATCCGGGCCCTGCTGCTTTTGGGGAATCGACGCGAAGACATTCACCCCGAACAGGCCCACGAAGACCGCGAGGATCCGTTTTGCCTGACGTCCCGCTCCGCTCTGCTGGTTCTGTCTTTGGCTCATCATCCTTTTTCATGATGAGGCAGCTTTTAACAGCCAGCATTCGGTAAATTTTTCCCGTTCAGAACCCAGCTCCTCCGCCGATCAGTCCTCTGTCGGAGGCAACCCAACAAATGGACAAGACAAGTACTCAAGAGATCACCACGGACGAAACCACCACGACTCCCCAGGAGTCCCGCGATCTTTTGAGCCGCACTTTTGGTTCGGTCGAGGCGATGGTCAACCGCTACAATCACTGCGCGATCTGCGGATCCCACCTACACTTCACTCATGTCACGGATTTTGCCCGGAACCTGACCCAAGAAACCGCCCGGTGCCCGGAGTGCGGGATTCGCACTCGTCAGGTCAGTCACCGCCTCCAGTAGCCTTCTCGCAATAATTACGGAATAGCTCACAGAATAAAGCTAGACCTCCGATGCTCCTCAGAGCCGGGGGTCTTTGCTTATTGCGGTGCGTTAATTTAGTTTTTTTGGGATTTCCTTCGCTTCTTAAGCTATCTCAATAGGCATGTCCCACTCCCTCCGCCGCGAGCTCCAGGTCCACGGTATCGACGTCGTCGTCGTCGGACCGGGCGCCGTGGCCACCCCCATCTGGGACAAGGCGGGGGGGGCGCCCAAGAGCGCCATCACCCCGCAGGCCTCGGCCCAGGGCATTCTGAAGGGCATGGCGGCTAACGAACGGATCATCCTCCTCACCGAGGACGACAAACAGGGCGCCCGGGTGGGGTTCCTTCC
>CAYXVB010000249.1:0-3943 GCA_964467785.1 uncultured Bacteriovoracaceae bacterium
GCGATCTCGAACGTATTCGTGCTGGTCGAGGCGTGGTCGATCGCGAGCTGAATCTCCGGGGGAGTGTGGGAGTTGCCATGAAGGGATTTAAGAGCGTTGACTCGATCGACCGGATTCTCGATCCGCAGGATTTCCGCGAGCGACTTTGACATGGGTGCGGCTCGGTCCTGCTCGGCGAATGCAAATCGCGGTTGCATGTGGGTTGAGACTTCATCGATCTTGGATTGATCCTTGGCGGCCAATTTCTGAACGGCTTTCAAGCCGTTGCCGTTGCTTCCAGGGAGTTCGCCGGCCCATTTCTGTTCCGCGTTCGATCGCGCTTTCCAGAAGTCTTGGAAATAATGCGCCCAGAGCAGTTCGACTGGGGCATGTTCGCGGGCAGAGGGGATTGCGTCCGCACGAAGCCGAAGCGAAGGCGTGGAGATTTTGGGAGTCGGGATCTCGAGCGGGGTGCGAAGAGCGGCAAGGGCGCCAGGATCCAGCTTTCGATCCTCGAGGTATTTCAAAGTTTCCATCCGTGCGGATCCGATGCGGCGTTTGAGTTCGCCAGTAAAGTCGAAATCCGGGAGATTTTTGAAGCTCCGAAAGCTCTTAGCTCCCTCAGTGTAGGGTGCGACCACGCGTTCTAAATCAGTGACAGGGATTTTTTCGAATCGACTGAGCGTTTCATTCAGCGCATGGATGAACTCCGAACTTTCGGAGGCTGACATTCCGCTTAAAATCGATGAGGGCAATGTCGAAAGAAAACGACGAACCACCGGGATGCCCGACGCGGCTTCCTCCGGAAAGAATTTAAATGCCTGGGTCGAATCGAGCGTGACGAAGTGGCCATTCGCAAATCCGATATTGCCGTGAACGCCGTCGCTGAACTGCAGATCGTTGTTTCCAAAGATTCCGTTTAGGATCATTTGTCCCAAAAGCTCCGCCCTTTGTGAGGGCTTTAACCCGGCTTGATCGAATCGTTGCAACGACATGACGGGCTGGATTGAGCCTGGGAAATACTCGCCCCGCGCCCCGGCCAGTCCCGCAAAGGTATTGCCGGGATCGAGGGCCTTGGCCGCCGATGCGCTGGGTCGGCCATTTTCGCCTCTTTGCAGGATTGCCGGATATACGGGTGAATTGGGAAGGCCTACCGCTTCGGAGACGATGCTGAAGCCAATCTCCGCATAAACGGGCAAGGCATTCTTGAGGCGGACTTTGTACTGATTCCCAAACCGATCAGCCGCAAAGTACTTTTCGTCATGCCCTCCTGGGAAAATTCGGGGCTTGCCATCAGGCGTCTGTGAAATCGAGAAATCCGGGTCACTTAAGAATCGGGTAAAGTCCGTGGCGTCCGCTGAGTCGAGCCGCAGCAGTCCAAAGAGGAAAGAACCGATCAAAATAAGAGGACGAAAATGGAACGGGGGCGACCTCATAGATTCTCGTCGGTAAAAGAAGGGGAAAGCTGATGAAATGACGCATCGCGTTCAGATAGGTAAAGGTGCGAATCCTCAATTGACAAGCTTTTATGGCTTGTCTAGAACCGGGGAACTTATGAATTTGAGCGTTCAAGTCGAAAAGCCGTCGAAGATCGTCCGTAAACTGACTATCAAGGTGCCCGCCCAGGACGTGGCCCAGCGCTTTGAGCGCGGCCTTGCCCAGGTTGCCCGCACGGCACGACTCAAGGGTTTCCGTCCTGGCCACGCGCCGATGTCGGTCGTCAAGCAGTTCTATGGCGCTGAAGTTCGCCACAACCTCTATCACACGCTGATCGACGAATCGTTTGCCGAGGCTGTGAAGCAGGAAAAGATCATGACCGTCGGTCGTCCCTCGATCGAGAGCCCTGACCATACGCACGGCCACGGCGAACACGATCACTCGGTCAGCGAAGACAAGGATTTCACTTTCACCGCGACGGTCGAAGTGATGCCTGACATCGAAGTCAAGGGCTACACCGGCATTGCGTTGACCAAGGAAAAAGCGGAAGTCACCGACAAGGACCTCGAAACCGTGATCGATGGTCTGCGTGGCAATCAAGCCGAGCTCATTCCGGTCGAAGCCGGCGCGCGCAAGGCTAAGATGACCGATCACGCCGAAATCACTTTCAAGGGCGGCATGGTTACCGAAAGCGGCCTCGACGAAAAGCCGGGTATGTCCGGCACGCGAATGGTCGAGCTCGGATCCAATGCGCTCATTCCGGGCTTTGAAGAAGAACTTGTCGGCATGAAGACCGGTGAAACCAAGACCTTCAAAATCAAGTTCCCGGCCGACTACTTTGAAGCCGAGTTCCAGGGCAAGGAAGCTGAATTCACTGTCACGATGAACGAGCTCAAAGAAAAGAAGATGCCCGAGCTCAACGACGAATTCGCCAAGCAGGTGGGCTATGAAAATGTCGCCGACCTGCGCGTCAAGGCCAAGGAGCATCTGGTTCAACAGCGCACGCTTGAAGTCGACCGTAAGCTCCGTAGCGACCTCATTGAGGCGATCGTCCAGAAGAACGAGTTCGATGTTCCTCAGGCCCTCATTGAAAGTCAGACTCGCGCCCTCGCGCAAGACTGGGCTCAGGATCTCAAGCGCCAAGGCATCGACGACAAGACCATTCAGATGGTCGTGATGCAGGAGCTCGAGAATCTCAAGAAGCGCGCCGAAGGCCAAGTCCGCGCCAGCCTCGTGCTCGAGTCGATCGCAAAGCAGGAAAAGATTGTTCTCACCGAGGCGGATTTCGCGACTGAACTCGAAAAGGCCGCCGCTCAGATGGGCGCCAACAAGGAGCAGCTCGTCGAGTTTTACGCCAAGAACCCAGGCCGCAAGGAAGACTTCGAATTCAGGCTCAGGCAGGAAGCGACCCTCAAGTTCCTGCTCGATAAGGCCAAGATCAAGTCCTGACCTGACGGCGTCATCAGATAGTTGGGGTGGGTGAACTGGATCCCATAGCGGTACAAGGTGATATCAAAGTCACCCACCGCTTCGAGCCGGTTCTCCGCTCTGACTGCGCGGCCTACCATCGCAAAGTTCACATTGAGCGAGGTATCGCGCAAGACGATGCGCACCCAGCGCCGATGGTCGATCGGGTCTGAAGTCTTAAGAAGTAGTCCGCCTTTGGAAAGGTCAAAGATGTAGCCCGGTTTGGCGCCACCAGTTCCTGTGAAAAAGTCCCAGGTGGCTTTGCAGAGAACTGGATGCCGAGCGTGTACGCGAGCAGTCGTGCTTGAGCTGGTGCTGTTAGATTTTTCCAAGATTGGTGTCCCCCGGTGTCGCGCCAAAGCAGGGTTCATGCCACGGTGTTCTGTGGCGTGAATTAGCTGTTTTCTGCTCATTCCAGCGATTTTCTGGAGTGTGTTCGGTGCCGCTTCACGGAGCAGTCGTTGCAGGACGCAATCGGTTTTCGTTCATCAGTGCAAAGACGAATTGATGTCATCAAAGACAAAGTGAGCTCGGAGTGTCTTGCCGCGGAAAGTAGCGGTGATGAGATGGGTCTCCATTTGCTCGGACTCGCTGTGTGGAAGGTGCCGGCGCGTGACCTTGCCGCAAGACGTAACTTCGAGTGCTGGACTTTCCGTCTTCCAGTTCGCTGCACAGGATACGTCCACGCTGTCGCCTTCGCATTGGGCATTGAGCTCAAAGTAAACGGTGCCGGATTCGGCGCCGCGAAGCGCATCCCGACTTTTGAGTCGCAGTTCAAGCGGGTCGGGTCCGGGGGCAAGGCTTATGGATTTGCTGAAGTGCCCTAGGAAGTTGACGGTGAGGTCGGCACCTTCGGATGCGCAGCGGCTCACGACTTGATTGTTTATGAACGTGGCTCGTCCTTCGGGAGCGAGGGTCCAGGTCGAATCCTCGGTAATGTCGATCGATGGAGCGCGTCGATAATCGAGGGTGGCCAATACAGTGGCTGTGAAAGCGGGCTGCCTCGAGGGCTGCATTCTGACAGACAGGCCTGTGATTCGCTCTGGTGCCGAGTCGCGAA
>CAYXVB010000250.1:0-3865 GCA_964467785.1 uncultured Bacteriovoracaceae bacterium
GCCCGCCGTCACGCTGCATTTTTGGGAGCGTGAGGAGGAGATGGTGCGCCGGCGTGATTTCAGCCCATTCTTCATGAACATCTACGAGCCATTCAAACTGCTCTTTTGATCCTCAAACTCTCCAAGTCTCCCAGAGGATCGCGGCGAAAACCAGCAGCGCGCCGACGCTCAGAACCAGCACCGCTCCTGAGGCGCAGTCCTTGGCTTTACCGATGAGCGGATGGAGTTGCGGATGCACCACGTCCATCAACGCCTCGAGCGCCGTATTGAAAAGCTCGGCCGCCAGGATCGCGGCGGAAATCACGGTCACAATCGCCCACCAGATCGGCGGGGGCCGGGTGGTGAGCAAAAAGCCCAGCGCGGCCAGCGCGCTCCAGCCCTGCGTGCGAAAGCTTGCCTCCGTCTTCCAAGCCGCGCGGACTCCCTTCCAAGCGTAGCCGATGCGGCGCAAGAATCGGTGGTTCTTCGTATCGAGCGACCCCGAAGTCATAGGGACAAGCTACCACATCGGTCGGGGGAACTCCGCACTCTCTCAAGCCGCCGCTTCGTCCCCGCCGCCTGCGCCACCGGATTGCGGCTCGAGTTTGACCTTGAGCCATCCCGACTGCCTCCGGTCAAAGGCCTGATACGCCTCTACGGCGTCGACCAAGGGCTCGTGCTGGGTAATTACCTGGGTGGGATCTATCGCTCCCGTGCGGATCAACTCGAGCAGGTGCGGAATGTACTTGCGGTGATTGCAGTTGCCCATTTTCAAGGTCAGGTTCTTGTTCATCGCCGCGCCGATCGGAAATACCGTCAGCTGCTGGGGATAAACTCCGACGATTCCGAGCGATCCGGCCTTGGCAAGACCCTGCACCGCCCAACGCAACACTTGCGAGGGCGCGTCGCCCGGATGCCAGAAGAGCTGCCGGGGATCCCGATGACTCCGATGATCTCGATGATCGCCTCGCTCAGGGGCGACATGCGCCAACTCGGTGTCAAACTCCCTGCGCAGTCCCTGCGCCGCTATCGCGGCCGGCCCCTGATGCGCATGCGACGCATCCACGCCGACCGCGTCGATCGCGCGGTCCACGCCGATGCCGTCGGTCAAGCGGTGGATCGTATCGACGGGGTCTTCGCGCTCAAAGTGAATCACCTCGGCCCCCTGCGTGCGCGCGGCGTGCAGGCGCGTCTCGACGCAATCGATCGCGAGGACGCGGCTCGCGCCCAAATGAAAGGCGCTTGCGATGGCGAACTGGCCCACCGGTCCGCAGCCAAAAACAGCGACCGTGTCGCCGGGGCGCACTTCGGCGAGCACAGCGCCGAAGTAGCCCGTTGGGAAGATATCGGAAAGCGTGATCGCCTGGTCATCCGTGATCTCGCGAGGCAACTTGACGAGGTTGACCGACGCGAACGGAATACGGGCCAGCTCGGCCTGCAGCCCTTGAAACGGGCCCGACTCGATCGGACCACCGTAAAAGGCCGTGCCCGCGGCCGGGCCGTTAGGATTAGCGTGATCACATTGCGAAAAATATCCCGCCAGGCAATACGCGCAGCTGCCGCAAGCGATCGTCGAGGGGATCACCACCCGATCGCCGGGCAAAAGATTGCGCACATCGGCGCCGGTTTGCACGACAATGCCCACGCCTTCGTGGCCGATCACCGTGCCTGGCCGCATGCCGGCAACGGTCCCTCGCACCAAATGGAGATCCGTGCCGCAGATCGCGCTGGCCGTGAGCCGCACGACTGCGTCAGTCGGCACCTCGACGCGTGGCGCCGGCACGTCGTCCAAGCGGATGTCGCCCACGGCATGAAAGACGACAGCTTTCATAGCGAAGACCCCTTGGCCCGGAGCATTTGCAAGTTTTCTGCGCGTCCTTTGTACGCCTGCACGCCTGCACGCCTGCACGCTCGCGACGAAAATCATTCTCTTTTGGACAACGCGGAATTTCGTATGTTACCACCAGGAGAGGGAATAGCCATGGAGGCGCGTCAAATGGGAAAAAGACTTTTCGTCGGCAATCTGCCTTACTCCGCCACGGACCAGTTGCTGGTCGACACTTTCACACAATGCGGGACCGTCGTTTCAGCCAAAGTCATCTTTGACCGCGAGAGCGGGCGAAGCAAAGGCTTCGGCTTTGTCGAGATGTCCAATGATCAGGAAGCCGCCAACGCGATCCAGATGTTCAACGGCGCCGAATACGAAGGCCGCAACATCACCGTCAACGAAGCCAAGCCGGTCCCCCCGCGCGCGACGGGACCGGGCCAGGGTCCGAGCGGTGGCCGCGGGCCGCGCGCCTGAGCGATCGCCAGGCGATCGCTTGAACTAACGATCAGTCGACCAGCTCGGCCTTGAGCTGCTTGTTAGGAGCCGCACCGAGCTCGCGCAGTCGTTCCATCTTTCGGAACACATTGCCGGGCCCCTCTTTGAGCTTGCCCATGGCCGCCTGGTAGGTGGTCTGTCCCGTCTCGAAGAGCTTGCCGATCTTCTCGAAGTCTTCGACAAAGCCGACGAACTTGTCGTAGAGGCGCGCGCCTTCGGTCGCGATCTCGATCGCGTTTCGGTTCTGCTTTTCGACCCGCCAGATCGAGGCGACGGTCTTCAGGCTGGCCAGCAACGTGGTCGCGGTGACGATGGCCACTTTTTTGTTCCAGGCCCACATGGAGAAATCGGGATCCGCCTGCATGGCGACGAGATACGCGGGCTCCACCGGCACGAACATGAAGACGAACTCGGGCGATTTGATGCCCTTGAGCTTGGCGTAGTCCTTGTCGGCCAGATCCTCGACGTGCTTGCGCATCGATTTGATGTGAGCGTCCAACGCCTGCGCGGCGGCGGTTTCGTCGCCGGCTGAGCTCGCTTTGCAGTAAAGATCATAGGCGGTGAGCGACGCCTTGGCGTCCACGATGATGTGCTTGTTCTCGGGCAGGTTGATGACCACGTCCGGGCGGTAGCGCGCCCCTTCGTCATTGGTGCGCGAATCCTGCAGAGTGTACTCCTCACCTTCGCGCAGGCCCGAGGACTCCAAAATCTTTTCGAGCACGAGCTCGCCCCAGTCCCCTTGGACCTTGGACTGTCCCGTCAGGGCCTGTGTCAACGACTTGGTCTCCGCGGTCATCTTTTCGTTGAGGACGATCAGGCGCTCCACTTCGGACTTCAGTGCGAATCGCTCCTTGGCTTCGGTCGTGTAGGTTGTCTCGACCTTTTTCTCGAACTCTAAGATGCGCTCGCGCAGCGGCTTGAGGATGCCCTCGAGGCTCTTTTCGGTCTGCTCGCTGAAGGTCCGAGACTTCATCTCCAGAACTTGCTGGGCTAGATTTTCGAAGTCGGCGCGGGCTACCTTCCGCAATTCCTCGGCCGTCTGCTTTTGCTCGACAAACTGCTTTTCGAGCGCTTTGCGCTCGGACTCACCGGCCGCCACGCGGGCCCGGACATCGGCCAGCTCCGCCAGGCGTTCGTTGGCCAACTGCTCGACCCGGCTCCGCTCGGCCTGCGATTCCTTGAGACTGGCTTCGAGCTGCGGCATCACCGCCTCGAGCCCGGCGATCTTGCGGTTGAGACCGAGGACGCTCTCGCGCTCGGCGGTTAACAGATTCTGCAAACCACGTCCTTGTTCCTCGAGAACACGGCAGCGCTCCTGAAGGGCGTCGTCACCTTTTTTCCAATAAATCCGCCCAAAGAGAAGGCCCAGGGCCAGACCGACTCCCATGCCGAAACTGATCGAAACAAGATCCATGAACGGCACCTTAGCATGGCCCCCAGAATTCGCAAAAAGCGGTTTCCACCCCTTTAAATGCACTCTATACTTGGAGCCTATGGCATCCCCCCAACTTACTAATTAGTGCATTGGTAAAGCCGGATATGGTATGCAGTTAGGGTGAAAGC
>CAYXVB010000251.1:0-3853 GCA_964467785.1 uncultured Bacteriovoracaceae bacterium
GACTGCGCTTCCTTGATGTCCGTCGCAGCCAGGCGGATGATCTCGGCCGCGGTCGCATGGAATTCCGCGTGGGACTGGCGGAGCGGTTCGTATTCCGCGAGCCCCTCGAGGGCGTGACCTCTGCCGTAGATCCATTTGCCCAGGGCGCATTGATCGTCCTTGCAGACGACTTCGGGATTGAGGGAGCCGTCCGGCCGGGCGAGGTAATTGTTGAGCTTCATCTTCCAGCCGGTATGCGCGGCGATGGCGGCATCGAAGTCCATGTCCTCCTCGCGTCGTTGGCTTTTGGCGCCGAGGATGAAGCGGATCGCGTCCTGGGTCGTGGCCTTTTGCTCATCGGCTGAGGCGGAGAGCGTCAGCGAGGCCTGATGAACCTGGGTGGCGGCCGCGGCATTGGTATTGTTCGTGCGGTCGAGCTCCGCGATCGCCTTGGAGATCTCGGCGATGCCTGTGGCCTGCTCGCCGGCGGCGTGGGTGATTTCGCGGACGAGGTCGTCGGTAAGCTGGGAGTTCTGCACCACCTTGTCCAGGACGTCCCCGCACTTGCGCGCGACCTGGATACCGTCCTCGACACGCTCTTGCCCCGTTTTGATCAAGGTCGAGACCTTTTCGCGGGTGTCGGAGGCGAGGCGCTGGGTCGTCTCGATGCTGCGTTGGAGGAGCTCCGAGATCTCCTTGGAGGCATTTCCGCTCATAGCGGCGAGATTGCCGACTTCCTCGGCCACTACCGCGAATCCCTTGCCGCTCTCGCCGGCGCGCGCGGCCTCGACGGAGGCGTTGAAGGAGAGGAGCTTGGTCTGGAAGACGATTTCGTTGATGACCTTGGTCTTTTCGCCGATTTCGGCGATGACGTTGACGATGTTCTCGATCTCGCGCGAATTGGTCTCCACCGCCTCGCGGATCTCCTCGTTGCTGGCCGCGATCTTGTCCATGGACTCGAGCGTGCTCTGGATCGCCGCCTTGCCCTCATTGGCTGACTGGAAGCTGTCCGCGGAGACGCCCTGGGTTTTTTTCGCGCCCTCGGCGGTCTTCTGCACCATCGAGGAGAGCTCCGCGGAGGCCACCGAGGTCTCCTGCAGCGCGCTCGACTGCTGTTCGACGTTGGACGTGAACGAGCTGCTGGCGTTGAAGAACTCCTGGGACGTGATCGTCATGTTGTTCGCGCCTCTTTCTAGCTTCTCTAGCAGGACGCGGATCCCCGAGAGGAGACCGTTGATCTTGAAGAAGAGGATCAGCGGCAGCAACACGATCAGGACGGCGACGGCGGCCAGGATCCAGAACAGGCGCGCGGTGGCGGCTTCCACCTGCACATCGATCTGATCGTCGATCCCGCGGATCCTCACGTTGAGAACGTCCAGCGCGTCTTCTACCTTGCTCCAGAGCGGCGCTTCCTCCAATGCCAGCCGTTGGTTGACCGTGTTCATCGCGCCTTCGGAGGCTTGCTTGAGGAGTTCGCCCTGAATCTGGAAGAGTCGATCCAGATGATCCGCGATCTGCGAAACTTCGGTGAGCAGAGGGGTGGTTTCCGGAAGGGATTTCGCCTTTTCCTGCAGTTCGGAGAGGATTTCCCGGGCGTTTTTTAGCGCCGCGGCATGTTGATCCAGGGACTTGCGGTCATTCGGGTTAGAAAGGGAACTCCGAAGGGATTGCCGACTTTGAAGGGTCTCGGTCAGCAGAGACCGAACATTATAACGCAGGTGCTCCGTCTGGTGTCCTTTAGCGGCGACGGACTGCTTGACCTGAATCTGCCAAGCGCTCAGTCCCAGACCCGTTGTCGCGCCCAAGGCTATGACTATAAGGCCGTTTTTGATCCATGCGATCAGGCTCAGCTGCTTGTTCATTTCTTAAGTTTAGAGTAATTTTACTGCTGGAGACAATCCCGTTTTTTTGCAAACTAAAGGGTATTGAAAAACCCAGGGAAAGCGCAGGGTAGCGCTGGCGGGTTGGCCCGGACCCCCCGGGCTTTCCCTGGTGCTCGGGCCGGGTCAGCTTCGGAGCATCGCGCTCCACATGCCGCGGGCAGTGTCACGCGCGGTCTGGCACTGGCTGCTGTTGATGACCGTCGAGCTCGTGTAGATCACCGCGTCCATGAGGTTGGATGTGTCACCGACATGGTTCAATCCGAGATAATGGCCGAACTCATGGGCGTAGATGATGCCGTCGCCATAGGAGACGATGCTCGACTCCATCACCGCGCCGTAAGGCGGCGATCCTGGCATGCTGGTCCAGGCGTTGACCGCCGTGCCCCAGGGGCCCGTGGTCACTGCCAGCAATTGATTAGACGGCTCCGCGAAGGTCGCGCGGATCTGCGTCGTCTGACCCTGCGCCGCGCTCCCGTAAGCGAGATTGAAGCGAGTCGGGTCGACGGCATCGTACTTCTCGATCTGAAAGCCGATCCCACACTGGGACCAGAAGCGGTTCATCCCCGAAATGATCGCGGCCGCCCGGTTTTCGTCGGCCACTGGTGCGCCCGCGGCGCTTTTGTAAGAGACGAAGTGGACCGCCAGGCAGATCTTGGCCGGATCGCTCGAAACGCAGGATTCGCCGGTAAGAGCCGTGCCTGCCGGTGGGGGAACAGGCGTGGAGGTCGGAGTGCCGGTCGAAGAGGTCTCGGAAGCGGCGGTGGTCCGCCGCGCGGACGGCTCAGTGGCGATGCCGGAGCCGACACCGGGCGCACTCGCTCCTGACGAATTGCAACCGCTGATCAAAGCGAGGCAGAGTGCCGAGGCCGCGAGCGTGCCGAAAGCGCCGGAGCGGCGCAAGGTTTTAGGGTTCATGTGGACTCCTCCTTGTGATGGGCCGAGCATTTCCTGCCCGGGGCCCGATCCTTTCCTTAGGATCTCTCTCGGGCTCCGGGCTCCCTCCGCGAACCGGAGTCAACGGCGGGTTCAGCCAGGTTTTGGGGACAAAGGGCACGCTAACACGACGGAGAACCGCTGCGTCAATCGCGAATCCCAGGCCCTTCGCTACATAGTCGTTAAAGAATTATTTGGATGGGGCTCCCATTGGAGCGGAACTTTTTCGGCGGGTTCTCGTAGTACCGGTCAGGAGAAGCGAGACGCGATGAAAATCAAGAATTGGCATTTATTGGCAATGATCCCGGCTTGGGTGGCGTTGAGCGCCTGCGAACCGGTCACGACTCTTTCGGTCGCGCCCGATGGCTCGGCAACAGGGACCTCGCTCACGTCGTCGGATTCGACTTCGTCCAAGAGTCCGACCCCCGATGGGGATTCTTCCGCGCCCGCGCCCGTGGCTCGGACTTGGTCGACGGACGCGCTTCTTTTCACCGGGAGCGGGACCTGGTCGAGCGAAGTCGCCAACCTCCGTGCCATCCTGAGCGGCGGCGGGACGAGCTTCCAGGAGGCGACTTCCGCCCAGCTCAACGCAATGAGCTTGGATGATCTCGCGCGATTTGGCGTGCTGATCTTTCCGGGCGGATCCGGCGGCACCGAGGCGTCGAGCTTGACCTCGCAGACTCATGCGAGGCTTCGTGCGGCCGTGCAGGTCCGCGGCGTGGGATACATCGGTTTTTGCGCGGGCGCGTTCATCGCCTCGGCTCCCGCGCCAGCCGTGGGCGGGGATGTCTCTTACGGCCTGGGCGTCGTCGAAGGTCCGATCCTCGATTACTACTATCTGGAAAACCAAGGCACCAGCGTCGCCATGACTCTCGCGAGTTTTCCGGACGGAAGCACGAAGGACCTGCTCTGGTACGGCGGTCCGGTGACCCCCGACGTCCCCGGCGGCGTGATCGCCAAGTATCCGGATGGGTCTCCCATGATCACGCAAATCTGGTCCGGAAAAGGGTTGGCGGTCCTGGTCGGCACCCATCCCACGGCCAATCAGGCGACCTTGA
>CAYXVB010000252.1:0-3842 GCA_964467785.1 uncultured Bacteriovoracaceae bacterium
CCTCTACCCCGCTCCCCAGCCCCGGTCAACTCGAGGCACGCCCCTCACGGTAGAACCATTCCGCGTTGCTCGTTAGCCCATAGCCTTCCCCAAAACCCGTTCCATTCCCTTTTGCACCCAGGTCCTTCAGAAATGTATTTTTCTTTCGTATTTTCGGCCTTTTTCTTAAAATAGACCAAGAGGTAGCGTTTCCGTCCCTTACGGACGCCTCCCCCATGATGAGGATTCGCGAGATTTCCAAGAATCGGCTTCTTACTCTATTTTTGATTGTCGCCACGGTGGCCATCACCACTCGACCGGAGGCCTGGGCGTCAACTGGCTCATGCGAGTCATTTTTCACGCGAATCTGGCGCTCCTTTTCGGGCCAATCAGAATTTAAGGAAGGCTTCGGCTCGCGGGAGCTGAGCTACCGAATGGTCGAGAGGATCGAGAACGAAAAGGGCGAGACTTTCCTGGTCGCGACCAAGACGGAACCGGGCGGCGCCTGGATCCGAAAGCAAAACGAGCGAGAGAATTTTCGAGGGGACCCGACCTGGAACTTCCGCAACTTCACTTCGGATTTCATGGCTCGGATGGGCTACTCCGTGAACGCGGATCAATACGTCATTCCGACCTCAGTCACTCTAAACTCGCGGATGGCCACGCTGAATCGGAACCTTTCCAAGGAAAGGGCCGTGCCCTTTCGATTCTATACCCCGAGCACGGATCGCGTTCCAGATGACGAATACCTCACCCGTTTCGTCAAAAGCCGTGAGCTTCCGATGGCCAGTCACGGGGACGAGGCCTTTCACGATGCCCACTATCACTTTGCGGCGATCGCGCTGCAGCCAGAAATCACAGAGCACGCCGCTCGCCAGCTGATGACGATTACGGGATTTGTCGACTTCGTGGAGCGCACCCATCCCGAGCTCCTGGATCGAGCGGTAAGCCGACTCAACGGTTCTCCGACGCTCAGGGAGGAGTTGGCCCGCCTAGTCTCGAGCGGTGCCAAAGGCGTGGACGCGATCACGGCAGCGCCCGCGACAGCGCGCGGGATGCTTCCTCCCCCCTATAACACCTACACTGAGATCCACGGTGGCGCAGCGGCCTATCTCTGGAATCACATGGAAAACGGCAAAAGTCCCATTGAATACCTACGCGCTAGATTGACAGGACAGGCATCCGACTCGGCACTCGCGCGGATCGGGACTGAATACTTGCGTCTCCTCGAGCGCGAGCCGGCCAACACGCAACGCCTAAACCTCAGTCTAGACGATATCCAGAACGGAATCCTCGAGAGATTCACCGAGCTCGAACGCGCCGGCAGTTCCCATTGAACGAATTAAAACGATGCTGGCTTCACAAAATGTAAATGTAGCCGAGGCATTTGACTGCGAGTGAATTTGCAGATTGCTCCGGGGAAAAACGGCCCAAAGTCCAAGGCAGGGCTGGATAAGTACTGCATCCGCCAAGCCTCGATACTTCAGGGAGATGCCGTGCTCCTCAACTCCCGAATCTTATCCCGCCTGCCAAAAACCCAAATCTGGTCGTTGAGCTCGATCTGAGTTGTCGACTCAGGATTCAGCATCCGAATGCTGCCGCGCTCGATCCCGACCACCAAAGCGCCTAGGCGCTCTGGCATGGCAAGCTCCCGAATCGTCTTTCCCGCATAAGGCGAATGAGGAGCAATCAGAACGGACTCCAGATTGAATGACTCATCATGCGTACTGGGGACTTGCTCGGATTCAGCTTCAAGCATGGCTTGGGCTGCCGTCAGCTGGTCATCCGTGCCGATCAGGAATATTTGGTCATTGGGTAGCAGCCGCTCCCAGCGAGTCGGCGAAAAAATTCTGCGGCGCCCTCGGTCAATCATCACCACGGTCGCGCCCGTTGAGGTCCGAAACTTTGACTCCTCTAAGGTTTTTCCCGCGATCTGGGAGTCCGAAGTCAAAACAAAGCGAGTCAATGTAGCGTTCCAAGGAGCAAGCTGAGGAATCTGGCTCAGCGACTCGAGCTCCGCTCGTTCCTTCGCGGTGAGGTTCTGCATGAATCGCCGCTCCACCGCCAAATAAAACGGCTCCATGGGCTTTCTGAAGGCAAGCAAGAGGATGGGAGTAGCAACCAGGACCAGGAGCGGCACCGCTACGGTCGTTGCAAACTGACCAATGATGAACGCGATCAATCCTAGGCCGATGGCGGATCGGACAATCAAAATTCCGGGCTGAAGGCTACGGAGCCTGGCAAATGGCGCAGCATCGTCAATGGAAACGCGTTTCGGAGCCTTCAGCTCCAACGCCAGAAGAAACGGTGAGCAAGCGATGAGCGCTACAACTGCGGTCAGAAGCCTAAGAACTCGGCTGTCTCCAAAAACCTCGATCAGGCGAGGTAGGGCGAATTGCCCTGCAATCAAACCAATGGCGATCACGACCACAGAGTTGACTAAGGCGGCCATGCCGTAGGCTTTCCAAAGCAGACTCAGCGCGCCCTCTTTTCCACTCTGATTCATGGCTCGCTCATACCTGGCGAGCCAATCCAAGAAACGTTTAGGGAGCCTTGCTTCCATCCAAGCGTAGATCGAGCCCGAGTGGCGGATCATATAGGGAGTAGTAAACGTCGTCACTGCTGATACAGCGACCACAATCGGGTACACGAAATCGCTGGTTGCATTGAGGTCACGGCCCAAGGTGGCGATGATGAATGAGAACTCGCCGATCTGGGCGAGACTCATCCCGGCCCGGACCGAATTGTGGAGACTTTGGCCCGAAAGCACCGATCCAAACCCAGATCCAAGGAGCTTGCCAACAACAGTCAGGATCGTCAGCAGGACGATCATTCCGAAATGCTCGCCCAGGATCTTCGGATCAATCATCATCCCCACGGACACAAAGAAAACCGCGGCAAAAAGGTCCTTCACGGGCATTAGAAGATGCTCGATCTTCTCTCCCTCCTCGGTTTCAGCGAGCAAGGAGCCCATGATGAATGCTCCCAGCGCGGCCGAAAATCCCGTTTTGCTCGCAAGCACGACCATCAGAAAACAGAGGCCCACGGCACTGATCAAAAGGATCTCGCCTGAGAGAAAGCGCCTGATTTTGGCGAACATCGAGGGAAGCGCGTATATTCCCACTAAAAACCAAATGAGAAGGAAGAATCCCAGTCGGAGCGTCAGAAAGGCCAGGTTCGACCAAGAGAACTCCTCGCTGGGACCACTGACGGCCGTGAGGATGACCATCAGCAGAATCGACATCAGATCTTCAACGATCAAGATGCCGAAGACGAGATTCACGAAGCCTCGGCCTTTGATCCCCGCTTCCTGATAGGCTCGGATGATGATCGTGGTAGAGGAGACCGATAGGATAATGCCGAGATAGACGCTGTCCATCACGTTCCAGCCCAGAGCCCTCCCAAAGAGGTAGCCCAGAGCCGACATCGTGATGATTTCAAAGGTGGCCGAAATCCCAGCGCTCTTTCCGACCTTGGCGAGCTTTTTGAAGCTAAATTCACTGCGCCCTCGGCGGGAATCGAACCCACAACCCAAAAAGTAGGAATATAACACCGATTTCCGCCCAAAGCTTGACCCCCTCCGTGTCAACGACTGTAGGAAAGAGCGGGAAGTGAGGACCCGCCGCAAAGCCTGCGATCAGGTATCCCAGCACAATGGGTTGCTTGAACTTGCTGAAGAGCACTGTACTAATCGCGGCGGCTGCGAGGATAACGGCAAGATCGGTGATCAGCGCGGGCAGATGGACCAAAGATTCCTCCAGATTATGCAGCGCAAACGCTTCGGCAAAACTATTATTTTTGGGCGACTTAGGGACTGGAGTTTTATAGACTGTTTTTGAAAATAAAAAAGGGCCCCTCTTTTG
>CAYXVB010000253.1:0-2515 GCA_964467785.1 uncultured Bacteriovoracaceae bacterium
ATGCTGGAGTCTTTCGGGAATTGCGACGGCACCCCTTTGACTCGAACGTATTGGATGATTCGGTCTTCGAAGGGCTCGTTCGGATCCAGCGCTTCGAAATGGACGGCCTTCGGATCCAGCTTCAGACGCTTGAGCTGCTCCTCCTTGCGAATCCAGCCGCTCTTCCAACCTTCCTCAGAAATCCGCTGGTCGACCTCCTTGTCTATTGTTGCCACGCGGAAGAAGGTTCTCGTGCAGGAACTGTAGGAGGGGAATCGAGGCATGGATTTGTCACCGGTCTCGATATACTTTGTCGGTGCCCGCGCGGCGAGTTTCGCGGCTACGGCGGCTTGCAGATCCGGAAAGACGGTGTCCGGGCTGGCCAGGAGCGAATCGTAGAGAGGAGTCGCGGGGACCGCCGGCGTTTCCGGAATGCAAGGCTCTCGCGCCCCGTCCGCATGAAGCTTGCCGGGAGCGAGGGCAATGAGGATGGTTGCGAGAATCAGATTCGGTTTCATTCTGGTCTCATCAGGGGCTGTCATCTGGGAGATCCTGGATAGACATCGCAGAGCCGATTAGCCCGCAATTTTGCGATCCAGTCCTTGATAATCTCCGAGCCATAAGCTTTGGAGTTCGCTAGTTCGTTTAGTGCGTTTTTGACGTCAGGTTCCTCCAGATGATCCCCGGCCAGTCCAACGCATTTTTGCCGCACGTAGTTGGAGGTACTTTTTAGGCATTGAAGAAGCAGCGGCTTGAAATCGCTCCAAGGCAGTTCGGAGAGTCCGTACGCCGCCTGGGCTTGGTTGAACCTATTTGGGGATTTGAGCAATCTTTTGAGCTTTTCGATGACCTTCTGGGTCTTGGGGCGAGTCGCAAGCTCGGCGACGAGGTAGTTGGTTTCATTGAACTCAGATTTATCCTCGGTCGTTTCCATCGCCATCGTAAAATTGAGTTGCATCAGTAGCTGTTGATCCGTCCATTGGGCGTGCTTTCTACTCGTGAGTATGTTGCGTTCAACTTCGGGGATCCAAGACGAGCTGAGCCGCCCGGCGATCTCTTCGGCACTTAGCTTTGGCGGTGAAGTGGGAGGGCTGGTGGCGGCTTGTAGCAGCTTTCCACGAGTGTACTGGAGCGCCTGTTTCTCTTCCGAGTAGGGAGAGTATTCATAAACTGGAATTCCGAATTTACTGAGATTCGGAGGCAATGCGGCGTCTTTCTTGACCATGAGGTAGGCCACGTCCTGGAGGTTCAAGTCTCCCCAGATCTGGGCTTCGCAATAGATCGCGCACTGGGAATTGTCGGAGTCCGTTTTTTTGTAACGGGTCGTCCTGGGTGGATAAAGCTTAGGATTGCTTCGATACCCTTCGGAACCCGTGAGCAGACTGTCATCATACGTCCAGGTGGTACGCTTCTTCACGTCTGGCTTTAAGACCATGGCGACATCGCCATATTCTTCGGGCATCGCAAATTGTCCGAAGTCCCCCCTTTTGACGTTGAAGGCGGCATACTTGGGGAGGAGGTCCCGGCCGCGGTCGCTATAGGGGAGACGCAGGAGCGAGATCTCCTCCTCGAGGTCGAAACGGGTGGCCTGGGATTTTATCCCGCGAGTGTTCTTTGTGTGATGTTGATTGAGAAACCCGTATTTTGCGATTCCGGCGAGACTTCCGATTGGAACCATGATGATGATCTCCGATTGGTCGTGGATTCCGCTTGAGTCCTCGATCTTGGATCGGGGGAGATCGCATTCCTTGTGGAGGCGTTCCACCAGAAGTTCGGCGAGGACCCGCACGTCCATGGTGCGGATCTCCTCGGGCCCGATGAAGGCGCGGTGGCGAAGACTCGGTTTTTCGCAGCCGCTTGAGAGCGGCGCGCCGAGCGTGCAAATCTTTTTCTGGACCTCAGCGAGCGGAGGCTCCGTCAGGCAGTCGTGCCCGTTGCTGCTTGCGGCTACAGGATAGACCAGGGCCGCGGCCGCAAAGGCGAAGAGAATGATCCGATTTCTTTCTGCTCTCGGCAATGGCAGCGTCAAGAATTTGACTTGATGCGTGGATTGCTGGGTCGAGCCGTTGCCCCTCATAGTAAAGGTTTCGGGAAATTTATAAATATGCTTGAGGTGCTAAAGTGACTCACTGAATCGGACCCGGATTACGATACGAGATATTGATGTGTCTTCGTATTTTGAACATTAAACCGGAGACTGGGGGCACCCCTCGGACGGTCGAATGGTGATGAGCTAGTATGTTGCGAATTTTAGTCGACCTATTCTTAATCGCGACCTGCGTTGGCGCGCCCATGCAAGTCGCCCATTCAGCTCAGAAATCGAAGTCTGTCCAGCGTCCGAGTTCCTCGCGCATCAATCTGGAAGATCGCATCTTATTGCAGTACATCCGTGAGGCGGATGCGCGGGAAAAACTCCGTGAAGCGAGTCCGACGCTTCAGGAAAGAGTTCGGGATCAGGATCGTCAAGCGCCATTCGTGGTTCCAGCAAAGAAGAATAGAATGGGCGAATAGTGGGCGCTACCTTTTCTCGCACGAT
>CAYXVB010000253.1:2525-3842 GCA_964467785.1 uncultured Bacteriovoracaceae bacterium
CTGATTCTCTTTTGGCGGATGAGCTAGAAGTGAAGTCAGTTGGCGAGCCTGAAAAAGTCCTCGCATCCGAAGACCCTATAGTGAAGAAGCATATCGAGCTGCAAGCCATCAATGACCGACTCATTAGTTGAACACGCGATATTTCCCTCAATAAGACGACTTTGTCGAACGCTGAGATCACGGAGATCGAGGCGACTATACGTGAGTCGATGCGGCGCTATGAAGAATTGAAGGATGATAGATCCAGTAGTGGCCTGAGATCCATGCATTCATGGATACATTTCTATGGTAGGCAACTCTTGGCGGCAAATCGGGCAGCTAGCTTGAGTGCTGCGGATTTGAAGCAAATTCGGTCGCGCGTCAGTGCGTGGCTGGACTTTAGAGCGGAAGTCGATAAGGCGTGGGAATCCCAGTACCGAGACTTAAAGGCGATTGACGAGCAAGCTCGGGAGAAGTTGAAGGCGCGAATCGTGGAAGCGGAAAAGGATATTCAACCCTTGGAGGGGAGGTTCGGCTTGATTTCGGAGGAGCGTGGCCTCCTTCGAAGTGCGGAGATCGTGCGTTCCGGCGCTGAGAGGGTCTTGGAACTGGGGGCCTGGTTAGAAAATGCCTCTTCCGAGCAATTGGAACGAATCCGCGATGGACGGAATCAGGCGCAAAAGAATTTGGCTCGACGCCTCGACATGGAGCGCACTCAATCTCCGCTGACCGTGGACGAGCGGGAGGAAAACGTCGCCGCGGTCAAGAAGGCCCATGACCGACTTGGCGCGCTTTTACTCCGCGACAAGGCGGGAACATTCAAACCCAAGGAAAGCCGCTACGATATTGGAGAGCTTTTACTTTATGACGTTGAATTCGCGAAATTCAAGAGCGGGAAGCAGCTTCTCGCCTCCGATCTGAAGCTTTACAAATCAAAGCATGCCACTCTGACTCGATATGATTCGCTGACGTTTCCCGACAAGAACTGTCTCAAGGAATTGACGTCCCAAGACAAATCCGAAATTCAGTGGATCGAAGCCGCGTTCGATGCGCTCAAGGACGGTTTAAAGCCAACGGATCCGTGCTGCGCAAAAATCAAGGAAGGGGTGAGGACCCGAACGGTCCGTTTCACTCCGAGGGCGATACGCGACTTTTTAGCCTTTCATCAGGCTCGAGAGTATTCGGGAGTGGCAATTCGAATTTCAGCTGAGCTCGTCTCTTCTTTACCCGTCGGACCTTTGCCTGAGTTCATGAAGAAAGATCCGCCGAGGTTCGAGAATCTATTTTCGTCCAGGACTTCCGATCCGCTCAGTGGAACCGAGAAATCCCACTGGGCTG
>CAYXVB010000254.1:0-3841 GCA_964467785.1 uncultured Bacteriovoracaceae bacterium
CAGTCCTCTTCGTTCCGCCGGCTATGATCTCGGCACCCAAATGGTCCGTCACACCTTCCTTTTCCCCGCTTTGCGCCCCCTTCTGCTCAGGCTGGTCCGGACTTCAGGGATCTATTGGGCGGACCCCTCCCTGCTGGCCCAGGTCTACTAAGCCCGACGGATATGCCCGACGGTTGGCCAGTTTCGACTCGCTTTAGCGCCGCGGTGCGTATAAGGTACCGATCCTCATGATCAGCACCGCCGGCATCAGCCTCAGTTATGGAAGCAAGAAACTCTTTGATGACGTGAACATCAAGTTCATCCCAGGCAACTGCTACGGGCTCATCGGCGCCAACGGCGCGGGCAAGTCTACTTTCCTCAAGATCCTTTCGGGCGAAATCTCACCCAACAAGGGCACGGTGAGCGTGACTCCCGGCGAGCGCATCTCCTTTCTCCGCCAGGACCACTTCACCTTCGAGGACGTGGGCGTGCTCCAAACGGTGATCCTTGGCCAGCCCCGGCTGAGCCAGGTGATTGCTGAAAAGGACGCGCTTTACGCCAAGGCGGACTTCTCCGAAGCCGACGGCGTGCGCGCCGGCGAGCTCGAATCCCTCTTTGCCGAACTGCGTGGCTGGGAAGCCGAGAGCGACGCGGCCGTGCTGCTTGCGGGCCTGGGGATTGGCACCGACCTCCACGACAAGAAGATGCGCGAGCTGCGCGACAACGAAAAGCTCAAGGTGCTCCTCGCCCAGGCGCTCTTCGGCAATCCCGACATCCTCCTGCTCGACGAACCAACCAACCACCTCGACATCCCGGCGATCCGCTGGCTCGAGGAATTCCTCATCGAATGCGACAAGACGGTGATCGTCGTCTCGCACGACCGCCACTTCCTCAACCAGGTCTGCACGCATATGGCCGACATCGATTTCGGCAAGATCACGCTCTACACGGGCAACTACGACTTCTGGTACGAGGCCAGCCAGCTCGTGCTCAAGCAGGCGCAGGAAAAGAAGAAGCGCGCCGAGGACCGAGCCGAGGAGCTCAAGGCCTTCATCGCCCGCTTTAGCGCCAACGCCTCCAAGTCGCGCCAGGCCACCTCGCGCAAAAAGCAGCTCGAAAAACTCTCCCTCGAAGAGATCAAACCCTCGACCCGCAAGTACCCCTTCGTGGGTTTCAAGGCGGAACGCGAAGCTGGCGATCGCCTCCTCAGCGTCGATCGGCTCTCCAAAACCATCGACGGCACCCAGATCCTCGACAACGTCAGCTTTACCCTCAAAAAGGGCGACAAGGCGGTGTTCATCGGTGACACCGAGCTTGCGGTGACGACTCTCTTCAACATCCTGGCCGGCGAGCTCGCTCCCGACAGCGGCACGGTCACCTGGGGCATCACCACCTCGCGCTCCTACTTCCCCAAGGACAACTCGCATTATTTTGACGGCGTCGATCTCAACCTCATCGACTGGCTCCGGCAGTATTCGCCGGATCAGAACGAGAACTTCGTCCGCGGCTTCCTGGGCCGGATGCTTTTCTCGGGTGACGACGCCCTCAAAAAGACCAAAGTCCTCTCCGGCGGCGAGCGCGTGCGCTGCATGCTCTCGCGGATGATGCTGAGCGAGTCCAACGTGCTCATCCTCGACGGTCCGACCAACCACCTCGATCTGGAGTCCATCACCTCGGTCAACAACGGCCTGATCAAATTCAACGGAACGGTGCTTTTTTCGTCGCATGACCAGCAGTTCATCCAGACCGTAGCCAACAAAGTGATCGAAGTGGGCGCGCGCGGCGTGGCCGACTTTGAGCAGCCTTACGAGGAATACCTCGGCCGCAAACTGGCGACGAGCGGTACGGCAAAGACGGTCTGACCATGGAATTCAGCTCGCTTCCCCTTTCCGAGGAACTCCTGCAGGTCGTGGACGAACTGGGCTTCGAGACCCTCACGCCGATTCAGGCCCGGAGTATCCCACTCCTCCTGAGCGGCAAGGACGTGATCGGCCAATCCAAAACGGGAAGCGGCAAGACGCTCGCGTTCTCCCTTCCGATCCTGCAATCCCTGAAACTTGCCCCCGGCTCCCGGCGCCAGCTTCAGGCGCTCATCCTCTGTCCCACGCGCGAGCTCTGCACCCAGGTCGCGCGCGAGATCCGCAAGCTCGGACGCCGACATCCCGGACTTCAGGTCTTGATCCTCTCGGGCGGCCAGCCGATCTTTCCGCAGCTCACCGCGCTTGAAAAGGGCGTCCACATCGCCGTGGGTACCCCAGGCCGCATCCTCGACCATCTCACCCGCGGCACGCTCGACCTGAGCCGGGTCTCCACGCTCGTGCTCGATGAAGCGGACCGGATGCTCGACATGGGCTTCGAAGAGGACATGAACCGCATCCTGAGCCGGCTTCCCGCCCGGCGCCAGACGGTGCTCTTTTCGGCGACGTTTCCGCCTTCCATCCAGGCGATGAGCCGCTCCTATCAGCGCGATCCAGTCCAGGTCGTGATCGAGGAGCGCGGAGAGGCTCGCGCTCCGGCGATCCGGCAAGTCTGGTACGAGGCCGACAACGAGCTCAAGCTCAAAGGGATCCTCTGGCTCCTCCAGCAAAACCGCCCCGAGTCGGCGATCCTCTTCTGCAACCTCAAAGCGACGGTCACGGAGCTCGAAAAGCTGCTCAAAGGCGCGGGTCTCAGCTGCGCCGCTATCCACGGCGACCTCGACCAGCACGAGCGCGACCGAGTCATGGCCAAGTTCCGCAACCAGAGCACCGCGATCCTGATCGCCACGGATGTCGCCGCCCGCGGCATCGACATCGAAAACCTCGACCTCGTGGTCAACGTGGACCTCCCGGCGCAGCCCGACGTCTACGTGCACCGGATCGGCCGCACGGGCCGCGCCGGCAAACGCGGGCTCGCCGTATCGCTCGGCTCCGCGCGCGAGCGCGCCAAGATCGAGCGGATCGAAAGCTTCCAAAACGCTCCGATCGAGCGCAAGCAGCTCCCTCCGCTCCAAAACGCGGACGTCGAAAGACTCGCTGAAACAGCCCAGCAGGACGCAAAGATGCGGACGATCTACATCGGCGGCGGTCGCAAGGACAAGCTGCGCCCCGGCGACATCCTCGGCGCGCTCACCGGAGAGGCCGGCGGACTCAACGGCGCCGAGATCGGCAAGATCGAGATCCACGACCGCTTTTCCTACGTCGCCGTCTCGACGGCAATCGCGCAAAGAGCCCTCTCCGCCCTTCAAAACGGACGTATCAAGGGCCGCAAGTTCCGCGTCGAACCGGTGCGTTGATCCACTGTCCGGCCCCGGCCGGCGCGGCTCATTTTTCTTGAACCGGCTTGCAGGACGCGATCTCGCAGGTGCTGTCCTTGAAAGTGCCTCGGCAGGCGGACTGGGCGTTGGCCCGGGCTTTTTCTTCAGTCTCGCCGAAAGCGCCGAAGGTCAACACCCCATGCTTGGCATCACACCAAAAGCCCACCTTCTGAACGGTGATGCCGCCGCTCACCGGGCTACCGCCCCACGTGATTCCTGGCTTGGACTGCGGCTGCGGCGGAGGGTTTTTTTCCACCTTCATGCCGGCGCACGACGAGACCGCGACAGACAGAAACAGAAGGGAAATGTTTTTCATTTCTCCAGCGTAGCGAAGGAACCTTGCTTGGGCAACGGGGC
Organism: uncultured Bacteriovoracaceae bacterium; assembly: GCA_964467785.1. GTDB lineage: Bacteria > Bdellovibrionota > UBA1018 > UBA1018 > UBA1018 > CAYXVB01. Next base: position 3,632 of record CAYXVB010000254.1, read on the forward strand.
AAAAGCCGCCCGTCCTAGAGCGCGTACTTGCCTTTATGAGAACATTTTCCGCTACGAAGGAATGGTCCGCGCTGCTCTTCCTCGGCACCCTTGCCGCGGGGACGCCTGTGTTGCTCCAAAGAAACGGACGCGCGCGTATCGGGCTCCCTCCGCGCGACTTCGAAGGTGGCCTGGAACATCCAGGGCGGGAACACTCAGCCAAGCAGATCG
>CAYXVB010000255.1:0-1726 GCA_964467785.1 uncultured Bacteriovoracaceae bacterium
GGACTTCGCCGCGGAGGACGACGCTTGGGCCCGCATAGAGGATCTCGACTTCGTTTAGTTCGGAAAGGGCGTGGAGGATCTCAGGTTTGAGGCCGGCCCCTGCGGTCCCGGGTTTTTCTACCCGGATGCGGCGATGTTCGGTCGGACCGTTGGATCGCCAAGTCCAAAGGTCGGTGACCCCCGGTTGGGCTGCTTTGAGCAGAAGGGGGGCCCCGCTTTGGCCGCGGACGACAAGTGCCCGGATTTGGGGGCCTCCGATCGAAAACCGGCTCAACCCCTCAATGCGAAGCAGTCGCTGCTCGCCAACCCCCAGGACGAGAGGCGGGCGTTCCACTGACGACGAGTCGGTCGGGTTCGTCCCTGCGTCTCCTGATGCTGAAGGCAAAGCCTGCTGATCCTTGGCGCTTGCGAAGGAAGGGGCGGTCGTCGCAGTCAAGATTGTCAAGGCAGTCCGGCAAGCGAGCAGAAATCGAACTAAAGTGTGATGCATGGACGCGCCCCAAGGCAAATGCCGGACCAAAGGGGCGTAACTTCAATTGACAAGACTACGGCCGTGAGGCTATGAGGATGACTTTAAAAGACTATCGCGGAAACTCGATGTCGTTAATTGCGTTTTGTTTCTGCTGAGATTTTAAAGATTTAGGAGAATTTTCAATGCCTTCCCGCCGTATGAAGTCGAAGACCGCCCGTAAGATCCGCCAGGCTCGCAAGGGCAAGGCCCGCAAGCGCAAGGAACAGAACAAGGGCACGACTCCCAAGTTCCCGATCCACATCGACTGATCTGGATTGTTCCAACAGGTCCACGAATGGACCTTCCGGGTTGCTTTGCGGTTGACCAGAATTAGGACGCCGCACTGCCGAAGCCATCGCAGTCGAAACTGTCTGAAGTACGACTGAGGTTTGACTTAAGTTTGAACGATGCGAAGTTAAGCCAACCGTCGCATCAAGGAGTCCAAGACATGTTGTCCAATTATCTGTTCACTTCCGAATCCGTTACCGAAGGCCATCCGGACAAGATCGCAGACCAAATCTCCGACGGAGTCCTCGACGCGATTCTCGCGCAAGACCCCAAGTCGCGCGTCGCATGCGAAACGCTCGTGACCACGGGTCTCGTCGTGATCGCTGGCGAAGTGACCACGAACGCCCGGGTCGACTACGCAGATATCGCTCGTCAGACCATCAAGCGCATTGGCTACGATTCTTCGGAAAAAGGCTTCGATTACAAAACCTGCGGCGTCATGGTGACTCTCGATCGTCAATCCCCGGATATCTCCCAGGGCGTGACTGTCGGTCAGGGCATGCACAATCAAAAGGAACAGGGCGCTGGCGACCAAGGCATCATGTTCGGCTACGCGGTCCGCGAGTCCGAGCAGTTCATGCCGCTCTCCATCGACCTCTCTCACAAGCTGGCGCTGCGTCTGAGCGAAGTCCGCAAGAATGGCACGCTCGGCTGGCTCCGCCCCGACGGCAAGACCCAGGTCACGATCGAGTATGAAAACGGCGCCCCCAAGCGTGTGGACGCCGTGGTGGTGAGCTCGCAACATGACGAGCCCGTCACCCACAAGCAGATTCAGGAAGCACTGACCGAGGAAGTGATCAAGAAGGTCATCCCGGCCAATCTGCTCGACAACAAGACCAAATATTTTATTAACCCGACCGGTCGCTTCGTCATCGGCGGTCCGATGGGCGATTGCGGTCTCACCGGCCGCAAGATCATCGTCGACAC
>CAYXVB010000255.1:1736-3819 GCA_964467785.1 uncultured Bacteriovoracaceae bacterium
TGGCCCGTTATGTCGCCAAGAATCTTGTGGCGGCTGGGCTTGTGGATCGTTGCCTCGTGCAGCTCGCGTACGCCATTGGTGTCGCCGAGCCGGTGAGCGTGATGGTCAACGGCTTCGGCACTGAAAAAGTGGATGCGAAGAAGCTCGAGCTTGCCGCACGCGAGGTGTTCCATCTCCGTCCCGCTGGAATCATCGAGTCGCTCAATCTGCTGCGTCCAATCTATTCCAAGACGGCAGCCTACGGTCATTTTGGTCGCGCCGAGCCGGAATTTACCTGGGAAAAGACGGACCAGGTTTCGGCCCTCCGCAGCTTGAAGTAAAGAGCGAGTATTCTAGAAGGCATGCACGCGATTTTTCTTGCAGTGCGAACTTATCCATTCTGGGCGATCCCGCTGGGAGTGATTTTCTGGCAGATCGGCGTGCATTTCATGCACCGTCGGAGCAAGCTTCGTTATTCGTTCTGGGGAGGCGCCGGCATTGTTTTTCTGTCGGTAGTCGCTTGGATCGTCTTTCGGGGTGACAAGAATGCCGAGTCTTGGGTCCGCACCTTCTTCATGCTTTGATTTGAGCTGCTTGCGTAATTATCTGTAATCACTTCGATTTTTTGCCATGCTTTTGACTAAGGCGTCAGTCTTATAACGTCTTAGGAAAAAATTTTGACAGGTCGGCAAAACTTGCTTAGCCTTTTTTTGTGGGCCGCTGATCGGATGCGTTGAAATGACCCCCAAATGGGTCGTCTGTCTCTTCTAGAGGCGTCAACGAAGGTAACTCCGGACCGGCGGAATTTGAAAAACGGGAAGCATTAAACTCAGGATGGGTTTATCGGAGGGAGCATTGATGCTCGGAATGAAGTCTCCTTTGGTGGGTGAGAGTCTCGCGATCCAGGACGTCCTTCGGACGATCGAGAAAGTGTCGCAGACCGACAGTACGGTATTGATTACGGGCGAGAGTGGAACCGGCAAGGAGCTGGTGGCCCGGGCGATTCATGAAAATTCCCCGCGCGCATCCAAGCAGCTGGTCATCGTGAATTGCGGCGCGATTCCCTCGGAGCTGCTCGAGGCGGAGCTTTTCGGGCACATCAAGGGCGCCTTCACCGGCGCGACCCAGAATCGCATCGGTCGCTTTGAGATGGCTGATGGCGGAACTCTCTTCCTCGACGAAGTGGGTGAGTTGCCGCTGCACCTTCAGGTCAAGCTCCTGCGCGTGCTTCAGACCCGCCAGTTCGAGGCGGTTGGCTCTTCCAAGACCATGGATGTTGACGTCCGGATCATCGCCGCGACGAACCGGGATCTTGAAGATGCGGTGGCGAAAAAAGAGTTCCGCGAGGATCTCTATTATCGGCTCAATGTGATCCCGCTCAAAATCCCGGCGCTTCGTGAGCGCAAGAGCGATATCCCGATCTTGATTCATCATTTTGTGCAGCAGTTCAACACCCTGACCAACCACTCGGTCGAAGCCCCAAGTGGCCAGATCCTGGACGCGCTGATGGCTTACGACTGGCCGGGCAACGTGCGCGAGCTTGAGAATCTCATGGAACGCCTGGTGATTCTCAAGGGTCAGGGCATCGTGGATCTCGGCGATCTTCCGCATCGTATCTTCAGCACTTATGCCGAGACTCAGCCCGTCGCCGCTGGCGCGATGGCGGCTTGGGAGTTCCCACGGATGGTGCTGCCTAACAGCGGACTCGATCTCAAGGCCGTGGTCGAAGCGTTTGAAAACCACCTGGTGGACCAAGCGCTGGCTCGCACTAACGGCAACAAGAACCGCGCGAGCGAACTCCTCCAGATGAATCGCACGACTCTGGTCGAGAAGCTTCGTAAGCGCGGCATGATTACGCCGGCCGCTGCCAAGCGCGCGGTGAAGGAAGTCGAAGGCAGCGACGACATCTCGGGCATCATTCTGGATCCGAACGCCGCCATCGGCAGCTTCAATAACAGCGGCAACGGCCTGATCTCGAATTGATCCCGTCCGACCGTCAGGCCGGACCGGCCTTGTGGTTGAAGTGAAAAGAACTCGGGGCGCTCTCCTGACAGATGGGGGAGCGCCCCGTTTTTATTTCAACCGGGGCTGCGAGGTTTCAGGT
>CAYXVB010000256.1:0-3792 GCA_964467785.1 uncultured Bacteriovoracaceae bacterium
TTGCGTCGGGAGCGCGACCGGGAAGTCTCAATATTCCTCTGGGCGAGCTCGAAGGGGGCGTCTCCCGCCTGGATCAGACCAAACCGGTGATTGTCTGCTGCGCTTCCGGGACTCGAAGTGCAGTGGCGGCCCGCATTCTCCGAAAGCACGGCTTCACGAGTGTCGTGAATGCCGGACCCTGGCGCAATACGTTGACCTGAGCGGGCGGATTTTCAAGCCGGGGATTCGGTCTTGGATTCGGGCGGAAAGACCCGCTCGATCCCCCACGCGCCCTGTTGTTTCAAAGCCACGCCCGTGAGTCGAAGGCCATGGTAGAGCGCCACTCGCTGGGTTCCGTCCTCTTCAGCGTAGAGTGGATAGGCGGGGCGTGCGTCGTTTTGAGCGGAACTCGACGAGGACAATGGCGCCGGTTGGATTCGTCGTGTCAGCTGAAGCAGGACTTGCTGTTTGCCGTGCATGAGGTCCTGTGTCTCTTCCGCAGTGAGCTCAATCCGGGAATAGCCGTCAAGCATTCGGTCAAACGGCTTCCAGCAGGAAAGCGTATTCCAGTCGCGTCCGGAGCGGGTGGCTTCGAGTATCTGTTCGAGAGTAAAGGCCTGTTCCACTCTGAGCGCGCCTGATTGCGTCCGCCGGAGAGATTCGAGCATTCCGACCGTGCCCAGCAATCGGGCGAGGTCCTGTGACAACGTGCGAATATAAGTGCCCGAACTGCAGGCTACGCGTAGATCGCTACGAACACCATCAAAACTCAGGATCTCAAAATCATGAAGCTGACAGATCTTCGCCTGACGATCGACCTCGATTCCCTGGCGAGCGAGCTCATAGAGGGGCTTACCGTCTCGCTTCTTGGCCGAATGCATGGGTGGAGTCTGCGCATACGGTTGCAGCGTCATCCGATGTGCCCTCTCCCGGATCGCTTCGAGCGACGATGGCCGCACTTCCGAGCGCTCGCTCACGGGGGCGGTTGGATCGCCCGGGATCGTGGTTTCGCCAAAGCGCATCCGCGCTTCGTATACCTTGGTTGAACCCAGGAAATATCGCGCGAGTTTCACTGCCCGTCCTACGCAAACGGCCAGCAGGCCCGTGGCGAACGGGTCGAGCGTCCCGCCGTGCCCCATTTTGGGCAAGTCGCGACGCTTCACACCCTTGGTTTCACGCAACGCGATCTGCAGTTTCTCGATCACGCCGAACGACGAGAGTCCCTCGCCTTTGTCGATCAACAGTACGCCGTCCATCAGACGATCAGGTCTTTTTCTTGTCGTCGCTAGCCGCCGGAGACGACTCTTCGGACGTCCCGATCTGCTTGAGCAGCTCGGCGACGCGCAGAGTGTTCTCAAAGCCCTTGTCCTCCTTGAAGATCAAGGTCGGCACATGACGGACATTGAGAACCTTGGCCAGATGGCGGCGAAGGAAGCCCGATGCGGACGCCAGTCCGTCGATGCAATCCTTCATCCGAAGCTTGGCGCCCTTGTCCGAAAGGGGAGGAGCACCATCGAAGCCACCCTGGGCACCGCCCAGGATGGAAACGAAGATGGTGGCCTGGCTCCCGTCCGGGGTCACTTCAACCTGAGTCAGGGTAATCGCCGGAACTCGGGGATCCTTGATCTCACGTGGAATGACCGTTGAGAGCTCCTCGAGAATGACGGCCTGTAGTCGTTGACGACGAGTTTCTTGCATGGGTACTGCCTTTCCTGCTTTGAACGAAGGATCAGCCGTGCAGTTCCGGTGTCAGGAACTCGATCTGATAGGCTTCGATGATGTCACCTGCCTTCAGATCGTTGTAGTTCTCGATGCCGATACCGCATTCGTAGCCCTGCGCGACTTCCTTGGCGTCATCTTTGAAGCGCTTGAGTGACGACATCTTGCCCTCGAAGATCACGCGGCTGTCACGCAGTAGTCGTACGTTGGCGCCACGCAAGATTTTGCCGTCGATGACGGCCGTACCCGCGATGGTTCCGATCCTCGGCACGTTGAAGGTCTGACGGACCTCGGCGCGACCGAGGAACTTCTCGACCTTTTTCTTGTCGAGGAGGCCGGTCATGGCCTTCTTCACGTCATCCAGCAGTTCGTAGATGATGTTGTAGCACTTGATATCCACATGCTCGGCCTCGGCCACTTGGCGGGCCTTGGTTTCCGGGCGCACGTTGAAGCCGATGATGATCGCGTTCGAGGCGGAGGCCAGGAGCACGTCGCTCTCGGTGATGCCACCAGGGGAGGCCAGCAGCATCTTGATCTTCACCTTGTCGGTGGAGAGCTTGATGAGGCTATCCTTGATCGCTTCCACGGAGCCGAAGACGTCGCCCTTGAGGACCACGCCAAGTTCCTTGACTTCGCCGGCCTGGATCTTGGCGAAGATCTCCTCGAGGGAGGCCTTGCCCGCCGGAGCGGAGATCTGGCCGCGGATCTTGTCCACGCGGTTCTGAGCGACTTCGCGGGCATCCGCTTCGGAGGCCGCTGCGAGGAACTTTTCGCCCGCGCCTGGGACGCCTTCAAGGCCGAGGATTTCGACCGCGACGCCCGGAGTGACCGCCTTGACCGGACGACCCTTGTCATCGGTCAGGGCGCGCACCTTGCCCGAGAACTGGCCGGCGACGATCGGGTCGCCGACGCGCAGGGTTCCGCGGGAAACGAGAACACTCATCACTGGACCGCGGCCCTTTTCAAGGCGGGCCTCGAGCACCGTGCCGGAGGCCGGAGCGTCGGGGTTGGCCTTGAGGTCGAGCACTTCAGCTTGGAGCAGGATCGACTCGAGCAGCTTGTCGATGTTGGTGCCCTTCAGCGCGGAGACGGGCACGAACATCGTGTCACCGCCCCAGTCTTCGGCGAGGAGGTTCAGCTCGGCGAGGCCTTGCTTGATCTTCTCGGGGTTGGCACCCGGCTTGTCGATCTTGTTCACGGCGACGATGATCGGCACCTTGGCGGCCTGCGCGTGCGAAAGGGCTTCACGCGTCTGAGGCATCACGCCGTCATCGGCTGAGACGACCAGGATGACGATATCGGTAACATTGGCGCCGCGGGCACGCATGACGGTGAACGCCTCGTGGCCCGGAGTGTCGATGAAGGTGATCAGCTTGCCGTTCTTTTCGACCGTGTAGGCACCGATGTGCTGGGTGATGCCCCCGGCTTCGCCGGCGGCCACGCGTGCATTGCGGATCGAGTCGAGAAGGGTGGTTTTCCCGTGGTCGACGTGGCCCATGATGGTCACGACCGGAGGCCGCGGCTTGAGCTCGTCGGCCTTGTCTTGGGCCGAGATGCTGTTGGCGAGGACTTCCTCTTCCTTGAACGAAATGTTTTTCACTTCGTGCTGGAATTCGGCCGCGACCAGTGACGCCGTATCGAAGTCGATCGTGGCGTTGATGCTGACCATTTGACCCATGCCCATCAGCTTACGAACCACATCAATGCCTTTGACAGACATCTGATTGGCGAAGTCCTGAACCGAGATGGTATCGCCCATTTGCACGACGCGCTTGTGCGCGGCGGCTTGGGTGATTTGCGTCTTCTTAATTTCTTTACCCACGGGGAGCTTCTTCTTTTTGGGAAGGAAGACCATTTCCTTCTTACGATAATCCGCGAAACGAACGTCTTCGGGCTTGATCTCGGCCTCGCGTCCGCCGCCACCGCGCTTTTTCGCGGCTTCCTCCTCGACCATCTGATCGAGGCTCTCCTTGGTCATGCGGATGATGCGATAGTCCGCGCCCTTTTCGCCGGTGGCTGCGCCTGGCGTGCCGGGGCGTGCAGCCGGCTTGATCGTCGGAGCCGGAGTCGAGGCGGGCTTGATCATCGGACGGG
>CAYXVB010000257.1:0-3691 GCA_964467785.1 uncultured Bacteriovoracaceae bacterium
AATCAGGTGGGTATCCTCGAACGGATCCTGGTGATAGACACCGAATATGATTACGACGAGCTCGAAGAAGGGCAGGAGCCTCCCAAGGGCGTAGAGGTGGTCGGTGGCGGCATCATCACCAACCGCAAGCCCCGGATCGTCATCAATCCTGAGATTATCCTCAAAGAAGGCTCGATCCTCTTTCCTGAAGGCTGTCTGTCGGTTCCAGAGTACAGCGCCGAGGTCAAGCGTTCGGAGAAGCTCAAGCTCCAGTACCAAGACATCGACGGCTTGACCCAGACGCTCGATGCCGAAGGTCTGCTGGCAGTCGCGATACAACATGAAATGGATCATCTTGACGGCAAGCTTTTCATCGATCGGCTCAGTCCTCTCAAGAAAGAGATGGCCCAGAAAAAGCTCAAGCGTGAGCGCGCCGAGCGCGAAGCCGAGATGGCGATGATGTTCTCCGGTAGTGGCCGCTCCTCCGGGCGTTCGTCCGAAAAGAAGAAAAAGGGCTTCTAAGCGGGCTTTTTGCCGCGCGGTGACTGGCGCTTCATCGGCAGGCTTTCCGCGGTATGTAGGGGGTCAACCCTACAATTGCGGGCTATTCGCAGGCACGTGCAGTTGCGCCGTGGGAACTTTCAAAAGTCCCATTAGCCCAATAGGTCAGCACCGACTAGTCAACTAGGTCCTCTCGGCGATTTTCCAGGCTCGGGCCAAAGCACCTCAAACGGACAAAACTTTGGCCGAGATCAGACGCACGACCAGCCAGCGTGTCGGAACGAAGGGCGCATGGACCTCGAACGAGCGTGGCCCGTTCCAATGCACGTTTTTGAGACGCAGGTCGAGAAAGGTCACGCGCGGCTTGGTGCCGGTGTCGCCCTCGATCCTCAAAAACGACAAGCGTTCCAATTTCCACTCGCGCAGTGAGCGGAGCCCGGATGCACGTGCTTTACTCGGTTCCGTACCCTTAGTCTTGGACCTTGCTTTGACTTTGGGCTTGGGTTCTACCTTGGCCTCCGGCTTGGTTTCCGGCTTGGCTTTAGCCTCAAAGGGATTGCGTCCCATCTTGTCGTTGTTCATCTCGCTCATGCAAGTGCCTCTCCTTGGATGAATTCGCGGCTCAGCGAGTTGTAGTCCTCGGCTCCATGCGAGGCGGGCGCGTATTCGAGCACGGATTTGCCGTGACCCGAGCTTTCGCTGACGGAAGAGTTCTCGCGGATCAATGTCGCGAACACCCGGTCCTCGAACTCGCTCTTGAGCGCGGACAGAACTTCGCTTGTGAGCTTGCGACGAAGGTTTGCCTGGGTCACGACGATTCCGCGGATGGTGAGCTTGGGATTCCAGCGTTCACGGACGTCCGTGATCGAGTCGCGGATCTTGACGATGCCTTCAAGGCTAAAAAACTCCGGTTGCACCGGAACGATTACGCCGTCGCTTGCGCAAAGCGCGTTGAGCGTCAACAGATTGAGGCTTGGCGGCGTGTCGATCAAGACGAAATCGTATTCGTGCCGGATCTTGTCGATCCAGCCGGCGAGCAGCAGCTCGCGTTTGGGTTTGGAAAACAGATAGTATTCGACGCCGTTGAGATTGGAGTCCGAAGGGATGAGCGATACGCCATGGCGGGTCGTATGAATGAAGGCTTGAAGCTCCGAAACGGCGAGCGGCTTTTTGGAGAGGTACAATTCATCCAAAGTGCGCCCCGGCGTCACGCCGAGGTAGCTCGTCAAGTTGGCTTGGGCGTCGCTATCGATGAGGAGCACGCGCTTGCCCGCACGGGCCAGCGCGCAGCCCAGATTCATCGTGGTGGTCGTCTTGCCGACGCCGCCCTTTTGATTGGCGATCGTATAAATTCGGGCAGTCTTACCGGCGCTCGTTTGCATTTGCGGAAAACAATAAGCCCACTGGGGTCCGGCCGCCATCAAAAACTCATTCAAAATCCGGTCAGGCCCAGTGTCCGTTGCCTGATACGGAAAATTCGTCGATCATGGCGCCAAGCGCCAACTTGATCCGGGCTGGATCCTTGTCGAGGAGTTTGATGAGCAGCCTCAGCATGTCGTCCGTGGTGATGATGCCACGATGGTGCCGACTGGCGTCGACGACGAGGATCGCGGACAGCTTTTCGTTGAGCATTCTTTGGGCGATGTCCCGGACCGGAACATCGTCGGTGACGGATCGGACGGGCCAGCTCATGAAATCATTGACTGTAAATTCGGGATCGAATTCGAAAGTGATCTCCGAAGTGGCCTCAGTGCCGGCTTTGACGGGCTTCATTGCCCGTTGGATGTCACGGTCGCTCAGAATGCCCACGATAGTGCCCTCGGCGTCCACGACGGGGAGGTGCCGAATCCGATGGCTTTGCATCATGTCATAGGCTGCGGTGAGCTTGGAATAGATGGGTACGGTGACCAGCTTTCGGGTCATGATTTCGTTGGCTTGTCTGTCTTTGGACATTCGGATAGGCCCTCCCAATACAGTGAAAAGCAGAAACCATACCGACTCCCGGCTGCGTTTTAAGAGGCGCTCAATCCGATCCAGGGGACAGAATGCTCAAAACGGAGAAGATATGGGCCATTCTGACCGGTGCTCCCGTTGAACTCGGGGTGGAACTCGCCCCTGACTTCGACTAGGTTGGGGTCGCTATGCTCAAAGTCGTTTTCATGGGTACACCCGAATTTGCGGTCGGCGCGCTCGAGGCAGTTCATCGCGAGCATCAAGTGGTCGCGGTCTACACCCAGGCGGACAAGCCTGTCGGACGCGGGCTGGAGCTCAAGCCGACCCCGGTCAAGGCCAAGGCACTTGAACTGGGAATCCCTGTATTTCAGCCCGATAAACTCAATGATCCGGCGGAATTCGAGCGTCTTCGCGCGCTAGCTCCTGATGTGATCGTGGTGGTGGCCTACGGAAAAATTCTACGGCGCAACCTCCTGGAGCTGCCACGCCTGGGTTGCGTGAACATCCATTCGTCCCTCTTGCCGCGCTGGCGCGGAGCCGCGCCGATCCAATGGGCGATTCTCGGCGGCGATACCATCAGCGGCGTGACGACCATGAAGCTGGTCGAAGAGCTGGATGCCGGCGACATTCTGATGCAGGCCGAAACCCAGGTCTCCCCCGATGAGACGGCGGGCACGCTCCACGACCGGCTGGCTGCGATGGGCGCCGAGCTGATCGGCCCGACGCTGCGGGGACTGGCCGACGGGTCGATTGTTCCGCGCGCGCAAGACGCGGAAAAGGTGACCTACGCCTCGAAGCTCACCAAAGAGATGGAAAAGGTGGAGCCGGCCGAATCGGCCGAGGTGCTGGATCGGCGAATTCGCGCCCTGAACCCATGGCCGGGCACCAGTGTCTGGATCGCCGGCCAGCGGCTGAAGATCAAGCGCGCACGGCCCCGTACGGAAGTGAGCGGTCGCGCGGGCGAGATTTTTGAGCACGCCGGCGGTCTTTACTTGGGCACCATCCGAGGGGCTCTGGAGCTGCTGGGTGTCCAGTGGGATGGCAAGAAGGAAGTCGATGGTCCAGGCTTCGTCAATGGCCTCAAAGGTCGTGGACAGACGCTGCCCTTGAAGGTGGACTAAATCTGCCGCACCAAGTCACCGCATTCGTCCGGTGTTCCAGGCTAGCCAACTTCAAAAAAATAGGGTTATGCTCCCGGCCATGTCCGCCCACCAGGTCCCCATGGGCGCGACGCGGCGGATCACGCCGGCGATGGACA
>CAYXVB010000258.1:0-3689 GCA_964467785.1 uncultured Bacteriovoracaceae bacterium
GTGGTGACGGGTCCGAGCGTGGGCATGATGCCTTCGGGAACCGACCCTTGAAGCGTTTGCAAGCGTTCACTGACTAGCTGGCGGGCACGGTAGATGTCGGAGCTCTCCTCGAAAACCACGGTGACTTGCGAGAGTCCCAGGCGGGTCAAGGAGCGAATCTGGGTGACACCGGCGATCCCGCTCATCGCGGTTTCCACGGGGAAGGTCACGTTGCGCTCGATCTCTTCGGGAGCGAGACCTTTGACGGGTGTATTGACCTGCACTTGGACGTTGGTGATGTCCGGTACGGCGTCGATGGGAAGCTTCTGATAGGCCGCCCATCCCACCAGGGTGGCAAGGACCGTCAACGCCAGCACGACCCAGGGCTGATAGACGGAGAAACGGATGATGCGATTCACGAAGGAGCTCTTCGAGTCCATGGGGTCATTCCTCTTCGATCGCTAGGTCGGTCACGCGCAAGAAAGGCGCCCCGCCGATCACCAGCGCGTCGCCCTGCCGGAGCTCTGGGCTCCGAACCACGACGAGGCCCGAGGCCTCTTTTGTCCATTTCACTTGGACGAGCTTGAACCAACCTCCGCGCAGAAGGTAGACGCCGACCTGGTCGCCGTAATGGACCAATGCCTCGGGCGAAGCCTGGAACTCTCCCTCGGATTCGATGACGCGGGTCCGGATGCCCAGGCGCTTTTGGGCCGGATCAGAGAGCCGGAAACCTCGCTCCGAACTCTTTTCCACGATCGCTTGCTCGGCGACGTCCAAATCGCGGCGGGAAGTCTTTGGCTTGACGACGAAATACAGCCCGAGACCGGCAAGAATCAGGGCGAACGCGGCGAGACCGAAGGCCTTTTGGCGCGAAACCGGCAGTACTGGCAGTACCGGCAGTAATTGACTCATGGCCACGTTTCCTCGTTGAGCGCCTGCCCTTGAAGAGAACGCAGCTTCCAAAGGGACTCGACGGCAGTGAGCTCCTGGTGATGGCGGTTCTGCATGAGATCCAGGAGCTGACGATGGGCTTCGATCATCAGGCTGGATGGGATCAGTCCGCGTTCAAAGAGCGACTCGATCTCCGCATGCCTGCGTTCGGCCGCGGCAGGGGTATCGATCTTGGCCATCGTGTCGATGGCCGTCAGATAGCGCGAAAGCTCGACGGACCATTCGCTTTTCAGTCGCAGTTTTTCGGCGGAGGCCCGGCGCTCCGCCGCGAGAAGGCCTCGCTGGGCGAATTCGCGTCCGGCGCCATTCATCTGGAAAAGAGGCAAGGGCGCGCTGACACCCACACCCGCGGTCATATAAGTGAACGCGCCCTGGGTGTTGAAGGTGACGATTGGACCGAGCTTGAGATCCGGCCAGGACGCGCTCCGGGCGAGCGACTGTTCCGACTCGGCGATCCGGATCCACGCATCGGAGAGCTGGAATAAAGGCGAGGAGCTGAGCGACGTCCCGCCGTCGGGGGAAAACCTGGGCCAGTTGGCGCGGGGTGCAGGCAAGGTGAACCGGGCAAGATCCAGCGGAGCGGCCACCGCAAGCTCGATTTCCCTCACCGCGCTCTTAAACTCGTTGTCGAGGGTGGACGAGCGGATCCGATAATCCTCTTCGGCCATCTTGAAAAGACTGTACGAGGCGCGCTGCTCAGGCGTGAGCCGCGGACGACCGCGATAGACATTCTGGATTCGTATGAAGGCTTCCAGTCCTTCCTGAATGAGAAGCGACTCACTCTGCAGCTGCCGGACATGATAGAGGCCGCGAATCACTTCGCCCAAGATCCGCTCCTTGGCCCTGCGCGTCTCAAGCGCCTTTTCCTCCAAGGATGCCCGGCCCCGCTCGACTCGAGCGCCACGCTTGCCGCCGAGCTCCAAAGTATGGACCAGGCTCACTTCCGCATTGAGAATACGGTCGCCCAGAAAAGTTCCGCCATCGGCTCGGGCGCTGAGCTCGGGATTGATCCACTGCCCCTGAAAGGCGGGCAGAACTTCGGCCTGGCTCAATTCCGCCTGCGCGGTCTTGAGCTCGGGATGTTCCTCAAGAGCGCACTTGAGGACCGAGCGGAGATCCGTCGGTTCACAACCCCAGCCGGGAACTGAGCCTAAAGCTGTTCCCACGGGCAAAAGAGAGAAGAGTGCCCAAAGATACCGTGCCTGCATCCTTGGCTCTGTAGGCAAATCGTCCAGAATTATCCATCAACCAAACGACTCATCGTTTTTTTGACGCAATTCCGAAAGCTTAAGCCAGAATATCAGGCAAAAGTCCTATGCCTTACTGTAAAAATCGGGATCAGTATTCGCTGATTAAATTGAAGAAAGTGGCGCCATCTCCAAATACCGAAAGCCCAAGAAAGGTACGTTGGCGCCGATCTGCCCCTCGGGGAGAGCGAGCTGAGTCATAGAGCTCGAAATCCGCCAGGACGATATCTGATGGCGACGCTACCTTGTCAAAGCCGTACTCCTTGGCGACGAAGACGCCCAGACCCGCGGCGCCTGCCACGCCTCGGGAGGATCCGCCTTCGCGAAGCAGAGCGCTGACGAATTTGGAAACGCTGGCGTGACACCAGCGATTGGCCATGTCGCCGTGATCATGGATGGGGCCCGTACAGGCCGAGCCATGCTCGTCATTGGAAAGAATCAGCGCTTCCTTTTCGGTCATGCCGAATACCCGAGCCGGACCATCTCGAAAGTGATCGATGGTGCGGACTTTCTTTGTCGAAGGAATCTGAACCCGCGGGGTCTCGTCTTCCGAAAGCACGGGCTCGAGATCGCGGGGCGTCGCAATACGGGCCTCCTGCCGAGCACTGAGAAGAGCGCTCTCGCGGGCGATCCGAAAAACCTCTCCCAGATCGAGGCCGGCTTGGCGAGTGTCAGGCACCGTGGATCCGGCTAAGCATGGGGAGCCTACATCCGCACCATAAGCTGGGAGCGTGCTCAGGATCGACACGGCAAAAACGACCGCGCAGATGGCGACCGGGACGAATTTTACGGGGCTGGAAGTGCTCATAGACGGGTTTCCTTAACTTGCAACAAAGCAAGTCACAGGCCGCCCCTGCCTACACCGCGCCCTCCGTGAGGAGGCGCATTTGGAGCCCGATCCACTGTCCACCTCATAGGCAGCTGACCAAAAAAATCCCATTCCCACGCGCTGTGTCCCGATCGACACTAGCCCGCTCCATGCAGAACTTTGACTAATGTCGTCAAACAGCCGACAATGTTTGAAGCACGGGGGAATTTTCGATGATTCGCAAAAACACCGCTTCGACGGCAATGGCAGGCCTGTTGGTTCTTACGGGTTGCAACTTCCGAAAAGAGACGAACGTCGCGCTGATCCAGTCGGAATTAAGCGGCGAGGATCATCCGGCGAGTGCTTCGAGCATTCCGGCCACGGGATTCGCACTCAGCTCGGGCCCCGCGCAAGTCATGAACCTGGGCGAATCGAATCGCATCGTCACCGTGATGCTGACCTCCGCCCGCGATTTTTCGGGACCGGTGAACCTTACCCTCGATACCACGGATGTCGGCATGGTAGATCCAGTCGGCTATATCTCCGCGACAGTCTCGCCTTCGTCGGTCACGCTTTCACCGGCGGCGGCCGTCCCCGTACAGATCACGCTCCAGACGGACACCCTGGCTCCGTCCTTCAACGGTAAAATCATCCTTAAAGCAACAGAAGCCACGAACGGTTCGCGCGCGCAGGTCTCCGCTGCG
>CAYXVB010000259.1:0-3587 GCA_964467785.1 uncultured Bacteriovoracaceae bacterium
AAACCGGATTTTTCCGGAGCCTGCTAACTGTCTCGAGCAGCTCTCCAACGCGAGTTTTGAGCAACGATGGTTCGCGAAAAAAAGCCGAGTACAGAAGCGGCTGATGCGTACTGAGCGGAGCTTCCTTTAACTTGATAAGCGCGGTGGCCAGTTGAGTACCTGAAGCCCCGAGCCTCACCGCTACCCGGTCTGCCAAGATCTCCCGCAGCCGGTCGATGCGTTTGCTGAGAAGACGATAGAACGGCATGAACCAAAACACGTCGCAGAGCACCTTGACGGTGAGAGTTGCAAGTAAATCCCAATGACGGATATGAGCAATCTCATGCTGAATCACCGCCTCTCGCTCGGCATCCGATAGAGCGCGATAGGCGTTCTCGGGAAAACAAATATATGGGCGAAGCACTCCGCCAGTGAACGGCGTGCCCGTGTAGGCGCTCGAACAATACAAATCAACGGTGCGATACCTCAGTTGCACCCGCCCGATACTCCGATCCTGAGCGCGCTGCTCCTTTCGCTGCGACTCGAACTGCGCCGCCAAGATCAGTCTTCGTCCAAGTAGAATTGTTGAAGCCGTAAGCGCGGCAATCAGGACAAGCCGGGGAGCCGAAGGATGAAAGTATTTCATCAGCAACGCCGCGACGTAATCCGCAAAGCTGGTTGCATGGGCCTTTCCGGCGAGATCATGGGCGGTAAACTGCAAATTGAAAATCGGACCGTACTCGGATAACCCAGCGCCGATTGTCAGCATCTGATTCCTAGGTGGAAGTGCCAGAGGATTGATTCCCGAGAAAATGACGGATGATGCGGGAATACCCCGTGCAATGTCCCAGATGATCTTTACGAACGGGAGAGACAGGAGAAACAGCTTCCCATGGCTATTGCCGATACGGAACAGCTTCACGGCAATGACCACCACAAAAATACCGGCAAAAAAAGAGCAGGTCGAGTTGAAAATCAGATTGAACGCAATCTGTTCGGGGCGGGTCATCTTCTTTTCTCCGCCTGCCTCAAGCGATCATCTACCTGCTTGCGAAGCTCGCGCAACTCGTCGGCGGAAAGCTCCATGTCGCTATCCAGGAGCGCAAGGATAGGTTTCAAACGATCGTCCCGGAACAAGGCTTTCCGAACTTTATCGAGAAGACTTTCCGGGACCTTCCTCTTTGACGCTTTAAGCGAATAAAGGAACTGCCGCCCGCTCTTTTCGCGCGCGAGAAAGCCCTTTTTGTGAAGACGAACGAGAACAGTCATCACGGTGGTATAAGCGAGATCATCACCAGATTTTTTCAGTAGCTTCTGAACATCGCCTACGGAAACCCCGGCCTGTCCGTCCAGGATTCCCATGACTTTCATTTCAAGAGGTCCAGCCTCGAAACCCGTGTTACCCATGCCAGAGAGCAAATACTACAACAGTAGTAGCTGTCAACGTCGAACTCATTTCGCCTCGATCGCGGGAGGACGTTCGGAGATCGAACATCTTCAGATGGCAATTCGAATGGACTCGGCGACGCGCCGCTGGCTCGCGGTTCCACTTCGCTCTTCTTGATTCAGAACAATCAGCTATCAAATCGAGCATTTGAACAAAAACCGCGGAACCTGGCCAATAGAGCAGCCCGTCGGCTTTTCCGTCATGGGACACATCAGAAAGAGAGACTCGATTCCCGGATGAAACAGGACGTCAAATCTGGTACCCACACCGCTGCGCATGCCCCATTCCGATTGGATCAAACCCGGCCAGCTGGCCCTCGTACTTGCACCCATGGACGGTGTCCTCGACGCTCCCATGCGCGAGCTGCTGGCCCGGCAAGCCGGGCGTGGCGGCTTTGATTACTGTGTTTCCGAGTTCATCCGCGTGACCGACGAAGTGCCGCCGGGCAAGGTCTTTCGGCGGGACGTCCCGGAGCTGGCCGCCGCCCCGTCACGAGATTCCGCATCCGGCCCGACCACTCCCTCGGGATTGCGAGTGCAGGTGCAGATTCTCGGCGGAAACCCCGAAAGTCTCGCGGCCGCGGCGATGGTCGCGGTCATTGAAGGCGCGCGCGCGATCGACCTCAATTTTGGCTGTCCAGCACCGACCGTCAACCGCCACGACGGCGGTGCCTCGCTGTTGAGGTTTCCGGAACGGATCCGCGCGATCGTCACGGCGGTACGCGTGGCCGTGCCTCGGGAGATCCCGGTTTCGGCCAAATTACGCCTGGGTTGGGAAGATCCGCGAACCGTTTTTGAGAACGCCGAGCGAGCGCTCGAGGGCGGGGCGAGCTGGCTCACGCTGCACGGACGCACCAAAGTTCAGGGTTATGGCGGCGAAGCCGACTGGACTCGCATCGGCGAGGTCCGCCGCGCGCTCGGGGAACGCGCACCGATCATCGCCAACGGCGACATCCGCACGCTCGAGGACTTTAAGCGCTGCCAGGACGCGACGGGCTGCCATCACTTCATGATCGGACGTGGGGCGATGGGAGACCCTTGGCTGCCGCGCCGGATCCGCGACTGGGCCGAAGGCCGCGAGCCCCTCGCGGACAAACCAACGCTCGCGGAGTTTGCTAGCGATTTCGTCGCGCTCGCGCAAGCCTATTCGCCGGACAATGACTACGCGACCAGGCGCCTCAAGCAATGGATCAGCCTTTCCCAAAAAGTCGGCGGAGGAACGCTCTTCACCGAAGGCGACCGCGATTGGCTACGTCTCAAGCGCGCGCGGACCCTCGAAGAACTTTGCGGACTTCTCGGCATCGATTGAGATCCCCTTTCCCGCGCGGCCCCCCCTCCTCAACTGGCCGCTTTTGCAGTGAACCTCTCGGGCAGGGTGAAGCAGAACTTAGATCCTTTTCCGGGCTCGCTTTCCACCCAGATCTTGCCGCCATGGGCCTCCACTATGCCCTTGGAAATGGCCAGCCCCAACCCTGTGCCTTCGAGCTTGTTTCCCGGGACCTCCGCCTGCGCGTATCAGTCAAAGAGTTTGACCTGCTCGCGCTGCGGGATCCCGGGGCCGGTATCCGTGACGAAGAACTGGGTCTGCCGCCCGTCGGAGATCGCTCCCAAAGTGATCGCCCCGCCACGGCCCGTGTGCTTGAGCGCGTTGCCAAGCAAGTTGGAAAGTACCCTCGTCACCTCCGAATGGTCGACGAACAGGTCCCAGTCACAAGGCTGGCATTCCTGCCGGAGTCCGATCCCTTTTTCTAACGCGACGGCGACGAACATCTCGAACGCTTCGTTGATCAGCTCCAACACCCGGACGCGCTCCGGCTTGAGGACGAGCTTTCCCGCCTTGAGCCGGGAGACTTCCAGCAGCCCGTCGATGAGCTTGAGCATCCGCTCGGCCGCGCCTTTGACGACCTGCGCTTGATGAAGGATACTGTCACGGGCATTGGAATACGTCCCCTGCGCCAGCTTCCGGGTCATACTCGCATTCATGATGATGGCCGAGAGCGGGTTCTTGAGATCATGCGAAACCGTGGCCAGCAGCATCTCCCGCGCCTTGACCGCGGCCTCCAGGTCATTGAGCAGCCGCAGTCGCTCGTACTCGCGCCTCTTCTCCTTGGTGATGTCGTGCAAGACCACGGGGACGTCGTCCTTGGAGAGCACGAGGTCCT
>CAYXVB010000260.1:0-3584 GCA_964467785.1 uncultured Bacteriovoracaceae bacterium
GGGTCCGACCGCTCAATGTGTCCGTGGTCTGCTCTGACACTTCGAAGCCAAGCTTACCATAGGGAAATTGGTGGCGACCGCCCTCGGCGCCGGTAGTGAAAAGAGATAACAGCAGAGTCAGGCTGAAGCGAAAAGACCAGCTCATTAACAGAAGTTTAGACGTTTTTTTCACGAAGGCAAAAGTGTGTCAAATGTAAATTCATATCGCAGCCATGATACACAATATCAGATGATTATCTGGCTTCGCCATGACACCCACGAGTGTAGGGATTGCTGTGACAACCAGGCTTTTCACAAAAGAAATGCGGGATGAAAGCGGCGGATCAGGGCGGCTGTTCGCCGCGGACGGAGTAGCCCAACTAGCTCAGATGTCCTTAAAGATCAAAACTGATTTATCCGATTTGTAATGGATGACGATGGTCTTCTTCAAGCGTGTCAAATCTCTGGCACTAGCGGCTGCCGTTCTAATCGGCAGCCTCGGGTGGGGCGTTGCACTCGCCGATGGAGAGCGCCGGATCCAAAGTCTCAGCGAAGCAGAGTTCCGCTCTCTCGCAGAAAAGATCGCCCCTAAGGTCACACTTTTTTCCGAAGTCTGGAGTGCCGACCCCAAGGCTGAATTTTATGGCGGGACCACGCGTGACTATCTCTATTGGCTTAAAGGTCAGTTTCGAGAAATCAAGTCACAGGAAGAGGCGCGCAAGAAAATTAAGGAGCTCGAGGGACTCAAGGCCATTGACGTGCGTGACTTCATCATCGGGGATTCCGATATTGACGTGATCTCAGAGCGCTCGATGCGGATCGATCCGGGCCAATTCGGAGTCAGGTCCGTCGACTTGCGCGGGCCGGCGATCTTTGATCCCACGACCGAGCTTGGACGCAACGAGCTGGACCAGGGATACATTCCCGCTGAGAAAATAAGGCTCGGCTCCAAGGGATTCGTTCGATCTCCGTCATTTAAAGATGGAGTGCAAGAGATCTACAACGGCCGTCTCACGGTTGAATTCGCCGATCCGGAGCGCTTCGCCCGATCTCATTACGCTAAACAGAAGTTGAATCATCCCGTTTTGCTCGCCCTCCGGTACCTCAGACTTCAGGCCATGGACTACTATCAATCGTTTGGCAGCGGCTTTCCGGATCGAAAACTACTGTTGGACATGGACCGAAAGTCCGCGGAATCCGTGCGAAAGGTGATCGAGTCGACGCTGGACGGCAGGGAGCTCAAGGAATACTTAGCGCAAGACCAGTTTCGCGGGTGGCTCAACGGTACGATCCAAAAGGCCTTCCGCTCTTACACCAATCCGACCGCTGCTATGGAATTGATGAAGGATTTCAAGGTGGAAGTGCTGATTCCGATCTATGAAGGAATCGAGCCGATTAATCAGTATCTCTTCGCCAAAGCCCGGAATGAAGCTGCGGTACAAACCGCGCTTAAACAGCAAGCCGTCAACACTCAGAAACTCTTCCGCCCGGTACGCGAGGAGTTTCCGGACGGTGTGCTCTATCACGGAACCCAGTCCGGGGATTCGTTCCGTGGAATCTTGATACAAGGCGTGCTTCCTTCTGCGCGTGGTGCGGCGGGGAGTGGCCTTTACGGAGTGGCGGCTGCGAACCAAAAATTTGCGGAGGAATGGGGTGGCAATCCCGACCTGCTTGTGGGTTTTGAGGTTTCCCCCGACGCCAGGATCGTGGATATCACCCAGGGCGAAGGAGAAAAGCTCTGGAGGAGCTACTATACGCGTTCTCCAAAGACCGCCACTTACGAACAATTCGCGGACCTGTACGGAATAGACATCATTTCCTATCCCTACGAGCCACGAGCTTACGTGGTCAAGAACAGCGCCGTGCTCTCGAAGCCGCGAGGAATCCATCGTAGCATCCTCAGTTTTTCGAAGGCGATGGATATGGCTGGCCGAGCGCGAACCAAGGATGAAATTCATACTTTGGCCAAGAGCTTGTCGGCAAGCAACTTCAGTGTTGGGGAATCCCGCCTCCTCTTGAGCGAGCTTGAGCGTACGGGCGCGATCAAATCAATGATCTATCCCGAAAGCTTCAAAGAAGCGTTGATACCTATCGATATGATGTCTCAGTCAGACGTCTTCTCCCGTGCGTTGTCCCTTGAGTACGGCGAGAGAATTCTTCGCGGGGCATTTTCGCATATCAAATCGTTTGAGGAGGTTGTCGAGTACAATCGTGCCCTGGAAAAGATTCCAGTTGATGATCGGAAGCGATTGCTTCCTCCTAAAATGAACCAGGCGATGATTGAAGAATGGGAGGGAAAAGGTTTTTTTAGCCATTGGAAGCGCCCTTTCCGTTCGTTCCAAGAGTTCGAGACAAGTGCGGAGATCTTTGATCTCTCCAATGAGCTGACTAGCGAGCTCAAGTCAAAGTATCGGGAACAGTTCCTCGCGTCGATAAAGGCAAGCAAAGCGGGGCCTGGTACGACAGACGAGGTACTCACCAGTATCGTTCGAAATGGAATGAGATCCTCCGGCAATTCCGACCGGGAAAGCGTCCTTTTGAAGCTCATTTACGCAACAACGGAGCGAAGTGGGTTGACCAATGGTCAAAAGCAGTTAGAAGAGCTCATATCGCACCCAGCGATCGGGCGTTACGACGCTCTCAAACTTTGGATCAAGAGCGATCAGATTCCGATTAGCGGCAAAATCGCGTTTAAACTCTACCAGGTCGAAAAGAGCAAGCTTCAGAAGGATCACTCTATGTTGAAGCGTGTGACCACTTTGATGCATCGGGACCCGGCATTTCGTGGAGAGCTCTGGGACCATCTCTTGGGTGAGGAGTGGGTATCGACATACATTGGCTGGCCACTCCCTCCCGACCCTGAAAAGTACCTCGATAAATCCTTCTTTGACCGGATCCTGCAAAAGACGGCTGGCTCGTGGATGGTGAAGGACGGGAGAAAAGAGGTTGAGCCGGAAGTTGCCGAATTTCTGCTTAAAAACGCGACCTCCCAACGGGGTTTCTATAGCGATCCACGCGCCCTCGCATGGACCGAAGATCTTATAGCAAGCATCGTGAATGATCCGAAAGCGTCCGGTAAAGCGAACTTGGGTTCGTCGTTCGGAGCCCACTGGACTGAAGATCTCCGGAAGACCCTGCTTGAGGTTCATAGAGTGGATCCTCGCTCCGCGGCGCGGTCCTTTGAGAAGCTCCTCATCGAGAGTGGCGCCGACGTATCTGAAAAATTGGATCGCAAGCTTCGTGAATTATTGAATGAGGAACCATGGATCACGCACCCGCTCCGCCAACTCTGGCTGGACGCGCTAGAAAAGCCGACTGCCAAAGCCAGGGGGATGTTTAACCCGTTGCCAAGCTATAATCCACGCGCCCTCTTCTATAAGGCACGGAAGCTTGCATCTCCGATCTTAGTCGCACGGGCTGGAAATTGGGGCAGTTCCTCGGATTTAGACTGCCCGGGCTTTTTTGGGCGCCTTTTCGGCCGGTAGGAAATCGGTCATCGGCTTCACTCTGACGGAGCAGGTCACGCGAATTGTGCTTTTATGCCAATAAGGCATAATAAATATCAATCAATATGCATTGAGGTGATATTGACTTGATGTATGACA
>CAYXVB010000261.1:0-3569 GCA_964467785.1 uncultured Bacteriovoracaceae bacterium
GTCCACCGAGACACATTCCGCAAAGCTCCACAGCCGGTGTCGCAGAATTCGGCAACTTGCCTGATGTCCAAGAGCCCAACTATTCGTAATCATTGAGCTCGAGTCTTGGCATTCCGCATGCTCTCGAATAGCTCAGAACTTCGCTGACGGCGACTGAACGATTCAGCCCCCTTCAGCGATCCCACACGAAAGAGAGAAAGGATCCCGTCCATGAAATTCACAAAGTCGCTTCCGCGCGTCTTCTCCGCCATGATGCTGACCGGAGCTCTACTCAGCTCCCCCGTTCGAGCCGAAGAGGCCACCGCCACCCCCTCCGTCCCCAGCGACGGCACACTCATGAAGGATCAGCAGAAGATTCGTGCGGATCGCGAAACAGTCCGCGAGGATGGTAAGAAGATCCGCGAGGATCGCCGAAAGCTCCATCAGGATCGTAAAGCCGGCGCCAGCGCGGACCAGCTCCAGCAGGATCAGCAGCAGCTCCAACGCGATATCCAGAAGCGCAAGGAAGACCATCAAGCGCTCAGGCAGGACCGCGAAAAGCGCCATCAGGATCGTCAGGAACGGCGCGAGCGCAAACGCCATTAAGCATCCGTCTGTCACCAGACTGCTCCACACGGGCTCTTCCCAAATCGGGAGAGCCCGTTTTTATTCCAACCAAAGAAAAATTCGTTTATTCTTTGTTTCTCGGTTTGTTCGCAGTCCAACACAATGGAGACTTTTGGAAAATGACCTTCAAGAAATTCGGAAACCTGTCCTTGACCGCTCTCGCACTCATCGCCGCGCCAGTGGCCCTCTCCGCTTCCGCGGCTCAGGCCTGCGACATGGCGTCTTGCCCGCACAAAGCCAAGGGCGAAAAAGGCAAGACCTGCGCCTGCGGTCGGGAAGAGTGCAAGGACAAGGATTGCCCCTACGGCAAGAAAGGCGCTAAGGCCAAGAAGGATGCTCCGGCCGACGCCGCGGCTCCCGCACCGGCCGCGAACGCCGATGCCGAAAAGCCCGCCGCGCACTGAACTTTCCGCATTCCGTAGTTTCAAAAGCGGTGGCGGAACCTTTGACTTCTGCTAAGTTAGCAGCAAAGGTTCCGCCACATATGAACACCCCGACGACGCCTCCCGCCGCCCGCTTTGTCCATTCCCCCGTCCCGATGACGATGCCCAGCCGCAGCCAGACGCTCAAACACGCGCTGGCCGAGCGGATCCTGGTGCTCGATGGCGCCATGGGCACCGCGATCCAGAACCAGCATCTAACGGCGGCCGATTTCGGCGGACCGGATTACGAAGGCTGCAATGAGTACCTCGTCATCACGCGTCCCGACGTCATCCAGGGCATCCACGAGGACTACCTCGAAGCGGGCGCCGACATCGTCGAAACCAATACTTTTGGCGGCACGCCGCTCGTGCTGGATGAGTACGGCCTCGGCGCGCGGGCCCGGGAAATCAACCTCGCGGCGTCCCGTCTAGCGCGGGCAGCGGCCGAGAAATACTCGACGCCGGCCAAACCCCGCTTTGTCGCGGGCTCGATCGGGCCCACCACTAAGGCGATCTCCGTCACCGGCGGAGTCACCTTTGACGAGCTGGTCCGAAACTTTTTCGAGCAAGCCAGCGCGCTCATTGAAGGCGGCGTCGACTACCTGCTGATCGAGACCTGCCAGGACACGCGCAACATCAAGGCGGCGGTGCTGGGCTGCGAGCAAGCCTTCGAGCAGTCGGGCATCGCGCTCCCGATCGCGATCTCGGGCACGATCGAGCCGATGGGCACCATGCTCGCGGGACAATCCATCGAAGCGCTGCAGGCGTCCGTCGCTCATCTCGACCTGCTTTACATCGGCCTCAACTGCGCCACCGGTCCCGAGTTCATGACCGACCCGGCTCGCTGGCCAAGCTTTCGCCGTTCCGCGTTTCTTGCGTGCCCAACGCCGGGCTCCCCGACGAAAACGGCTGCTATCTGGAATCCCCGGAGATGGTCGCCAAGGTGCTGGAGCGTTTTGTCCAGAACGGCTGGATCAACGTGCTTGGAGGCTGCTGCGGCACCCATTCAGGTCACATCAAGGCGCTCGCGACGTTGGCCGCGCGGAGCAAGCCGCGCGCGCCGGCGGTGGAGCCCCGCTCGGTGCTCTCGGGCGTCGATTATCTCGAGATCACCGACGAGATGCGCCCGGTGATCGTGGGTGAGCGCACCAACGTCATCGGCAGCAAGAAGTTCAAGACTCTCATCTGCGAAGAGAAGTTCGACGAGGCCTCGGACATCGCCCGCGCACAGGTCAAAAGCGGCGCGCAGATCGTCGACATCTGCCTGGCGAACCCCGATCGCGACGAATTCACGGACATGAAGCGCTTCCTGGATATCGCGATCAAGAAGATCCGCACGCCGCTTATGATCGACTCGACCGACGACCGCGTGATCGAGATGGCGCTGACCTACTCGCAGGGCAAGGCGATCATCAACTCGGTCAATCTCGAGGACGGCGAGGAGCGCTTTGAAAAGGTCGTGCCCTTGGCGCGACGGTATGGCGCGGCGCTCGTCGTGGGCACGATCGACGACGATCCGGTCCAGGGCATGGGCGTCAAACGAGAGCGCAAGCTGGCCATCGCCGAACGCGCTTACGCGCTCTTGACCGGCAAATACGGCATTCCGGCCGAGGACATCTATTGGGACCCGCTGGTCTTTCCTTGCGCGACCGGCGACGCGCAATATGTCGGGTCGGCCGTCGAGACGATCGAGGGCATCCGCCTCATCAAGAGCCGCTTTCCCGGCACGCGCACGATCCTCGGCATCTCCAACGTGAGCTTCGGGCTTCCGCAGGCCGGACGCGAGGTGCTCAACTCCGTGTTTCTTTATCATTGCGTGCAGGCGGGCCTGGATCTCGCGATCGTCAACTCGGAAAAACTCGAGCGTTTTGCCGCGATCCCCGAGCACGAGCGCAAGCTCGCCGAAGACCTGCTCTACAACCGCGGCGCCGACCCAGTCGCGGCTTTCGCCGCGCACTTCCGCGAGAGGAAGGTCGTCGAAAAAACGCGCGAACGCCTGCCGCTCCTGGAGCGCCTCCCGCGCTACA
This sequence comes from uncultured Bacteriovoracaceae bacterium, assembly GCA_964467785.1. Classification (GTDB taxonomy): domain Bacteria; phylum Bdellovibrionota; class UBA1018; order UBA1018; family UBA1018; genus CAYXVB01. The sequence continues at coordinate 3,056 of CAYXVB010000261.1, forward strand.
TCATCGAAGGCTCGAAGGACGGGCTCAACGAGGACTTGACCGAAGCCCTCGCGACGATGCGGCCGCTCGACATCATCAACGGCCCCTTGATGAAGGGCATGGACGAGGTCGGACGCCTTTTCAACTCCAACCAACTGATCGTGGCCGAAGTGCTCCAGTCGGCGGAGGCAATGAAGGCCGCCGTGGCGCATCTTGAACCCCACATGGAGAAGAACGAGACCTCCTCGCGCGGCAAGGTGCTGCTGGCCACGGTCAAAGGCGACGTACACGACATTGGCAAAAATCTCGTCGAGATCATCTTGGCCAACAACGGCTTCGAGGTCGTGAACCTCGGGATCAAGATCCCGCCGGAACAGCTCATCGCGGCGGTGCGGGAGCATCAGCCCGATGTCGTGGGGCTGTCGGGCCTGCTCGTTAAATCGGCGCAGCAGATGGTCGTGACCGCCGAGGATCTGACGCGCGCGGGCGTGCAGACGCCGATGCTCGTCGGGGGCGCGGCGCTTTCGTCCAACTT
>CAYXVB010000262.1:0-3538 GCA_964467785.1 uncultured Bacteriovoracaceae bacterium
ATAATAATTACAAAATTAATGTGTATTTTTACACCTGCGTCTCGGTCGACACACCCGGACCGGGCTACTTGAGGGGAAAATGTGTGAATCCGGCTATTTGAGCGGAATCGAGCTGGGTGTCACAGTCCGCTGGTTCATGGTTCCGAGTTGGCTGTAGGTGTTCGCGCCCCAGCATTTGAGAGCTCTCGTGCCGCTCACGACGCCGCAGGCGTGCCAATCTTGCGCAGAAATTTGAGAGTAGGACGTGCCGGCATCGATTGTGGCTGGCGTCGAGCGGTTGGTCGTCGTGCCATCTCCGAGTTGCCCTTTATTATTGCGTCCCCAGCATTTGAGTGCTCCCGTGTCGCTGACAATGCCGCACGTGTGCTCGCTTGCAGTTGCCACCGCGGAGTAGGACGTGCCGGGGTCAATCCATGTCGGAAGGTTCCGTGAGGTGGTCGTATTGTCTCCGAGCTTCCCGTAGGCGTTGTCTCCCCAACACTTGAGGGCTCCGGTGCCTTTGACAATGCCGCAGGTGTGAGATGGTCCGGTCGAAATTTGAGCGTAGGACGTGCCCGGGTCAATGGACGCGGGGGTTGCGCGATTGGTGGTCGTACCATCTCCCACTTGCCCGCTGTTATTCCGCCCCCAGCACGGCAGAGCTCCTGTTGTTTTGATGATTCCGCAAGCGTGTGAGCCCTTGGCCGATAGCTGGGAATAACGCCTCGTAGGGTCCACTCGGGTGGGGAAGCTGCGGTCAAGGAGCGAGCCATCGCCGAGCTGCCCGCTAGCGTTCATTCCCCAGCAGAAAACGGCGCCTTCGTTGTCCATTCCGCAAGTAAACTCATTTGCCAATTCAAGCTTAGAAAGGCTGATCCCTAGGCTGACATTTGTAGGAGTAGAATAGGAGGATTGTGTTCCGCTACCGAGCTGACCTGAGGTATTTGATCCCCAGCACTTAAGCAAATTCGCGGTGGTTATTCCGCAACTGTGATATGTGCCGACTGAAACCGCGGAGTAGGACGTGCTGGAGTCAATGAGCACTGGCGAGTCGCGCCGGGAAGTCGTGTTATCTCCGAGCTCTCCATCGTTGTTATATCCCCAGCATTTAAGTGCTCCTGTGCCACTGACGATCCTGCAGGAGTGGGTCGAATAGGCCGCGATCCGCGCGTAGGACGTGCCCGCATCAATCAAGGTGGGAGCGTTTCGGTCCGTGTTCGTGCCATCGCCGAGTTGTCCTTCCCCAGCACTTGAGCGCCCCCGTGCCGCTGACAATTCCGCAGGCATGCCAGGATCCCGCGACGATCCGAGAGTAGGAAGTTCCGGCGTCCACGAGAGTGGGGGCGATGCGAGTGGTGTTGGTGCCGTCTCCGAGTTGTCCATTGCTATTGCTACCGCAGCATCTGAGGGCTCCCGAACCACTCATGATCGCGCACGAAAAGGTGGGTCCGCTCGCAATCGCCGTGACCGTGGCCGCTGGACTTTCGTCTCGGATCAAGAGATTGTAGCGATCACCGGCGCTCAGGGTAAAGTTCTCGCCGAGCGATGGGCGCTGAAGTTGGATCAGGAGGTTTCGATCGGGGCGATCGGCCCAATTTGAAATGACGAGATAGGGGAGACATCACGGATGTTGACCCAGCCGGAATCGTGACTTCGGTAGCGGTGAAGTCGTCGTCCACTCCCGCGACGGCGGTACCTGCTCGTTTCAGCGAAATCCTCAAGTCTCCGAGCGAGGCGGGCGTGACGCCGATCCTAATCGCCCGAGCCCCTGCGTTTTCGCTCTCGGACTCGTTGTACGCGGGGTGGTCGAAGAAAAGGGTATGCGGAATCGCATCGATCAGGACTTTGCCCGCGGGCGGGATGAATTTGGCGCTTGAGGTGAGGTCCTTTGAGTCCGAAAGGCTGGAGACGGCGCCGCCGTTGAGGTCGATTGACGAGTTCACGGTCGCGCCGGAGCTGTCGAAATCTCCCGTTTGAGGTTGATAAATGAACGTGAGCGTGGAGGAGCCCGAGCCTCCCGCGTAATTCGCATAGCGGGTGACCCCGCCGACTGAAATGGGTATACGGGGCACACCGGTCACAATCGCGGGATCGCTCAGTGCCACAGAATAGGTGATGTTCTGGTTCTGATAGTAGAGCGCGCTTCCGTTGAAGGAGTTGCTCCATCCGGCGTTTGTCGAGTTCTTGTCGAAGCTATTGATCTTGACCACGCAGCCGGATAAAAGAAGCCCAGCCGCTATCGTGATCCGAGCAGAAATCCAGACGTAATGTTCGCTCTGAGCAAGAACGTCCCGCATGAGATTACCGTGACAGGTAGCTATTCTAAGAGAAATTGAATCACGTAAGACCTGAATCGAGGCGGATACACTCGGGACTGCCCCCCTCAGCGGGGACTGAGTAGGATTCCATGCCTCTCATGATTCCAAGCGGTCTTCATGCCGTACGGATAGACTCCATCCCCAGCGATAAAATGCTCACTCGTGTAAAGCGGACAACTTGTTGATTATTCGGATGAAATGCTTACTTGCAGGTTTGAAGCGGAAAGGCTAGAAGGCTGACCATAATGATCTTCTTTCAGTCATTAACCCAGTCCGACCTCACCGATCTCCTGGTGCCGCTCAGCTATCCCAAGCGGAGGCGCGACGCCCTTCCTTTGGAAGAGCTGCCGGTTGATGAGCGTCTGGCGCTAGAAGAAGCCGCGCGCAAGCGCGCACGTTATCGGTCTAAGCAGATTTTTGTCTGGGTGTATCAGCGCTTTGTCACGGAATGGGACGAGATGACGGACCTGTCCAAGGACCTGCGCGAGTGGCTCAAGGGCAACGTGCAAATCTATCGGCTCGAACAGCGGCTTTCGCGGCAAGCGATGGACGGGACTCATAAGTTCCTGTGGGATCTTTCGGACGGCAAGACCATTGAGAGCGTGATCATCCCCGCGGCCCTTCAAGAAAAGGACGCTGCGGATCTTCCGGCGGAAAGTGATGACGAGGACGAAGACCGACTGATCGCGCGCGGCGAGCGCTTTGCGGGCCAAAAGACCGAAGCCGCGGTGGATTCGCGCCAATGGAAGCGCCTGACTGCGTGCATCTCCTCGCAGGTGGGTTGCGCGATGGCCTGCAAGTTTTGCCTGACCGGCGTGCAGGGCCTGGATCGCCACCTCCAGACGCATGAGATCGTCACCCAGATCTTCGAGCTCCGCAAGCTCGCCCCGATCACCAATATCGTGTTCATGGGCATGGGCGAACCGCTCCATAACTTCGACAACGTCGCCAAGGCCTGCGAGATCTTCCTCGACGCCGACGGGCTCAACTTTTCCAAGCGTAAGGTCACGGTTTCGACGAGTGGTCTTGTTCCGCAGATCGAGGAGCTTGGAAAGCGGGTGGACGTATCGCTCGCGATCTCGCTCAACGGCTCCAACGACGAGCAGCGCTCACTGGTGATGCCGGTCAACAAGCGCTGGCCGATCGCCGAGCTGATGGCCGCTTGCCAGAAGTATCCGCTGGGTTCGCACCGCCGGATCACCTTTGAGTACGTGATGCTCAAGGGGATCGACGACTCGCTC
>CAYXVB010000263.1:0-3524 GCA_964467785.1 uncultured Bacteriovoracaceae bacterium
GGATTGAAGCGAATTCCAAGCGTTCGCCTGCGCCGGAGTCAGCGCTTCGCCGCAAAAAAGCACATGTCGCAGACTTGGGTACTTCCCGGCCGTGAGCTGCCCGGCATCCAGCATGGGGCCGGTCAATCTCGGGGCCATCAATGCGATCGTGACGCCGAATTCGAGAAGTGATCCAGGGTAGATCCGAGAGATCGCGGAACGCGCGATCATGACCGATGCGCCTTGCAAAAAAGGCGCGAACAAATTGAATACGCTTAAATCGAAGGTGATACGGGGATGCGCAAGAAATAGATCGTCTTCACGAATACCGAAATAGGATCCTGCCCAATCCAAAAAAGCGTTAACGCCGGAGACAGCGATCGGAACCCCTTTTGGCACGCCATTGGAACCCGAAGTATACATCAAATAGAGCGGTGTTCGCTCGTCCCAGGGCCGTGCGGACTCCGCGCTCGCAAGCGGGCCGGCCATTTTCGAATGCTTGCCCTCGATCATCAGCTCATCCAGAACGAGCAGACGAGGACCGATGCTCCGTTGTTCGAAGTCTTGCTTCAGTAGACCGCGCGCCAGCCCTTCGGCCGGGGCCGACACGATCAAAAGATCCAACTCTGCGTCTTCGATCTGAAGCCTCAATCTCGCCTGCGGATCCTCGACCGGCAATGGAACGTAAGTCCTGCCCGAGTGAACGGTCGCATGGATCGCGATGTAGGCCTCAATGGAATTGGAAATCAGAATTCCGACGCGGCCACCGACGGGTCGGGATGCCTTCGCGCATTCGCGCTCGATCTCTTGCGAAAGTTCCACTATCAATCGGTGGAATTGACTGTAAGTCAGTTGGCGATCCACCTCCCGAAGCGCGACTCGAGCCGGCTCCCTCCGCGCGACCATCGAGGATGGCCTGGAACATCCTGGGCGGGAACACTCAGCCAAGCTCCAAGTCTCGGCAAAGAAACCGATGGATCGCCCGCACGGAAACAAGCTCGGTGAGACGAGCCATTTCGATCTTACGACCGAAGTGACGTTCGACTGCGACAAGAACTTCGACGTGTCGTAATGAATCCCAGCGTCGGGTGTTTCCCAGTTCCGAACCGGGGCCCACTTCCGAATGACTAAGTACCTTTTTGATGACTTCGACGACTTCCTCGAGGGTTGGCTCCGGCGTCGCGCTCTCTCTCATGTGTTGGAGGATAACATAGGTAGGCCGTACACGAGCCGCCGTGCTTGGACGTCAACGGACCGTGGCCGCGAAGACACACCCTCGCCTATCGCGCTAAATCGCGGCCGCCCGACTCGACTGGGAGCGTCATACAAATTGAACTATCCTCACCCGCCGCAATACGGTACTCTTAAGAGGTCCTTCCGACGATCCAAAGCCAGCGATCGTCCGTTTCCAGTACAAGCACGTACAAGCCAGACAGATACAACGTAAAACATACATCGAAGGGATCTTTATGAATGCCCAGATCGTATCGTTTCATTGCGTATTGAGAAACAAACTGGGGCACGTCCTCAGCCGCTCTTACAACCAGGATGTGATCAATCAGCTGGAGCAGCGCTCTCCGGACCGGGAAGAGGGCTTCGGCGATCCGCAGCTCCGCGGCCTTGTCCAAGGACTTCAGAATGTCCGCAAGGGCGAGCGGCGCCGTATATCGATTCCAGCACAAGAGGCCTATGGCTTCTACGATCCTCAGCTGGTTACGGAGGTGCCTCGTTCCGCATTATCAAACGGCGAGCGCCTTCAGGTGGGTGACAAGGTTCCGGGCCGAGTCGGAGAACGCGGCCCCCGGCGCGAGTTCCGCGTCATCCAGATCCAGGGCGATTCGGTGGTGCTCGACGCCAATCACCCGCTTGCGGGCCATGACCTGATCTTCGAAATTCAGATCGTCTCCGCGCGGGCGGCAAGACGCGAGGATTTCGAGGAAAGCCAAACCGACGGGACCGTCCCGCTATTGAACTGAACCAGGATCGCCGAAACTATTTTCTCTACTCAAAGGTGAAGGAGCTGGCGGTTAGAATGACACAACCCTCGGGTCTGATACATGCTAAGATCGAGACTTGTAGGTAGTTCCATTCAGCTTCTTTCGAGTCTGCGGACATAGTGTCCCTATCCTCTTGAGCGGCTCCCAGCCTTTAGGAGGTTTTATGGGTAAGAAATTGTACATCGGCAACCTGCCGTATTCCGCGACCGACCAGATCCTTTTCGACACTTTCTCGCAGTGCGGGAAAGTCGAGTCTTCCAAGATCATCATCGACCGCGACACCGGCCGCAGTAAAGGCTTCGGCTTCGTCGAGATGTCGACCGAGGCGGAAGCTCAGGAAGTGATCGCCAAGTTCAATGGCGCCGATTATGACGGCCGTGCCATGACCGTGAACGAAGCCAAGCCCATGGCCCCGCGCGAAAATCGCGGTGGCGGCTTTGGCGGCGGCGGCCGCGGTCGCTACTGAGCGCTTTAGCGGCTTAGATAGGCCCTGCGGGAGGTTGTGGTCCATGACCGCGCCTCCCGTTTTTTTTCAGTCCCTCACGGCAAGGTCTGCGAGCTTCCACCCGGAGTACTCAATGATCGCGTCTGGCTCTTCAGCACCCGTGCGCGCAGCTGTCCGCAACCGCCGTCTACGTCCTGGCCCGCTGAGCGCCGAAGCTTAGTCAAAACCCCTCGCTGATGAAGCGTTCGCGCCATCCAAACCGCATGCTCCCAGGCCGGACGACGAAACTCCGAGCCCGGAACGGTATTGAACGGGATTAGATTCAGAACTGCGCGCTTTCCTCGCAACAGCCTCACCAAACCGTCCATCTCCTCCTCGGTGTCATTGATGCCCTCAAGCAGGGTCCATTGATAAAGGACCGGGTACCGACGCGATTCCGCATACTCATCGGCGAGCGCGACCAGCTCATCGGGAGTGATCCGAGGCGCCCGCGGAAGGAGCCTCTCCCGCAGCTCCGCCTTCGTCGTATGAAGCGAAAGCGCGAGCACGGGCTTGACCCGGCATGCAGGGAGGCGCTCGAAAACGCGACGATCGCCCACGGTGGACAAAAAGATCCGCTCGGCCGCGATCCCAGCCACCGTACCCATCATTTCGATCGCCTCGAGCACAGGGTTCAGATTGTGGGAGGCCTCCCCCATGCCCATGAACGCGATCTTATGAACAGGACGGATGGTGCGCGCCAACGCCAACTGAGCGAGAATCTCCATGCTGCTGAGCTGCCGGATCAAACCGCTCCGCCCGGTCATGCAAAACGCGCAACCCACCGCGCAGCCCACCTGGGAGGAAACACAGAGCCCCTCCCGCAAAAGCAGCACGCTCTCGACCATTTGGCTGTCGCCTAGCTCGATCAAGAGCCGCGCCGAACCGTCTTCTCCCGGATGGACGGACTTGATTCGCGCGATGGCGGCCAGATCATCGGCTACCGTCGGAAGGCCCGCCAGGAGCTTTCCAGGATAAGTGCGCCCCCGGGGCACGCGGGCCTCGAGTGGTCGTCCCGCGAGCCAGTTGCGCAGGACCGCGCCTTCGTGGTCCGGCTTGGCGCC
>CAYXVB010000264.1:0-3470 GCA_964467785.1 uncultured Bacteriovoracaceae bacterium
ACTGGTCGGGGACTTCGATGACCTGCGATTTCCAGCTCCAGATCAACCAGTCGACCGGTACGACGACCGGTATGGTAAACGTTTGCGTTACGCTCGACATCACCTACGAGTACGACGACACCAGTACGACGCACGTGAAGACAGTAATGATCCCGCTCAACGCTCCGGTCGGTACCATCGCCACGACGGCGACGACATACGACACCATCCCGGTGCTCGATACGTACCTCCCTGAGGCGACCAAGACGTACCGCCAGATATTTGTCGTGATGCAGGGGAACGAGCATCGGAACGCCGCGACGACCGACCATACCATGACGCTCCGCGTCGGGACGGCAACCGTGACGACGGGAAACTACGAGGGATCGCTTGCGACGGACCGTTTCTTCCGTTATGTCTGGGACGTAACGAGCGCGTACCCCAGCACGGCGGCGACCCAGACCTGGCAGCCGACCGCGACGGTGGCGCGTGTCAACCATTTCCAGGCCTACCTCGTCGTGACCTACGAGTTCGCGCCGGGTTCGTCTTCGACCATCATGAATTCGGTTATGCTCCCCATGGACCTCGCCTCGCCGATGGGCGGTACGACATCGTCTGACTATCAGCGTGGCACGCGCGAGCTCTTCATAGAGGAGCCGACCACCATCACGACGAGCCGCGTCGCCTACTATGTTTTCTGGCAGCAGATCGCGGCTATCTCTACGCTCAACTTCCGGATCGGGACGGGTTCATTCGTCGCGTATACCGATGCTGCCTCGGTGACGGCCGGTACGAACGCGGCGATGGTGCGCAACGACAGCGCCTTTACGCTCGCCCGCGGCCGCAATAGTCTGAACTTCGACGTATACCGCTCCGATACGGCCGACTTCGGCTGGAACATTTCCGGGTTCTGGGTAGTGAACTACACGAGCGGCAAGGCGACGGACGGCGTGGGGGCGCATAATCATACCGTCGAGTGGGGAATACAACAGAATGGTACCGCTGCTGCTGCATCCAACTACACCGTGGCGGCGACCGCTCCAACTATCCCTGAAACAAGCTATTTCATTTCAGCACTCGGCAACCAGATGATCGTCCAGCCATCGGGTACGGTGGCGCTTTCCGGTATGGCGATCCTGGTCGAGCGGCTCGCCGCCGAAGGGGGTATCGAATGGGAGGCAGCTTATCTTGACAGCTCACAGACTGATCCGGAAATCGGCGTCTTCTTTGCGTATTCGCAGTCCCGTACAATGTTCAAACGCTGGCCCGGGGACGATTATGTTGGCAGTCGTGTCGATCTTGAAACCGCCCGTCGTCGTCGCGTGCACCTCAACGGCTCCACAGCTGTTACTGGTTGGATCAGCCTCAGTATCGTCTTTACCTACCACACCATCACCTATGCGGTCGGTGGAGACATCACTGGTTCAGGTGGCGGGACGGTAACGATCGGTATTTGGCGGCCATCGACTGGGGAGAAATTACTCGAGACTTCTCGAACAGGCAATGGGGCATACTCGGTGACTTGGTATGACGATACCGAAGAGCTCTATGCTGAAGCCTACGAAGATGCGACGCACATGGGTCGTTCCGATGATGGAATAGCAACATAAAATAGTATCCCGTCTTATGCCCTTTGCTGATATTGATTTACGAGACAATGGATCAAACACCTTCGATATCTCGCTTTCGGGCGGTGGTGGCGGTCCGACAGGGAACAGCAATTTCTTCCTCTTTTTTGACGAGGCGTTTTCTTCGCCGCTCTCTCTCGCGCTCGCGCTTGGTCTCGGTCTTTTCTGGCCGCTGTAGTTTTTAGCAGTCGTTTTTCGTAATTCTGGTCTTTGAACTCGATGAGGACTCGCTCCTCGGCTGGCGGAACACTTCGATATTCGGTAGACTAAAAGACGAACCTATTGTTTTTCATCGGCACAAAAATATGCCGCGCGTCCCAAAGAAAAAAACCACCACCAAAACCGTCGTTGATTTCGAACCCATCCTCTACGACGCGCCGCCCGTATCGGTTCGTGCCCCCCGGCGAACTGTGCCCGCTGCACCCTCCGCCGTGGCTGATCGGAAACCGACTTGGAAGCATGGCATGCTCCTCAGTCAGGCGCTGCTCCTTCTCATCATGACCGGGATCGCCGGGTACTTTTACTATCAGTATCGCGAGACGCCGGAAGTCGCCGGAAAACGCGAGATTGCTTCACTCGTGAAGAAAGTCGGAGCGATGATTGAGCTTCCTGAGGACGAGGAACCGACGCTCGCGACCGTGACCAATAAGGAGCGGCTCGATGATCAGCCATTTTTCCGTCGGGCACAGAATGGGGACAAGATCCTCATCTATCAGGCGAGCGGCCGGGCTGTCCTCTACCGTCCGAGCGTGGGGAAGATCATCGACGTCACGACGGTGAATATCGAACAGGAAGCGGCACCCGTTGCCATACAGGATACGCCGCTCCCCACCGGGGAGGCTGTGACCGAGTCAGTCGCCGTAGCGGAAACACCCTCCGAAGGGGCTGTTTCAGCTCCCGCCGGAGAATCGGCTGCGACCCCGGCCCTACTTCTCAGCGGAGTGCGTGTTGCGCTGTATAATGGATCGACGAAAGTCGGCGTGACGAATGCCGTCGAAGCTTCGCTCCAAGGCCAGTTCCCCGACATCGAGGTCGTGATGAAGGAAAAGGCCGCCAAGAACGACTATGTCGGCTATACGATCATCAGCCTCAAAGAAGGAAAAGAGGCGGCCGCGCAGATGCTCGTCGATGCGCTCGCCGGCACGCTCGCCGATCTGCCGACGGGTGAAACCGCTCCGGCGGATGCTGACGTGCTCATTATCGTCGGCAGCGGCACATAGCTCGCATCCCTCTCTGGAAGCCAGCCCGGATTATTCCGGGTTTTTCGTTTCTTCCGTAAATACCCCATCCATTTCCCTGCCGGCAGGCAGGTTTTAGCGGCAAATAATCTTCCCGTTCATTTCCCTACTCATTCAGGCATATTCACTTTATTTGTGCAGACAAAAGGTTTTTTGTTCATTTCTTTGCTCATCCAAAGAAACGAACCAAAGAAAGGAGTGCCCCGTGCTCCCGGCTCATGCGACCACTGGCTACGACCTCCGGCGGTTTCCTAACGAGGGACTTAGAAAACCTTTTTCCTCCGGTCGTAGAGGAGTCGCTTCGCCTTCCGCAATGGGGCTGAAACCCAATACCCGTCCCAGTGAGAGGCGAGGTGAGTGTACCCGATTCGAAGAGGATCACCATTTCCTCAGTCTGCCGCGAGGAAATGGCCGGAGCGAATCGGGGTATGCTCCGAGCCGGAAACGAGGACGGCAGTTTTCTTTGGAACTTTCTTTGTCTGCACAAAGAAAGTGGGATAGTAAAAGATGTGAGTGAGAGCCCCTTGGCGTAGTGCTAGAATAAGCGTAGAATAGCCTCTTATGAGCACCACGACCGAAGACATCAAATCCCGCCTGAATATCGTTGATATCGTAGGCCAATACG
>CAYXVB010000265.1:0-1336 GCA_964467785.1 uncultured Bacteriovoracaceae bacterium
GGGGACAGGGGTCCGCTTGCCATAACCGCTCTCGGTGATCGTGAGAACCTCGAATGGACGCTCGTCGTTGGTGTGGAGCACTTCCATGGCGACCACGCGGTCGCCCTCGTCGAGACTCATGCCGATCACGCCACGAGCCGCTCGACCCATGGGGCGCACGTCATCTTCGCTGAAACGGATCGACATGCCGTCCTTTGAGCAAAGAAAGACATCGCTTTTGCCGTCGGTGATCTTGGCGCTGACCAGCTCGTCACCCTCGTCGGTGGACACGGCTACGATACCGGCGTTGCGGACATTGGAGAATTCCGAAAGAGCGGTCTTCTTGATGATGCCCGCGCGGGTGACCATCGTGATGTACTCGTTTTCCTTGAATTCCTTGACCGGAAGGATCGCCTTGATCTTCTCGCCTGACTGCAACGAAATGAGATTGACGATGGCCTTGCCTTTGGCTCCGCGCGCGGCTTCAGGAATCTTGTAAACCTTGAGCCAATAAACACGTCCACGATCCGTGAAGCAAAGCAGGTAACTCTTGGTGTTTGCATGATAGATCGCCGTGACAAAATCTTCGTCACCCGTTGCGACGCCTCGAATTCCCTTGCCACCACGATGCTGAGAGCGGAACTGTGACGGATCCGTGCGCTTAACGTAACCGGTATGGGTGATCGAGACGAGGGTATCCTCATCCGCGATCATGTCCTCGATGTCGATATCCGCGTTGGTGTCGATCGAGATTTCAGTGCGACGAGCATCCCCGTAGGCTTCCTTGACCTCGAGCAACTCAGCTTTGATCAATGCGTAAATCTTGGCTTCGCTCCCGAGGATGCTCTTCAGTTCCTCGATCAGGGCAAGAATCTGGCGGTACTCCTCGATGATTTTTTCGCGCTCAAGACCGGTCAAGCGCTGTAAGCGCATTTCGAGAATGGCCTGGGCCTGGATCTCGGAGAATTCGAACCGGGAGATGAGGGCTATCTTTGCCTCATCTGGGTTTTTCGCGCCCTTGATCAACGCGATCACTTCGTCGATGTTTTCGACTGCGCGCTTCAATCCTTCCAAAATATGGGCTCGGGCTTCAGCTTTTTTAAGCTCGAAGATCGTGCGACGGATGACAACGTCCAACCGATGATCCACGAATGCCCAGATCCTGTCGCGCAAATTGAAAATCTTGGGTTGGCCGTGATGGATCGCCAATAAGTTGATCCCAAAATTCTCTTGCAGCTGAGTCAGCTTATAGAGCTGATTCAGAATCACGTTCGAGTTCTCGCCTTTCTTGATCTCGACGACGATCCGCATACCGGAGCGATCGGACTCGTCGCGCAGATCGGAGATGCCCTCGATG
>CAYXVB010000265.1:1346-3462 GCA_964467785.1 uncultured Bacteriovoracaceae bacterium
CGAGATCAGCGATCTTCTCGACTAACTTGGCCTTGTTGACCTGATAGGGGAGCTCGGTAATGACGATTCTTTCGCGATCGCCTTTCCAGGTCTCAATTTCCGCTTTGCCTCGCAGGGTGATTGAGCCGCGACCTGTGCGATAGGCCTCACGGATCCCGGCTCCGCTCAGAATATAGGCGCCTGTCGGGAAATCCGGACCTTTAACGAATTTAAGAAGGTCGTCGGTCGCGAGGGAAGGCTGGTCAATCAGAGCGATCGTCGCCTCGACGACTTCAGTCAGGTTGTGCGGCGGAATATTGGTCGCCATACCGACCGCGATTCCGGCGCTCCCGTTGATTAGAAGGTTTGGGATACGAGTCGGGAGCACTCGGGGCTCTGTCAAGCTGTCGTCGTAATTCGGCCCGAAATCCACCGTTTCCTTGTCGATGTCGGCAAGGAGATCATCAGTGATTTTCTCCATGCGGATTTCGGTATAACGCATGGCCGCTGGTGAGTCGCCGTCGATGGATCCGAAGTTGCCCTGGCCGTCCACGAGGGGATACCGGAGCGAAAAGTCCTGCGCCATGCGGACGATGGTGTCGTAAACCGCGACGTCGCCATGGGGATGGTATTTACCGAGGACGTCACCGACCACACGGGCGGAGTTCTTATAGGGCTTATTATGCGTATTGCCCAAGTCATACATCGCGTAAAGCGCGCGACGATGGACCGGTTTGAGTCCGTCGCGGACGTCAGGAAGAGCGCGCCCCACGATGACGCTCATCGCGTAATCGAGGTAGGCTCCCCGCATCTCGTCTTCAATCGTGACCGCGACAGTGTTTTTGTCGTTATTTGAATCGATCTCGCTCATAAATCCTCAGATCACCACCGGTATATCGCCGATGCCCAGGTGAAGCCGCTTCCGAACGCGGCTGAAGCGACCATCATGCCGGGCTTGAGTCTGCCCGCCTTGACGGCTTCGTCCATGCCTATGGGAATCGTTGCGGCAGTGGTATTGCCGAACTTCTGAATTGTATTGAAAACCTTCTCTGACGGAATGCCAAGCTGCTTGGCCACCATCTCGTTGATGCGAAGATTGGCCTGATGGAAAAGAAATAGATCTATATCTTCAAGCCTGATCTTGTTGGCATCCACGGCTTCCGTCAAACACTCGACCATGCGCTTAGTCGCGTGCATGAACACTGTCCTGCCGTTCATCTTCGGATACTGTAGGCCTTCGTCGAGCATTGAATGGGACACGCGGGCGTCTGGATAGGCCAGCCCCGGACCAGGGATCCAAAGCTCCTCGGCATACTGTCCGTCTGCGTGCAAGTGAGTCGAAAAAACACGCGAAGTCTTGAAATCTCCCTCGACAGCATCCGTCGGCCCCATCACTACGGCGCCAGCGCCATCACCGAAAAGGACACTCACTTCGCGGCCACGTTTAGTGCGATCGAGCGCCTTGGAATGAACTTCGGCACCAACAACGAGCACGCGCTTCTTGGCACCAGTACGAATGAACTGGTCGGCGATCGACATTCCGTAGATGAAGCCCGAACATTGTTGCCGAATATCGAGCGCTGCGATTCCGGGTACTCCGAGCTTGGCTTGTAAAAAGCACGCGGTGCCAGGAAACTCGTGATCCGGGGACAATGTCCCCAGAATGATCATATCGAGTTCCTCTTTCTTCACCTTCGCGGCGTCGAGCGCCTTGCGCGAGGCCTCAAGCGCGAGATCCGAGGTAGTCGTGGTCGACTCGAGATCGACCCAGCGACGCTCCTCGATACCTGTGCGCTGACGGATCCATTCGTCCGAAGTATCCATCATGGACGAAATATCGTCGTTCTTCCACGTCCGCGCGGGTACATACGACCCCACGCCGAGGATGCGGCTGAAACGACTCATATGTCGAGATTCCTCACACGTAACGCATTTTCCTCGATGAACTGACGACGTGGCTCAACCTGGTCTCCCATGAGAACCGAGAAGATTCCGTCTGCGTCAACCGCGTCTTCAATCGTGACTTTGAGGAAAATGCGGCGCGAAGGATCCATGGTCGTTTCCCAGAGCTGCTCAGCGTTCATCTCGCCGAGGCCTTTATAGCGCTGGATATTCGCTCCGCTCTTTGCGATCTCCA
>CAYXVB010000266.1:0-3437 GCA_964467785.1 uncultured Bacteriovoracaceae bacterium
TCCGACATGCTCAAGGGCAAGCAGGGTCGCTTCCGTCAGAACCTCCTCGGAAAGCGCGTGGATTACTCGGGCCGTTCCGTCATCGTCGTCGGTCCGGAACTCAAGCTACATCAGTGCGGGCTCCCGAAGGTGATGGCGCTTGAGCTCTTCAAGCCCTTCATCTACAACAAGCTGTCCGAATACGGCTATGTGACCACGATCAAGTCGGCCAAGAAGATGGTCGAAAAGCAGCGCCAGGAAGTCTGGGACATCCTTGAAGAAGTCGTGAAGGAACACCCCGTACTGCTCAACCGCGCTCCGACCCTGCATCGCCTCGGCATCCAGGCGTTCGAACCGGTCCTGATCGAAGGGAAGGCCATTCAGCTGCATCCGCTCGTTTGCTCGGCATTCAACGCCGACTTCGACGGTGACCAGATGGCTGTCCACGTTCCGCTCTCGATCGAAGCTCAGATCGAAGCCCGCGTGCTGATGATGTCGACCAACAACATCCTCTCGCCCGCGAACGGCAAGCCGATCATCGTTCCGTCGCAGGACATCGTTCTCGGTCTGTACTACATGACCCGTGAGCGTCCGTTCGCGAAGGGCGAGGGCAAGGTGTTCTCGAGCCCCACCGAAGTTCACTTCGCGTATGACTCGGGCATCGTGACTCTGCAGACCAAGATCAAGTGCCGCATCAATGGCAAGGTGGAAGAAACCACGGTCGGCCGTGCGCTTCTTTCCGAGATCGTGCCTGAGGAAATTCCGTTCAGCGCCTACAACAAGGTTCTGGGCAAGAAGGACCTCGCTGAGCTGATCGACCTATGCTACCGCCTCACTGGCAACAAAAAGACCGTCCTGCTTGCGGACCACCTCATGCAGACCGGCTTTAAGAACGCCATGCGCGCCGGCATCTCCATCTCGGTCCATGACATGCTCATGCCGCCCGAAAAGAAGGAGCTGCTGGACAAGGCCTACGCCCAGGTTCACGAAATCGAGAACCAGTACATCGAAGGTCTCATCACCGACGGTGAACGTTACAACAAGGTCATCGACATTTGGGCTCAGACCTCTGAACAGATCGCTTCGGCCATGATGAAGCGCCTGTCGTCCCAGACCTTCAAGGCCCCTGTCGGCTGGAAGGGTAAGGAAACGGAGGTCACGGGCCCTGCCTTTAACTCCATCTTCATGATGGCCGACTCCGGAGCCCGCGGTAGTAACGCTCAGATCCGTCAGCTCGCCGGCATGCGCGGCCTGATGGCCAAGCCGAGCGGCGAAATCATTGAGACTCCGATCGTCGCGAACTTCCGCGAAGGTCTGTCGGTTCTTCAGTACTTCGTCTCGACTCACGGCGCTCGTAAGGGTCTTGCGGATACCGCCCTCAAGACGGCGAACTCGGGTTACCTCACCCGTCGTCTCGTGGACGTTTCCCAGGATGTCATCGTTACCGAGATCGATTGCGGTACGTTGGACGGTCTGTACGTCGGCGCTCTGATCGAAGGCGGCGAAGTCATCGAACGCATGGGTGACCGTGTGCTCGGTCGCGTAACCCTCGAGGACGTGATCGATCCGGTGACGAGCGAAACGGTGGTTCCGGCCAACGCTGAGATCAGCGAAGACCTCGTCAAGAAGCTCGACGAAGTGGGTATTGACCGCGTCCGTATCCGTTCTGTGCTGACCTGCCAGAGTAAGAAGGGTATTTGCTCCCTCTGCTACGGTCGCGATCTGGCTCGTGGCCGCATGGTGAACATCGGTGAAGCGGTCGGCGTTATCGCTGCTCAATCCATCGGTGAGCCGGGCACGCAGCTCACGATGCGTACCTTCCATATCGGCGGCGCGGCATCGCGGCGCGCTGAACAGTCGAGCCTCGAAGCCAAGACTAAGGGCAAGATCAAGTTCAACAACGTCAACACCGTTGTGAACAAGGAAGGCGCCCTGATCGTCATGAACCGCAACGGCGAGATCATTGTACTCGACGCTGCCGGCCGTGAGCGTGAGAAGTATCCGATCGTCTATGGCGCCAAGCTCCTCGTGAAGGACGGCGACCCGGTCGAAAAGGGTAAGCTCATGGCTGAGTGGGACCCGTACTCGACCCCGATCGTGTCGGAAGCTTCCGGTATTGTCTCCTTCGAAGACGTCGAAGAAGGCGTGACCATGCAGGAGCAGTTCGACAGCGTGACCGGCCTGTCGCACAAGGTCATCGTGGAGACCAAGGCTACCGACAAGCGGCCGAAGCTCCTCGTCACCGACGGCAAGGGTAACCCGATCCAGATTCCGGGTACGAGCCGTGTGGCCCGCTACATGCTGCCGGTCGGCGCCAACCTGGTCATCAACGACGGCGATGAGCTCAAGGCTGGTGATACGATCGCCAAGATCCATCGTGAAACGACGAAGACCAAGGACATCACCGGCGGTCTCCCTCGTGTTGCTGAACTTTTCGAAGCTCGTAAGCCGAAGGACGCGGCGGTCATCACCGATATCGACGGTACCGTAACGTTCGGTAAGGACACCAAGGGCAAGCGCAAGCTGATCGTCACACCCGAAAGCGGCGAGCCGAAGGAATACCTCATCGGTAAGGGCCGCCACCTCGCGGTCAACGAAGGCGACTACGTCAAGGCGGGCGAGCCGCTCATGGACGGTCCGATCAACCCGCACGACATCCTCCGCGTGCTCGGCGAGAAGGCTCTCGCCAAGTACCTGGTTGACGAAGTGCAGGAAGTGTATCGTCTGCAGGGCGTCAAGATCAATGACAAGCACATCGAGACGATCGTTCGTCAGATGCTGCGTAAGGTGAAGATCAAGGAAGTGGGCGACACCACCTTCTTGCCGGGTGAACAGGCTGATAAGATGACCTTTGAAACGGAGAATCAGCGCGTGATGCAGACCGGCGGCGTGCCGGCTACTGCGGAGCCGTTGCTCCTCGGTATTACGAAGGCTTCGCTCTCGACTGAGTCGTTCATCTCGGCGGCCTCCTTCCAGGAGACCACCAAGGTACTCACCGAGTCGTCCATCTCGGGTCGCGTGGACTTCCTACGTGGCCTGAAGGAAAACGTCATTATGGGTCGTTTGATTCCTGCGGGTACGGGCCTCATGAAGTACAAGAGCCTCCGAGTTCGTGTTTCTGAAGAGGCTCAGACTCAGGAAGCTGCTGGCGTAAGCCAACAAGCTTCAGCTCAGCAGCCCGCCTGAATTAGACGATAAGTTAATCCAATGAATATCTTAGGACCGGTGCTCCGATAGGGGCCCGGTCCTTTGAGTTTTTTGGGCAGGTCCCAGCTGTTTTATTCAGGTGACCTGCTATTTCCTGAACTCGATCAGTCTGTTTTTGAGGTTCGGGCCAAGTCTAAATGGACAAGGGCAATGAAGCGCTAGTTTATTGAGGTCCATTGCGGTTCTGGCAATTACTCGGCAAGAGGCTTTGATTTTTGACTTAAACGAGGCTAGGGTGAGTGGAGTTCGCG
>CAYXVB010000267.1:0-3431 GCA_964467785.1 uncultured Bacteriovoracaceae bacterium
ATTCCCGAGGGCGCGCAGCTTCTTCTGCAGCGCGATTTCGCGGCGATCGAAAAACTCGACTTCACGGATCCGGATCCGGAACTGGTCAAGGTGATGGAGCTTCGAGAGGCTTCGAGGGCCGAGCTGACTCGCTGGTTGGGCGTGCGCCTGGGGTACCTCGTCGCGGAGGACGAGGAGCTCGTGCCTGTTTCTGGGCCGATGGCGGCCTATCCTTTTGCCGACGAGCTGCCGGATGCCGGCGGGGATTCGGGCTTTGGCGCTCAATTGGAAATGAACAATGACGGTGTGGAGCTTTACGCCCGGGCCAAAAAAAGGAAACGCAAAGTCTCCGTAGAGCTACCGGGCGTGGGCGTGCTGGATATCGATTCGCCTCGAGTTGGCTTGTTTCGGATCGGTCCGGCCCTTTTCAGTTCCGAATATTTTTATCGGCGCGATCGTTTCGCGATCGCCCCGGACTCTCGCTTGGCTTCGTTCAAGCGGATTTCGATACTTTTTCACGAAGCGCGCCATACGGACGGTCACGGGCGGTCTCTTGGCTTTTCGCACTCGCTATGTCCGGACGGGCACGCCTTGAAGGGGGTGTATGCCTGTGATCGAAGCCTCAATGGAGCTTACGCGGTCGGAGCGCTGATGGCGGGCGCGATGCTGGAGAGTTGCCGCGATTGCGACGCTCGAGAGCGAGAGGTGATGAGCGTGCTGGCCTCCGACTCCTGGGACCGGGTGCTGGTCAACGATGGGGCGGATGAAGCGAAGAGCGGTGCCGCTTACTGGGACGCCGAGCCCGAGACCCTTTGAAGGCTCATTAGGAGCGGACAAGATCCACGGCACGCGCAAAGATCCGGTCAAACATTGGCTCCGTGAGTCGGCCCGTGAAGGTGTTTTGCTGGCTGGGGTGATAGGACAGAAGCAGGGTTCTGGACTGGGCCGTCGGAGCGATCGCGGGGCACTCGCCGAGGGTCACTTCGCCGCCATGGGAGAATTTGGGGCGCGGGGATTTCTTCGCTCCCCCAGGGGAGGAGGGGGCGATGAAAGGCCAGAGTCCCTGTAGCGCGATTCCACCGAGCGCGATGAAGACACGCGCGTTGCGGAGCGCGGACAGCTCAGCCTCGAGATGGGAGGAACAGTGGGAGATCTCCGAGGGATCCGGCTTGTTGTCGGGTGGCGCGCACTTGACCACGCAGCTGATGTAAGTGTCCCGAAGCTGGAGACCGTCATCGCGGCTGATGGCGTGAGGTTGATTGGCCAGGCCAGCCTTGTGGAGGGCCCGGTAAAGCCAGTCTCCCGATCGGTCGCCGGTAAAGATCCGGCCCGTGCGGTTGGCGCCGTGGGCGGCCGGCGCAAGTCCCACGATAACGATGCGGGCCGCCGGATCCCCGAAACCACGGATCGGTAGTCCCCAGTATGTCTCGTTCTGATAGGCGCGGCGCTTGAGTTGCGCCATGTTCAGGCAATGCGCGCGAAGGCGCGGGCAACGCGTGCAGGACTCGATTTCGGCGTGAATGACAGCGAGTTCAGGGCCGGATTCGCGAGCGGGAGCCTGGCGCGGAAAATGGGTTGGAGGTTGCGACGCCGTCCGGCGCGTTTTGCGGCATTTCGCCTGGGGAGGGAATCCGGGTGGGTAAGCCATGGGGTTCGTTTACCACAACCGTGCGCCGAGACGCACCTGACTGGGAAGACATCGGGAGACCGGGTGGAAGTTTGGCAGTGACCGGCATTCCGGGATTGGCTTTGATGAGGGTTGAGATCAGGTCGGTGGCCCAATGGAGGGCATTGAAGCGGTGAATTTTTTCCCGCATGGCGCTCATTCGGGCGACTTTTTCGGCAGCCGGCATTTCAAGACCCTGTTCGATCGCGTCGGCAAGCTCCTCGATCGAGTAGGGGTTGACGATGAGGGCCTCCGTCAGTTCGCGGCTTGCCCCGGTAAAGCGTGAGAGGATGAGGGCGCCGCGCTCGGGCGCCTGGCACCAGACATATTCCTTGGCAACGAGGTTCATGCCGTCATGGAGCGAAGTCACCAGGCAGAGATCGCCGATCTGGTAGATGCGCTCGATCTGTTTCCAGTCATGGTGCTCGGGCAGGAAAATCACCGGCCGATAGCTGTCGGCGGAGCCCGGCTCGCCGCGGCCAAAGCGCGCGTTGACCCGCTCGACGGCTTCTCCAAGGCGGCGCGCGAGATCCTTGTAGCTTTCGATCGAGCTGCGACTCGGTGATCCAACCTGGACGAGCGAGAATTTGCCCTGGTACTTGGGAAACTTCTCGAGAAAGCGCTCCACCCCTTCGACGCGCTCGATCAGGCCCTTGGTGTAGTCGATCCGGTCGACTCCCACCGCGACAAAGGGTGCCGTGATGCCTAACTCCTCTTTGAGTCGCTCCCGTTCCGAGTCGTTGATGCGATTGACTACTGGCGTGTCTATTCCGATGGGAAAGGCGCGCACCAGCGTCTCGCGATCGCGACAGGTGACTGAAAAACGTTCCCAATCGATTCGGGCCTCTAGGTAGCGGTTGCAGGTCTCCAGGAAGTTGTTGCAGTGGTATTGCGTGTGAAAGCCGATGACGTCCGCTCCGAGCATCCCGTCGAGGAGCTCGCGTCCCCAGGGACAGATGCCGAAGGCCTCGGGGTTGGGCCACGGAATATGCCAGAAAAGGCCGATGCGCGGAGGACGGTTGGTGGCCGGTCGGGGCAACTCGCGGACGAGGCGCGGGAGGAGCGCGAGGTGGTAGTCTTGGATGACGATCAGCGACTCGTCCGAGGCGGACTCCTCTTGCAGGGTTTCGGCAAAGCGGCGGTTCACCGCGCGATAACGGACCCAGTCGGGCAGGCGGAAAATGGGCCGCGTGTGCGCGAGATGACAAAGGGGCCAGATCCCTTCGTTAGCGAAGCCGTAATAATAGCCCTGTTCTTCCTCGGGCGTGAGCCAGAGGCGGCGCAGGCGGTAGCGCGGCTTGTCCGGAGGCACGGCGACTTCGCTCCGGGCGTCGATGACCTCTGCGTCGGCATTGCCGCTGCCGTGCGCAACCCACAGGCCGCCGCATTCGCGCAGAATCGGCTCGAGCGCCGAGACCAGCCCACTGGCGGGACGCGTGACTCGTAGCGTGCCCTCGCGCGAGCGTTGGTGGATGTAGGGCTCGCGGTTGCTCACGACGACCAGCCTGCGCGTGCCCAGGCTTTTGACCAGCGGAGAGACTGCCGTACCGGAGGTCGAACCGTCGCTGGAGGCTCGAGTCCTGGCGCTGGCGCGCGCGCGGGCGAGCGGAGAGCGCAGATTGCCGAGTTGGCGGAGGAGCCACACCCGGGCCTGGGTTCGGGCCTGAGTGTGTACGATGAGCGCGAGCAGAGAGTTGATCAGCAGCATCAGCAGAGTTGCCCGGCCGAATCGTCCGGGCCAAGTCTGGATGATGGGGTTGAGATCCTTGGCCAGTACGAGATAGCG
>CAYXVB010000268.1:0-3431 GCA_964467785.1 uncultured Bacteriovoracaceae bacterium
CGAGGTGGTCGCGACCGATCACGATCGGAGCGGAGACCTTTCCTTCGCGAACCAGCTTGTTGAAGAGCAGCCCGGCCTTTTCGCGCTGTCCGTAGCCGAGCCAGCAAATGCGCGCAGGAAGACCCTGGAACTGGATGCGCTCGCGGGCCATCTGAATCCAACGCGCAAGACCCTTGTCCTCGGAGAACAACTCGAGCATCGCCTGGTCGGTCACGGCGATGTCGGCCGGATCCCCCGAGAGCGCGGCCCAGCGGAACGGACCGCGCCCCTCGCAGAACTGGGGGCGGATGTAGGCCGGAACGAAGCCGGGAAACGCGAAGGCGTCCTTGACCCCGGCCTTGACGGCCTGGGCGCGGATGTTGTTGCCGTAGTCGAACACATGCGAGCCGCGGCGCTGGAACTCCAGCATCGCCTCGACGTGCTTGCCCATGCTCTCGATCGAAGCCGAGATGTAGCCCTTGGGATCGCGGATCCGCAATTCGAGCGCTTCCTGGAGCGACATGCCGGCCGGCACGTAGCCGTTGAGTTCGTCATGCGCGCTGGTTTGGTCGGTCACGAGATCCGGACTGAAACCGCGGCGGAGCAGCTCCCAATGCACTTCGGCCGCATTGCCAACGAGGCCAATGGAGGTGTTTTTCTTCGCCCGCGCCGCAGTTTCGACGCGCTTGAGCGCGTCATCGAGATTGTCCGCCAACTCATCGAGGTAACGCGTCTGCAGGCGACGTTTTGCGCGCCAGGGATCGATCTCGACGTTGAGCGACACGGCGCCCGCCATCGAGGCCGCGAGAGGTTGCGCTCCCCCCATACCACCCAGTCCGGCCGTCAGGACGACGCGCCCGGCGAGATCGCCGTTGAAGTGCTGGCGGCCCGCTTCGGCAAAGGTCTCGTAAGTGCCCTGCACGATGCCTTGAGTGCCGATGTAGATCCACGAACCGGCCGTCATCTGGCCGTACATGATCAGGCCCTTGTCCTCGAGCTCACGGAAATGATCCCACGTGGCCCACTTGGGGACGAGCATGGAGTTGGAAAGCAGCACGCGCGGGGCGAGAGGATGCGTGGGCATCACGGCCACGGGCTTGCCGCTTTGGATCAGCAGTGTCTGGTCGTCGCGTAACTCCTTCAAGGTTGCCACGATCGCGTCAAACGACTCCCAGTCGCGGGCGGCGCGCCCGTTGCCTCCGTAAACCACGAGATCCTTCGGCGCCTCAGCGACGTCCGGGTCGAGATTATTCATCAGCATGCGTAGGGCGGCTTCCTGCTGCCAGCCCTTGCAGTTCAGGGTCTTGCCGCGCGGGGCGCGGATCACCCGGTCCGAATGAATGGTGCCCTTCATACTTTCACGATCCTTTCCGATTCGACGCCGGAGAGCCAGCATTCGATCGCGAGAATGTCATCATGGAAAATCCGGTCCGATTCGGCGAACGGCACGCGCTCGCGAACGGCGGCATGCAGCGTTTCGACGGCCTGGGTCGACTTAAGCGGACGAAGCAGGTCAATGCCCTGCGCGCCGGCCATCAATTCCATCGAGAGCACGCGACGCGTATTGGTCACCACTTTTGCCGCCTTGCGCGCGGCCCAGGCGCCCATGCTCACATGGTCCTCCTTGTCGGCGGAGGTCGGGATCGAATCGACGCTGGCCGGGTGGCAGAGCGTCTTGTTCTCGGAGACGATCGCTGCGGCGGCTACCTGGATGATCATGTAGCCGCTGTTGAGTCCACCCTCTTTGACGAGAAATGCTGGGAGGTCCGAAAGCGCCGGATTGATGAGCTTTTCGATGCGAAGCTCGGAGATACTCGCGATCTCGGCCGCAGCGATGGATAGATAGTCCATGGACATCGCGACGATCTGGCCGTGGAAGTTTCCGCCGCTCAGGATCTTGCCGCCTTTGCCCGCCTTCGGGAAGATGAGCGGGTTGTCGGTCACCGCATTGATCTCGCGCGAGAGCACCTGACGGACAAAGGTCAACGTGTCGCGGGAGGCGCCATGCACCTGCGGCACGCAACGGAGGCTGTACGGATCCTGCACTTTGCCGCAATCAGCGTGACTCAGGGCGATCGCGCTCTTTTTTCCGCCGCGAGGTCCCTTTTCGGTGAGTAGTTTGCGCATCCGCTGCGCGGTCTTGATCTGTCCCGGGTGCGGGCGTACCGCGTGGATCTCTTCGGAGAAGGCGGCATCGGTACCCCGCAAAGCTTCGAGAGTCATCGCGGCCGCCGCGTCGGCGGCGTCGCAGAGATGCTCGGCTTCGAGCAGCGTGAGCGCGCCGATGGCGGTCATGAACTGGGTGCCGTTGATGAGCGCGAGACCTTCTTTGGGCCCGAGACGAATAGCCTGAAGGCCCGCCGTCTGAAGCGCCTGGGCGCCCGACATGATCTCGCCGCCGAGGCGAGCCTTGCCTTCGCCGATGAGGACGAGCGCAAGATGGGCAAGTGGGGCGAGGTCGCCGCTCGCGCCGACCGAACCCTGCTCCGGAATGAGCGGGCAGACACCGGCGTTAAGCACGTCGAGGATCTGGCGGACGAGCTTGACGCTTACGCCCGAGTGACCTTGCGTGAGGTTCGCCGCGCGAAGCAGCAGCATGGCGCGAACGTAGCGGTCTTCCAGGTAAGGCCCAACACCGCAGGCGTGCGAGCGGATCAGGTTGTACTGGAGCGCCTCGAGGTCGGAGGACTTGATCTTGACGTTGGACATCAATCCGAATCCCGTATTGATGCCGTAAAACGTATCGCCGCTTTTGACCTTGGCGAGCAGATACTTGTGCGCCGCCTCGATGCGCTTGATCGCCGGGGGCGCGAGCTCGACCTTGCGGCCCAGGACCGCTACTTCATGGACTTCTTCGAGCGTCAACGACTTGAGCCCGAGCTTGAGTGACTTCATCTGTGATTTACTCCCCTCAGAGTGCGTCGCGTTCAGAGCGCGGCGCGAAGATCAGCGATCGCCTTGGAGCGATCCACGGGCCCGAACACGGCGGATCCCGCGACAAAACAGTCCGCGCCCGCGGCACGGAGCTTTCCGATATTTGCGGCCGTGACACCGCCGTCAACCTGGATAACGAACTTGCGCGAACCGCGCAGACGCGCAAGTCGCGCGACCTTGTCCAGAGCGCTCTCGATGAACTTTTGCCCCCCAAAGCCCGGATTCACGCTCATGATGAGCACGAGGTCGACGTCGTCGAGGACTTCCTCGATCGCCGAGAGCGGCGTCGCCGGATTGATGGACACGCCCGCTTTCTTGCCGGCGGCGCGGATGCGCTGAAGCAGACGATGCAGATGCGCGGTCGCCTCGGCATGGACGGTGATCACATCGGCGCCCGCTTTGACAAACGCGTCGATCCAATCCTCGGGACGCGACACCATGAGATGGCAATCCAATGGAAGCCGGGTGCGCGGACGGAGCGCCTCGACGACCAGCGGCCCGATGGTCAAGTTCGGGAC
>CAYXVB010000269.1:0-3418 GCA_964467785.1 uncultured Bacteriovoracaceae bacterium
TTTCGACGTATTTGGCGAGGACGTCGACCTCGACATTGAGGAGATCGCCGGGATGGAGCGCGCCCAGGTTGGTGTGGCTCCAGGTGTGGGGGATCAAAGTGATGGCAGCGATCGCGGAACCGGATTCGTGCCCTCCTGGCGGGGCGGGCACGATGCGATTCACCGTGAGGCTCACGCCGTTGAGCGTGATCGAGCCTTTTTCGACGCAGTAGCGCGCGAGCCGAGCGGGGAGCGCAACTTCGAGAAGATAGGCATCGCCTTGAGGAACGAGGCTTTTGAGCCGGGCCAGTCCGTCGATATGCCCCTGAACGATGTGGCCCGAGAGGCGTGCGCCCAGTTGCAGCGCGCGCTCGAGGTTGACTTTGCCTCTCTCCGTGACGGGACGAGCCAACAAGGGGCCCAGTCGGGTGCGGGCGAGGGTCTCTTCGCTCACAAAGAAGACCGTCTCCTCCGGCGAGGTATCGAGCACGGTCAGACAGGCGCCATCCACTGCCACGCTTTCGCCCTGCACGAGATCAGAGTAGCCGGTTTGGATCGTGAGCATCGCTCCCGGAGCGGCTTGCAATGTGCCGCGTTCGAAGCGCGTGAGAGTCGCAAGCTTTTCGACAATGCCGGTGAACATCGTCTCCCGTGATTATCACACTGCGTTTTTAAATGCAGAGGGCGAAATGCATCGCTGACGCCGCGCGTCTTGCGAGGGTGGTTCGATACGCATGGCGCGTCAATTGGTCAGGATCTTCAGGGAGTCCTGGATCAGCGCATGGTCATCCCGGACTTGCTCAATACGATAGTGGCGATTCCAGAGCCCGCTCTGGATCGCGGCTTGAGTCACTTCGGGCCCGGCTTCGACGAGTACTTCGAGCACGCCCTGGTCAGCGAGGTGGCGAAGCGCCTCCTCGTACGAAGTCTCGATCCGGATCTCGAAACCATCGGCTTCGCGCTCGCGGAGCCAGTCGGCGGCCTCGCGTGCGACCCGCCCTCGGCGGTCGAGGATCACGAGCTTGCGGCGCTTGCCGGGATGATCGGGAACCCGCCGCACGGTGAACTGTGGCCGATCTGCGAGCACCGTGCCCGAGCCCGTGAGGAGTGCGTCGGCGCGCTTGCGCAGCTCGTGCGCGAGCTTTAGGGACGCTTCGGAAGTGAAGGTCTTGGTGCCGGGTGGCGGAAGCATCGATCCGGTCGGATCGTGCGCGGTCTTGATCGTCACAAAAGGAATCCGGCGCACGGACCATTGCGCGAACGGCGCGATCAGTTCGGCAGTTTCCGGGAGGGAGAGTTGCGCGACCTCCAGACCAGCCTCGCGCAGGCGCGCGCCGCCGCCGCCCGCGACCTTGGGGTTGGGATCGGCTTCGCCAAACACCACGCGGCGGACGCCGGCACGGAGGATGGCCTCGGTGCAAGGCGGGGTCCGGCCGTGGTGGTTGCAGGGTTCAAGGGTGATGACTAGCGCATGAATCCGCGCGGTGAGTCCGCGGTTCTCGCAGTCGAGGAGAACTTTGGCCTCGGCATGGCCCGTGCCCGCTCGCTCATGCGCCTGAATAGAGAGGATCGCGCCGTCGCAGTCGACCGCCGCGGCTCCAACCGTCGGGTTGGGCGCGGTGGCTCCCCGAAAGCGCGCGGCCAGCGCGGCGGCCTCGCGCATGGTCGTGCCATAGTGGGTCGCGATGTCCGCCGTTATGCCGCTCATGCGTGCATCCGTTTGGCGGAGGCGCGTTTGAGGCGGTCGGCGATGGCATGGCCAAGACCCGAATCGACCGGGCAGGGTTCGGCAAAGAGTCGAGTCGCCGAGCCGGAATCGAGCGATCTGAGCGATGCAAACAGGGCGCGTGCGATCTCGCCGAGGTCTCCCGACGGGCTCAGTACCTTGATGTCACCGACTCGCGCGCCAGTGAGCTCGGAGAATCGGCGCGCAAGTTGATCGGCGTTTCCGGAGAGCGCGAGTAATCCAACGGCCTCTTGTGGGGCAAGGCCAAGCGCCGTGGCTTCGGCCGGCGTGAGCTCGGCGATCCGACGCGGGAGCGTCGCAAGGGGCTTGGCGGGAGCATAGTGGCTTTCGATCATCCCGGGCGCGGCAATACCGGGAGCAAGTGCCGCGCTCGCGGATGCGGGCAATTCCACTGGGGCGCCGATCGCCGCTTCAAGTTCTTGGCGGGCGATCCCACCGGGACGAAGCTGGGTGAGCGCGACGTCGCTTAACGCGAGCACGGTGGATTCGAGCCCCACTTCGCACGGGCCGCCATCCAAGATCAGGTCAATGCGGTCACCGAGCTCGTGGGCGACATCCTGCGCGGAGGTAGGGCTGATGCGACCGAAGCGGTTGGCACTCGGCGCGGCCAGAGGAAAGCCCGCGGCGCGGATCAGCGCCTGCGCGATCGGATGGCGCGGCATGCGGATGGCGACCGTACCCAGCCCGCTCGTGGCCAGATCCGGAACTCCCGCTCGTTTGGGCAGCACGAGGGTGAGAGGGCCGGGCCAGAAATGAGTCATGAGTTTCTCGGCGAGTCCTCGCGCATGGGCTGTAAGCTGGGTGCCGTCCACGAGGTCCAGTTGTTGGAGCCAGCTGATGGTCGCGGCCGCGCCATTCTCGGGGGGCGCGACATGGACGATGAGCGGGTCAAAGGTCGGACGTTCCTTGGTCTCGAAAATTCGCGTCAGCGCTACTGGGTCGAACGCGTGACCCGCAAGTCCGTAAACGGTCTCCGTGGGCATGCCGACGACCTGGCCCTGGCGAAGTGCCCGGGCGGCTCGTTCGATCGAAGCAGCATTTGGGGTGAGGATCTCGGCGCGCACGACCGGACTCATATAGCATAAGGATGCGTGGGAACTCGACTAATGTTCGGGTTTGTTCGGCTCTCAGTGCGAATTTCGCAGTTTTCGACCATCTGACTTTGATGCCAGTTTTAAATTAGGGCTATGGTCGTCCGTCATTTTAAGAGTTTGTGTGTTGCAAGCCGAACAAACCCGAACATTTGTCGAGTTGCTCGGGAGAGAACTTCAATAACTCGAGGATGGGCAGAACGAGGGCGATCGGCCATTTGCCAGCCACCGCTGACCGCTTCCTTCCCGTCAGGTCGACCATTGATTCTGGGTAAACGCTTCGAGCCGTTTCCAGATCTCTTCCATCTTCATGCCGCGGGAGCCCTTGATCAGGATCGCCTCGCCGGGGTTGAGGCCGCGGGTCAGCTCTCCCGCTAGCGAGTCGTGGGATTCGAAATGCGCGAGCCGCCCCGTAAAGGCGCGGCGCTTGAGCTCGTCGGCGAGCCACTTCATCCGCGGACCGTAGAGAAGGATGTTTTCGATCTCCAACTCGATGATCGTGCCCGCCAGCTCGCGGTGGAACTTCTCTTCGTTAGGACCCATTTCGAGCATGTCCCCCAGGCAGGCCCAGCGAACCGCCCGTTTACCAGTGGTCGAAGCT
>CAYXVB010000270.1:0-3386 GCA_964467785.1 uncultured Bacteriovoracaceae bacterium
GTGAGCCCGTCGATATTGGACGGACCGGCGGCGTGGGCTACTGAGGAAACTGCAAAAAGCATCAATAAAATGATCATGGATGTAGAGGTCCAGGTGCGGGTCATCTGAGCGATTTATAAGGATAAATGCGTCGTGTCAATGCTTTTATCTAGATCTAACTAGCCCGATGAATTTTCACGGATCGCGGAGTTGGTTTGCGAGCGCCACTAGCGGTGAAATTCTCATCTGTAGCCGGGGAACTCCCTTTCGAATTGAAAGAGAGGCACTGAGTTCACTCAATGGGTAAGAAACGGTGTCGAAACTAGGGAGTGTTACCCGCTGGTCTGAATGCGTTCCGGCGTGGCAGAATTCGAAGCGATGGGAGTGCTCAATGGATTCGTCTTCGATCGGATCAACGGAACTTTCGTTCGAAGTTTATGGCGTGCGAGTACTGGTCACGGCCGCACAGCCAGCGCATCTCGGAGTGCTGGACAGGCTTCGGGAGGATTTCTCCTATTTTTTGCATCCGGTGGGCGAAGCGGATATCCGGTTTGAGTTCCGCGGAGGCGCGGCGGCCGTTCGTGGGCCGATCTTATTCGCCACACGTATGTGCACGGTGCGTGGACTTGGACGGCGGCGCTACTGCGATTACGGAGAAGGCTTATGTATTTCGGCCGAGAATCGCCGCGAAGCCCGGCACTTCGTGCTTTGGGACGATAAGGCTGAATCAAATCCGGCTCTCGCTTACGAAGCGGCCTATACGACCTTGCTATCCGCGATCGGGGAGGCGCTTGACCTCAAGGGATATCATCGGGTGCACGCCCTGGGTTTCGAGAGACATGGCCAAGGGTGGCTTGTCTTGCTCCCCTCAGGAGGCGGCAAGAGCACGACGTGCGCCCGACTCCTCAACGATCCAGAGGTGCGGATTCTCTCGGATGAGATGCCACTCATTCGAGACGGGATGGCCTATCCGTTTCCGATTCGCATGGCGCTCAAGCCCGAGGATGCGGCTAGCTTGTTTCCAAAGATCGAAGGCAGGCGATTTGAGCGAAGGCTTTACCCCGCCAAGCTGTTGTTCCCGATCCCCTTCGATCGGATCGCTCAGCCCGTTCGGATCAGCCGGTTGATCCTCAACAGACCTCGAGTGATACTATGGTTCGCGAATGTGGTCGTGGGCTTGGGACTGGCGCAAATGACTGAGCACATGCTTCGTTTCGACGCGCTTTTTCGACTCGTGGAAATAGCACTGCGCCGGCTGGGCGCCGCAGTGAAGTTGATGCCATTATCCGTTCAGCGATTGCCCGCCGGAGAGGCGGAGTGGTGGGACTCGCTGTTTATGCCTGGACGGCGCCGTTAAGCTGGTCGTACCGCGCGAGCGCATCGCTGACGGGTCCATCAAAAGCGACCCGGTTTTGATGGAGCACGATGGCCCGAGTGCAGATCTCGCGCAGCAGGTCCGCGGAGTGAGTGACAAAGATGACGGCATCCGAGCTATGAATGAATCGGTTCATCCGCTCGGTCATCTTTTTTTGAAAGAACCGGTCCGTGTTGTCGTAAACCTCGTCGAGGATCAGAAGCTCGGCCGGCTTGGCGGTGATCAGCGAGAGCAGCAGGCGAGCCCGCATTCCCATACTGTAAGTCTCGAAAGGCACGTCCAGAAAGTCCCCTAACTCGGCAAACGACGTCGCATCGGCGACCAGCTCCTCGATCCGTGCCTGGGACTCCTCGGGAAAAAGCAGCGTGGCGAGTAAGCGCGCGTTTTCGCGGCCAGTGAGCTCGGGGATCACTCCGACTTGCGTATCAAAGATCGCTCTGCAGGCGCCCTTGATTTGGATTTTACCTCTCGCGGGTGAAAGCATTCCGGCGATGCAGCGGCAAAGGCTCGTCTTTCCGCTGCCGTTGACCCCGAGGATGCCCAGTCGCTCTCCTTTATGGAGGGAAAAAGAGATATCTCGAAGAAGATGAAGCGTCTCCCGTTGCTTGAGAAGGGAATCCACGGGCTTGCTCACTAGATCGACAAAGACGTTGCGAACGGTGCGCTCCCGGTAATGGCGCAACCGGAACAAGAGATCGAGGCCCCTGACAGTGAGCACCTTTTCAGATGTAATGGTAGAACTCATTTTTCCGCCTCTTCCAGTAGGCGACGGCCATAGCCATCGATCCGACCGCGATGACCGACGCATTGAGGCCCGCCATCACGAAGCGCTTGGGGTCGAATTCGTAGATGCATTCGCGCACCACTTGCAAAAGGTGGTAGGCCGGATTCAGGCTAACGAGCCACTGCATTTCGCGCGGAACGAGGTCGCGGGGATAAAATACGGGGGTGAGAAAAAACAGGACGCCCACGAGAAAATGCACGATGAAGCGGACGTCGCGATAAAAGACGTTCAGGATTCCCAAGAAAGAGACCAGCCCCGCGACGCCGGCCAAGAGTATGAGCATCGCCAACGGCAGTAATAGCAAGCCCGGCGTGAAGGATCCGGTCAGGAGAACCGCGGGCAAAAGGATGACCAGGAACGCGGCGAGAAAGTTGAGCCAGTTATCCAGGATGCTCGCGCCCATCAAAATCGCCGGATCGACCTTGAACGCGATCAGGAGTTGCCGCGAACTTGTGAGGACCGGGATCCCCATCTCCAGGGACGTGATGATGAAGATCCAGGGAAGGAGTCCGCCCAGAAGGAAGATCCAGTAATTTGGCACCGCGATGTTCAAGATATGGCGGAAAACCAAGGCCTGGGCACTGAACATGATGATCGGGCTCATGAGGACCCAGATGAATCCCGCGAAGGTTCGCCGGTATCTGGCCTTCATCTGGCTCAGGGTGAGCTCACGGATCAGTCTCCAATAAGTGCTGAGGGATATCGCATCGCCGGTCTTCATCAGGGCAAGATGAAGTTTAGAGAGCGCGGGTATAAAAGTAAAATGCTTTCAAATGGCGGCTAACCGCGCTCAGCGCAACGCGCGAGCGAGCGCCGGAGCTCCGACCGGACCTTGCTCAAGCGCGGCGGACTCGACGATCGACGAGTCCTCGAAACGGCAGATGCTGACGGCATTGTTTTCGAGGTCGGAGGCACTGGTCTCGGAGCCACCCGCCCGCTCGCACGTAGTCGGGCCGGATCGAAACGCGGCAACCGCGTCGGGAACGAGGCGATCCACTTTGGCGGAGTAGTAAGTATCTACGGAAAAGCCGAGGCCCCCGAAGCGGCAGAGGGAGAGTTGGTCGCCTGAAATCTGGATATCCCAGGCTTGGCCACCGTTGATTCGGCAGGTGCGGCGGTAGGCGCCTTCGGCGGCAATGGCCTGCGTGCCGAAGGCCGAGAGTACGAGAATCAAACCGGATAAACGAAGTGTCGACGCCGTCATAGCTAGCGTTCTATTTGATATAACGCTACACGTCAAGATCCGAT
>CAYXVB010000271.1:0-3362 GCA_964467785.1 uncultured Bacteriovoracaceae bacterium
TAAACACCAAGATCACGGTCAAAGTCGAGAAGATGATCGAATTCCTGACCTCCGAAGACGACCCGCAAGGCACCCTTGGGATTTCCAAGCGCGGCGTTCTCCCGCAAACGTCTGAACACGTTTTCGACATCCACGATCGCGTCGTCGACTAGCTCCCCGATGGCGACGGCAAGACCTCCCAAAGTCATCGTGTTGATCCCGAGGTTCATGGCCTTGAAGACGATGGCCGTCACCATGAGTGAAAGCGGGATCGTCAAGAGAGTGATGGCCGTGGTCCGGACATTGGCGAGAAAGATGAACAGCACGATCGCCACGATGATCGCCCCGTCCCTCAGGGCGTGCTCCACATTGGTGACGGACGCTTGGATAAAGCGGGCCTGTTTGAAAAGATCACCTTCCAGGCGCGCTCCTTCGGGGAGCCCCTTCTGGATTTCCACGACCATCTCATCGATCTTGCGCGTTAACTCGGAGGTATTGGCGCTGGGCTGCTTTTGGATCGTCATCACTACCGAATGACGGGCATTAACGCTCGCCTCTCCCCGCTTGGACTTGGGCCCGATGCGGACTTCGGCGATGTCGCGGACGTAGACGGGCCGGCCCAGATGGAGCCCAACCGGGGCGTTCTGAATTTCCTCAAGCGAGTCCAGTCGCCCCAACGGACGAATTAGGAACTCCTTATCCTCCAGGTTGAGGAACCCGCCCGTCGTGTTTTCGCTGATCTCGGAAAGCGCGTTACGCAGCCCTTCGAGGGAGATCCCGTTTCTTTGAAGCTTCTCGCTCGAGACGAGAATCTGGTACCGCTTGACCTCGCCTCCCATGACCACCACCTGGCTGATGCCCGGCAACGTCATCAATCGCGGGCGTATGGTCCAATCGGCCAAAGTCCGTAGCTCCATGGGAGATACCGTCCCATCCGGCGAAGTCAGCCCAAGGATCTGGATCTCCCCCATGATAGAGGAGATCGGTCCCATCACTGGAGTCATTCCCCGGGGCAAGGACTCCTTGACGAGCTGAAGCTTCTCCGCGACGAGCTGCCTATTTCGATAGATATCCGTGCCCCATTCGAACTCGACATAAAGGATCGAAATCCCGATACCGCTCGACGAACGCACCCGGATCACTCCAGGCGTCCCGTTCAGCGCGGCCTCCACTGGCAGCGTCACGAGCGTTTCTACTTCCTCCGGCGCAAGCCCGTGGGCTTCGGTGAGGATCGAAACTGTGGGTCTGTTCAAATCCGGAAAGACATCGATCGGGAGAAAGCGCGTCGCCCAAAGACCGTAAACCAAGATGCCCAAGGCCGCCGCCAGCACGCCCAAGCGGTACTTCAGTGAGAAGCGGATGATCGAATTCAACATGGAATTTTCTCGAAATCTTTCTCGGAGTTTCTCTGGGAAGTTTTTTCGCTTTCAACATTAAACGATCAGAAAGGACGGCAAGGAAGAGAAAATCGCATACGGGCTACAGCGGTTCTTTCGGGTCTTGATGCGCCGGGCGCCCCGGATTGACAGATGCTAGCTCCTTGACGCATAGTCTCGGCCAGTTATGGAAGAAGTTCTCGTCATTTTGGCGTGTTTGGCGTTGAACGCCCTCCTTGCGGCCTATGAAATGGCATTTGTCTCCGTCCCGCGACCGGAATTGCGTCGCCTCGCCAAGGCGGGCACCAAAGACGCGGCCCGGATCCTCCTTCTTCGCGAAAATCCCGAGAGAACACTTTCCATCATTCAAGTCGGCATCACTTTGGTCGGCGCGATATCAAGTGCCGTGGGCGGGGCCGGAGCAAGCGAGACCATCGAACCCTTGTTCGTCGAAAAACTGGGTTTGACGCCGAACTCCGCGGAATTCCTTTCGATCCTGCTGGTCGTCATCCCGATCACCTATCTCAGCGTCGTCATCGGGGAACTGGTTCCCAAGTCCCTTGCGCTCAAGAACCCGGTCAAGATCACGCTGTCGGGCGCGCGATGGCTCTTCATCGCCGATCGCTTCCTAGCGCCCGCGGTGGCGCTCCTGGAGTGGTCGACCGCGCGCATCCTGCGGATCTTCTTCACTCGCTCCAAGCATGCGGTGCCCGTGCCCGAAACGACGGTTGAAATCGACGCGCTTCCCCAACACCATCAGCAGGCCATTTTGAATCTCGCGCATATCGAACGTCGCCGGATCAAGGATGTCATGCTGCCTTGGGCGCAGGTACGCTCCGTAGGGATCCAGGAAGGTATGGAAGAAGTGGTGCCCGTCGTGTTCGCCTCGGGCCACACGCGTCTCCCCGTGATCGAAATCAATCAAGCGGTCATCGGAATCCTGCACACTAAGGAGTTCCTCGCTTTTCGCGAAGCCGGCGGCAAAGATTGGAAATCCATCATTCGTCCGATCATCATCGTGCAGCCTGAGGACTCGACTCTCTCTACTCTCAGGGTGATGCAGAAGAACAAGAACCACATGGCGGTGGTCATCGGCCCCGGATCTGAGACCCTGGGCATCGTCACGCTGGAAGACATCTCCGAGGAGATCTGGGGCGATATATGGGACGAGGACGACGACAGCCGCATTCGGAAAATCTTTGCGGAGCGGGTCAAACTCAAGATGCGACCTCCCCGCTCTTGAGCGGGCCCAAAACTAGAGCGAATCACGCGGGATCCACGGGCCAAATATTGATATTCGACAAGAAATAGGCAATAAAATCAACATTTTGTTGCTTGACTGTTTTTGTCCACCATCTGAAACTATCCCTTACTTGGGGCGTCAGTGTTTACCAAGGGGGGAGCCTAAGATGAAAAAACATTCTACATGGTCAACGTTCGTGATTCTTGGAACATGTTTCTGCCTGCTACAGGCCTGCGACTATTCGTCCATGACGACAGAGCTGACCGGCGATCACCAAGTCGCCTCGAGTTCGGAGGGCTTTGCTCAAGCCTCGGCATCCGGATCTTCATCTTCGTCAATCGACTTGTCGATGCAGCTCATCGAGTCGAACCATTATCTTCGATTTTTCAAATCTCAGACTCTAGCGCCAGGTGCCGGCTTCGACAAAGTCGCGGTGACCGACGTTTATGGCTCGAGATATCGGAATGAACGCTCCTCGGCACTCAAGGCAGGCGATGTCCCCACCACCGTTGAGGTCGGCGGCGGCGATGGAGATTTTTTTGAAATCAGCGTCGATGGCAATGTCTTCCATAAGAAAGGCGTGCGCGTCGAGTTCAAGGTCGGTCAAAGAGTCTGGCTTAAGATCGTCTCGCGCCCCAACGCGGGCCAGACTCTCCGTCCTGTCGTGACGCTAAATTGGGAGTTCTGGGGCTTTGACATCTATGGAAAGCCCATTTCATTGGTCTACACGCGCTCAAAAGACGTCCCGGTAGATATCAAGATCA
>CAYXVB010000272.1:0-3352 GCA_964467785.1 uncultured Bacteriovoracaceae bacterium
ATGTGGAGATCCAGGTCTTTGGCGACGGCAAGGGCGGTGCGATCCATCTTGGAGAGCGTGAGTGCTCGATCCAGCGGCGCCATCAAAAAGTCTGGGAAGAGTCCCCATCCCCCATTCTCGAAAAATATCCAAGGACTCGCGAGGCGATGTGCGAGGCGGCAGTCCGTGTCGCCAAGCATGTTCATTACGCCGGCGCCGGAACTTTCGAGTTCATCGTGGACGGCAAGGGCAATTTCTACTTCCTCGAAATGAATACCCGTCTGCAGGTCGAGCATCCGGTCACCGAATGGGTGACGGGCGTGGATCTGGTGGCCTGGCAACTGCTGTTGGCCGCTGGTGAGTTGACGCTGCCGCAGATTCCAGAGCGTCGCGGCAGCGCGATCGAAGTGCGCCTGTATGCAGAGGATCCGCGCACGTTCCTCCCGGCGCCGGGCCCGCTCGGCTTGATACAGATGCCTTCGGGCTCGTTTGTCCGCACGGACTCCGCTTTCACGGAAGCCGGAGAGGTGAGCCTAAATTATGACCCGATGATCGCCAAGATCTCGGTCTGGGCGCCGACGCGTCCGCAGGCGGTGGATCGCCTACGCGTCGCGCTAGATGAGACGCGGGTTGAACCTCCGAAGAAGGCTGACGGCACGCGCGTCGGATCCCTTCGTACGAACCTTGAGTTTTTGCAGCGCCTGGTGCGTAACGAAACCGCGATTGGTGGGGACACCACTACGGATCTGATCGCGCGTCATCCGGATCTGACGAAACCCCCGGCCGCCGAAGCTTCTGAGGAGGCAGCGCTCGCCGCGGCCTTGTTCCAGGTTTTGAACGAGACGGGCGGGACGGCAACCGCTGATGCCGGTTCCGCGGCGCCTTCGTCCAACTGGTCACAGATTTCCCGTCGTGAAGGAGTCCGGCTATGATCAAGGGCAAAGTGGGTCCTTGGGAAATCGAGTTCAAGTCGATCCCTCGCGGTCCGAGCGGGATCGCGCACCTGGAGATCAAGCGTGCGGATGATGCCAAGGCCAAGCCGAAGGCTGTCGAAGTCCGCTGGCGCCGTGACGCCGACGGAATATGGATCGAGACGCCGCGCGGAGTCCATGGATTTGACGTACAGGGACTCATCGGCGACGACGCCAAGACGCGCTACACGCTCCACCAGCGCGGTTCGGATCGCGCATGGGAAGGCTTGAGCTTTGCTCGCTCCGGCGAGGAAAGCGCGGCGGCAGCAGCCGGTGCCATGAAGAAAGGCACCCGGGTCCGGGCGCAGATGCCGGGCAAGATCATCCGGGTCATCGTGGCGGCGGGGGCGATGGTCGAGAAGGACCAGCCGCTACTCGTGATGGAAGCCATGAAGATGGAAAACGAGATCCGCGCGCCCCAGCCGGGCAAGGTCGGCCAGATCAAGGTGACCGAGGGCCAGGCCGTGGAAACCGGCGCGGATCTTTGCGTCATTGATCCGGTTTAAGGATCCCGTTTGATCGGCCCCCTGTAAATCTTCGTCAGAGGTTCAGTCCGAATGTCCGAAAAGTCCCCGTCGAGTTCGAAGTCGAAGTCCCAGCAACCGCGCAAGGCGCTCGCTACCCGTTCCGGGATACCGGTCCAGGAGATCTACTGGCCCGAGGACGCTCCGCAGGAGTTAAAGGCCGCGGATCTCGCGCGGAACTACCTGGGCGAGGGCGGCATCCCGCCTTTCACTCGCGGCGTTCAGAAGGACATGTATCGCGGCCGGCTCTGGACGATGCGCCAGTACGCGGGCTTCGGCACCGCGGAGGAGTCCAATAAGCGCTACCATTACCTACTCTCGCAAGGGACGATGGGTCTTTCGGTGGCTTTCGATCTTCCGACCCAGTTGGGTTACGATCCGGACAACGCGCGCTCCAAGGGCGAGGTTGGCAAGGTCGGCGTATCGATCTCGACTTTGGACGAGATGCGCACCCTGTTCAAGGGCATCGACCTCTCCAAGGTTTCGACGTCGATGACGATCAATGCAACGGCTTCGATCCTGCTGGCGTTTTACGTGGCGATCGCCGAGGAGCAGGGCGCGAAGGTGTCCGAACTTCGTGGCACGGTTCAGAACGATACGCTGAAGGAATACATCGCTCGCGGAAATTACATTTATCCGCCCGAGGGCGCGCTCCGCGTGACCACCGACATGTTTGAGTGGTGCGCAAAGAACACCCCGAAGTGGAATCCGATCTCGATCTCCGGCTACCATATCCGCGAGGCGGGCGCGACGGCCGTGCAGGAGCTGGCGTTCACCTTTGCCGACGCGATCGCTTATGTGGACGCGGCGGTGAAGAAGGGACTGAATGTCGACGAGTTCGCGGGTCAGCTCTCGTTCTTCTTCAACGTGCACAACGACTTCTTCGAGGAAATCGCCAAATTCCGCGCCGCACGTCGCATCTGGGCGCGGATCATGACGGAACGCTTTGGCGCCCGCGATCCTCGCAGCTCAATGCTCCGGTTCCACTCGCAGACAGCGGGCTCGACCCTGACCGCGCAGCAACCGCAGAACAACGTGGTCCGCGTCGCGCTGCAGGCCCTGGCCTCGGTGCTGGGCGGCACGCAGTCGCTTCACACCAACTCGCTGGATGAGGCGCTCGCGCTTCCGACCGAGTCCTCGGCCAAGCTCGCGCTCCGTACCCAGCAGGTCATCGCGTATGAATCCAACGTCACCCAGACGGTCGATCCGCTCGCGGGCAGTTGGTTTGTCGAAAGCCTCACTCAGGACCTGGAAAAACGAACATTTTCTTACCTTGAAGAGATCGAGCGTCGCGGAGGCACGATCCGCTGCATCGAAAACGGCTACATCCAGACTGAGATCGCCAACTCTTCCTACTCTGATCAGCAGAAGATCGACTCGGGCGAGATCAAGGTCGTCGGCGTGAACTGCTTTAAGGATGAAACCGCGGCGGCACCGACGGAGATCCTGCGGATTCCCCCGGAGCTTGAACGCGCGGCAGTCGAGCGCGTACGCGCTTATCGCGCCAAGCGTTCCGAGCAGACGGCCCAGGCCGCATTGCGCGCGATCCGGGACGGCGTCAAGTCGGGCGAGAACCTCCAGGGGTTGATCGTCCAGGCCGCGAAGGCCGGGGGTACGCTGGGCGAGATCGCCGATGCGATGCGTGCGGAGTTTGGGCTTTATCGCGAGTACGCCGGGTTCTGAGGCTGGAGATCCGCTGAACGACTTGGCGGGAGTCGGGCTCGTGGCCTCTGTATCGCAGTTTGCTGTTATGTTGCGGCATGATTGATTGAAAAATCTCATAATTACAATAATTTGAGCCTTATGGCTTAAATTGCCAGACGTGAAGAGTTTTAGGAGATATGGCCGGTTGGGCTAGGCTGCTTTTTGCTCTTCGGT
>CAYXVB010000273.1:0-3349 GCA_964467785.1 uncultured Bacteriovoracaceae bacterium
CGAGCAATTCCGACAGCGCGAAAGTCTACTGTGGCACCGGCGCGAACCCAAGCACCTATGACCTGCTCGCAACCGTGAGCAACGTCGCGCTGACCAAGACCACTCTGACGGGTTTGACCTCCGGCACCCAGTACAAATGCCGAGTCGCGGCGGAAGTGGGTGGATTCGTTGACAACAATACCCAGTACGTGACCTTCATCCCGATGGGCCAGGCCACTCATCTCGCGTTCAGCACGCAGCCGGGCAGCGGCGTGGCCGGGGTGGCTTTGACGACCCAACCCGTGGTCAAAGTGCTCGACGCCAATGACAACGTCGTCACGGCCGGTCCCGATTCGACCATTCCGATCACCTTGACGCTCTCCACGAGTTCGCCGAGCGCGGGCACGGTCCGCGGAACCGCCACCGTCACTACGATGGCCGGCGTAGCGACCTTCAGTGGCCTCTACCTACAAGAGGCAGGGACCAAGATCTTGACCGCGACCAAGCCCGATACATCCGGCATGACTTTCGGATCGCCGATCTTGACGGTGGATTCCGACCCGTTCCTGGTCTCCCCGGCCGCGATCGATGCCGGTCATTCGACCATCGCGGTCTCGCCTGCGGGTCCGCTCGTGGCCAATGGGATCGCCATGTATTCAGTCGACATCACGCTGGCCGACCAGTTTAGTAACCCGATCTCGGGGATCAAGCCGCAGTTTACTTCCAGCAATGGATCGGATGCCCTGAGCCAACCGGTCGCTAATACCGATGCCTCGGGACTGAGTTCTGGCTCGCTCTCGGCGACGGTTTCCGGAAATCGCACTTTGGCCATCTCCTCGCCCTCTGGCCTGGGAACGGTGACGACGACCGCGGCCTTTGTCGCGGGACCAGCTTACAAGCTCGCTTTCTCTCAGCAGCCGGTGAACTCGCCCGCAGGCTCCGGAGCGATCAACAACGTCCAGGTCGCCATTCAAGATCAGCAGGGCAACGTCGTGACTACCGACAACACGACGAGCGTGACGCTTGGCATCTCCTCTTCCAATAATCCCGGCAACACCACGTTGAGCGGAACGACGACCGTCACGGCCGTCAACGGCCTTGCGATGTTCAATGGCATGGGCATCACGGTGGTTGGCGTCGGCTATAAGCTACTCGCCAGTTCGACCCCCTCGCTGGCTCAAAGCACCAGCAATTCCTTCAATATCACTTCAGGGGGCCCGACTAAGATTGCCGTGACCGGCTTGGCTTCTGTCAAGTCCGGCATCTGCAGCCCGACCCCGTTTACCTTTCAGCTCCAAGACGCCAGCAACAACCCCTCGGCCCCGAATTCGGGCACGACCAAGGTGATCGCCATCTCCGGAATGGGCAGCGGCGCCTTTTATTCAAGTAGCGCCTGCACGGGAGCGCCCGTGACTTCGTTGACCTATAATAGCTCGACCAATACCAAGACCCTTTACTTCAAGGACAATAAGGCCGAGTCGGTTACTTTTACCGCCACCGAGGCCTCGCTCACCAGCGGCAGTCTCGCGGTCGCCGTGATTCCGACGCAGATCGCATTGAGTTCCGGCAGTCAGGTGTTGTCGGGCGGTTGCATGGCCATCACGATCACCACGAGCGGTGCGGACGGAAATCCGGGCAATGTCGCCGCCAACACGACGCTCTCGATCGGCGGCACGCTAGGTAATGCCGGCTTCTTCACTGATTCGGGCTGCACCACTGGGGTCTCCGCCAATGCGATCACGGCCGTGGCCGGGACTAGCGTGACCACCGTTTACCTGAAGGACGATACCGCCGAGAGCTTGTTGATCAACGTGGTGGACCCGGCGGTCGGAGGCATGAACACGACTTCGGGCTCCCAGTCGGTCACAGTGCTTCCGTCAAAGCTGACCTTGAGCGGTCCGGCGGTCGTGCGTTCGGGCGATTGCTCGGGCGCTTTCGTGATCACGATCAAGGATGCCGCCGACAATCCGGTCAACGTGGCCAATCCTTCGGGCACGGTGATCAATTTCAATGGGCTGGCGGGCCACGGCGCCATCTATACCTCCAATACTTGCAGCGGCGCGCCGTTGGGCAGCAGCGTCACCGTCCCGCAGGGTCAGCCTAATTTCACGGTCTATGTCAAAGACAACTATTCCGAGACCTTGACTCTCAATGTGTCGGATCCCGCGGCGACGTACGCCATGACCGCCTCTTCCAACGTGATTCTCGCGGTCTGGCCGCGTATGGCCGCCATCACGGCTCCCGCCGGCAATGGCAACTCCGTTGCTTGCACCAATAGCGGACCGATCATTGGTTCGATGACGGCTTCCAAGGTGGATACCAACATCTGCGCCGGACCATTTACCGCGAACCTCAGGGACGGAAACACCAATAGCACTTCGTCTTTGGGTGCTCTGACCCTGACTCTGGGCGGAGCCTCTTCGGGCGGCATCGGCAATGGTGGCGCATTCTATAGCGATGCCTCCTGCACCACGCCGATTTCCAGTCTTTCTTTCGCCAATGGCGATTCGTCCAAACAGTTCTACTACATGAGCACCTATCCGGGATCCCCGATCTTGACGACGGATGGAACCCTCCCGGCGCCGGCGACCGCGCTCGCGCAGGGGTCATTCTCGTATTCGGTGAACGCTTGCACCGGCTGGATCGGCAGCAAAGGAGATTACCCCTACGCCGGTGGCGAAGATGGCAGTACCACGGGCAAGTTTTACACTTTCCAGACCGGCGCGAAACCCGCGCGCGGTCGAGTGGATGCGCCCACGGCCGTGGATCGCCTGCACTTCACTGCGGATTACAAATACCTCTTCGCGAGCGAGCGTCCCGGTCCCAACGGCTCTGGGGCCCGGATCCATATGTACGATTATCAGAACAGTCGTTACGTCGGCTGGATCGGAACGCGCTCGGATGGAGGTACGTCGATCACTTCCTATCCGATGAAAGGAAGCTTTTACAGCATCCTGGACAGCGACTGCTTGGGCTTGACCAGTGGCGCACTGACCCGAGGCTGGTGCCAAGGCGGGATCCCGCTCGCGACCACTGGGACCGCGGGTACGGGACGGTTCTACTCTCCGATGGCGATCACAGACGACGGAACCTTTATTTACGTCTATGACGCGACGGCGAGGGCTATTCTTAGATATCGCATCGATACGACTCAGGCCGGCGATCCACTGATGTCGGCCTCCGTTTATCCGGGCGGATTCTCCGGCTGGATCGGAACGATCAGCGGGACGCCGACGCGGTGTTACGTCAGCGGTAGCCCCGTGAACAGCCCCAACGCTTCGATCGTGTCCGGCAACGTCACCCCGGGCTGGTGTAACGGTGGAAGCCCGAATGGCTCTTCAGTAGCGTTCGCGGGTGATTCCACGATGAT
>CAYXVB010000274.1:0-3251 GCA_964467785.1 uncultured Bacteriovoracaceae bacterium
GGAAATCGAAAAGCTTGTA
Organism: uncultured Bacteriovoracaceae bacterium; assembly: GCA_964467785.1. Taxonomy (GTDB): domain Bacteria; phylum Bdellovibrionota; class UBA1018; order UBA1018; family UBA1018; genus CAYXVB01. The sequence goes on from CAYXVB010000274.1 coordinate 20, forward strand.
ACCTTCCCCATCGAGGTGGAAATGGGCGGCATCGAGGGTCTGACGGAGATGCGTTCGCTCTCCAAATTTGGACTTTCCCAGGTGACGCTGGTCTTTGACGATGGCGTCGACATCTACCGCGCCCGCCAGCTTCTTGGCGAACGTCTCCAAAACGCACTCGAAAACATTCCGCCGGGGCTTCAACCCAAGCTCGCTCCGATCACCACGGGCCTGGGCGAAATCGTCCATTATACACTCGTACAAGATGAGCCCGAAGGAAAGCCACCCACCGCCCTTACCGCCGAGGAAGAAGAAAAGCGCGTCACCGAAATGCGCATCCTCCAGGAATGGGTGCTCAAGCCGAGGCTTCTCACCGTCAAGGGCGTCGCCGAAGTCAACACGATCGGCGGACACGGCAAGCAGTACCACATTCAGCCCGATCCCGAAAAACTCGCGCGCTACGGCCTGCATTTCAATGATCTCGCCGAGGCGCTGCGCGCGACAAACCAGAATGTGGGCGGTGGCTACGTCCAGCAGACGGGCGAGCAGTTCCTGGTCCAGGCCGTCGGCCTCCTCAGATCGATGGACGAGATCCGTCGGGTCCCCATCAAGAGTCTCCAGTCGCTGCGCACCGTGACCATCGGCGATGTAGCCGAGGTCTCTATCGGCAAATCGCTCAGCACGGGGGGCGCCCAGCTTCGCGGCAAGGAAACGGTCTTGGGTACCGTCATGATGCTGCTGGGCGAGAACAGTCGGACCGTCTCCGAGCGCGTCGTCGAGCGTCTCCACGAGATCGAAAAAACCCTGCCCAAAGGCGTGAAGGTCAAGATCCTCTACGATCGCTCCGAGCTGGTCGGCGCGACGCTGGACACGGTGATCCACAACTTGATCATGGGCGCGAGCCTGGTCGTCGTGGTTCTCCTGCTCTTGGTCGGCAATGTCCGGGCCGCGGCGATCACCGCGGTCACGATTCCGATATCGCTGCTCATGACCTTCTTCGTGATGAGTCAGTTCGGGATCAGTGGCAATCTGATGAGCCTGGGCGCGCTCGATTTCGGCATCATCGTAGACGGCACCGTGATCGTCATCGATAACATCGTCCGCGTCCTTCATACCAAGGCGGAAGAGTTCAAGCGCTCTCTCAGCGCCGACGAGATCAAGGAGACGATCGTCGACGCGACCACCGAGATCCGGAGCGCGGCCGGGTTCGGTCAACTGATCATCGTGATCGTTTTCCTCCCGATCTTCGGCCTCACCGGGACCGAAGGTAAGATGTTCCGCCCCATGGCGATGACCTTCAGCATCGCGATCGTGTCGGCGCTCCTGCTCTCGTTTACGACGGTTCCAGCGCTCGCGAGCCTATTTATGCGGGGTCACGTCACGGACGAGGAGCCCGGCGTGATGAAGAGGATCCGCGCGCTCTATGAACCGACGCTGGACCTCGCGCTCCGCTTTTGGCGGCGAACCATCGCCGCCGGGGCGGCCGCCGTAGTCGCGGGCGGTCTCCTCTTCGCGACCTTGGGCGGGGAGTTCCTCCCGCAGCTGGACGAAGGCTCCCTAGTCGTTCAGTTCATTCGTCCGATTAAAATCAGCCTCGACCAGTCCTCGGCGTTGCAGAGCGTATCTGAGAAGTTGATCCTCGAGTTTCCCGAGGTCGAGGAGGTCTTTTCACGCATCGGAACGGCGGAAGTCGCCACTGACCCGATGGGAGTCAATGAGTCCGACACCTTCGTCGTGCTCAAAGAGCATGACGAGTGGCCAAAGATCGATGGACGGCGCCGCTCCAAAGAAGAGCTCACCAACGCGATCATTTCCCGCCTCAACTCGGAAATCCCTGGCCAACAGTCGCTCGCGAGTCAGCCCATCCAGATGCGTTTCAACGATCTGTTGGGCGGTACCCGGGCCGACCTCTCGGTCAAGATCTTCGGCGATAATCTGGATCAGCTCGGCAAGATCGCCCGCCAGGTCGTGGACGTGATCCAAGGCATACACGGAGCCGGCGACGTGAGCGAGGAGCAATTGGGCAAGGCGCCGGTCCTACGGGTCTCCCCGCGAGACGATTTGCTGCGCGGGCTCGGTGTCCCCACGCGCGAAGTTCTCGACACCGTTGGCATGGCCTTGGGTGGCCAGGAAGTGGGCTATCTTTACGAAGGATTCAAGCGCTTTCCGATTGTAGTTCGACTCAAGGAGGAGGATCGCAAAGATCTCCAAGCGATCCGCGCGCTTCCTGTCGGCATGGGGGACAATGGAGTCATGGCGCTCTCGGAAGCCGCGAGCGTGCAATTCTCGGATACCGAGCAGGTGATCTTTCGCGAAGCCTCGGTCCGCCGCACGGCCGCCCTCATCAACCCTCGCGGACGCGATACCGACAGCTTTGTGCGCGAAGCTCAAGACAAGGTTGCCGCGGCCGTCAAGCTCCCCGAGGGCTACTTCATGGAGTGGGGTGGTAACTTCAAGAACCTGCGCGAGGCCAAAGCCAGGCTCGCCATCCTCACACCGATCGCGCTCGCCCTCGTGCTGCTCATGATCTTCGCGGCCTTTCGCGACGTGGCGCAGACCGTGCTCATCTTTTCCTGCGTTCCGCTTGCGCTCGTGGGAGGGGTGATGGGACTAGTGCTCAACGGGCTCCCATTCAGTATTTCGGCGGGCGTCGGTTTTATCGCGCTCTCAGGCATCGCGGTTCTCAACGGTGTCGTCCTCGTCAATTACTTCAACGAACTGCGCGCTTCCGGCATGGGAGGAAAAGAGCTGGTCAAGACCGGCTCCGCCATCCGTTTGCGGCCGGTTCTCATGACCGCGCTGGTGGATGTCTTCGGGTTCCTCCCGATGATGCTTTCCACGGGCATCGGCTCCGAGGTGCAGCGTCCGCTGGCCTCAGTGGTGATCGGCGGCATCCTCTCGTCCACTCTCCTCACTTTGATCGTCCTTCCCGTCCTGTACTGGTTAGTCGAAAGGAAAAGAACATGAACAGCAAGTATTCCGTGCTCATCGGTGCCGCCTCCGCGGCCCTGTTTCTTGGGTGCGGCCAAGGAAACGAGAGGCTCGTCGAGAAAGCCGCCATCGAGGGTGCTGTCAATGCCAGGGCGCAGGTCGACTCCGCCAACGAGAATCTCGCGCGCAAGTCCCACGAAATGGAAAGCGACTTGGCGGCGCGCCACCGCTTTTATCAGGGGCTCAAGGGCGCTTACGAAGGCGTCATGCAGACTGAGGGCGGAGAGTTCAAAGTACGCATCACGCTCGCACCCAGTCTCAA
>CAYXVB010000275.1:0-3149 GCA_964467785.1 uncultured Bacteriovoracaceae bacterium
ATAGATGCCGCAGACTCCGGCCGTCGTGCATCCTTTTGCCTGAATTCTATAGGTTCTGCTTTCCAGGAATTGGAATCCTTGGAGCGTGCCCAGGAGAGGGTCCTTAAAAGGGCCTTTTTCGACGGGCGAAGGCGCGTAATGGACATCCAGGATGCTGAGCATGAACTGGCTCGCGCTGGCCGAGGCGAGTGGGCTGGTCCCGACCTTGAGATAGTCCGTCGATTGAATGGATGATCCGTCAACCAGGCTCTGGAGAGAGTTACTGGATTTTCCAGTGGAGATTTGAAGGCTGAGCTTCAGTGGGATCGAATTGACGAAAAGGGCGACATTCTGCCCGCCGATCGTGCCCATTTCACGGTAACCCGCCGGCATGTAGTGAAATACATCCCACATCAGTTTGCGCGTTGGGAAGGTGATGGCTTTGTCGTAAACCATTCGGTTGTAGGGACTCGACGAGGCCACCTGGACTTGTACGCCTCGCACGAGCGCGTAAGCCGCGTCGTTTTCACCGACCGCGGTACCGGTTTGAAAGATGAAAAAGGGCAATGATTCGCCGAAACGGTCGCGATATCTCGAAATGATCGACAGAAAGGCCGTTTTATAATCGCTTTCATTGGCGCGGCCGCCATTGATCGCGATGGCGTCGTTTTCGCCTTGAACCCAGAGCACTCCCCGCAAGGTGGGCTGGTAGCCCATATTCAGCAATTGCGCGAGGGCGTTCCGTGATTTCGACACTGAGTTCTCAAACAGCGTGCCGTCCGTGCCCCAATGACCGTTCCCAAAATCCGATACCCGATTGGTGCCGGTTCCCGGTACCGAAGTGGGGATGAAGACCACTGCGCGTTGCGTGATCGCCTGATAAGCACGGCCAAACGAGGCCCATGCTCCGAGTTCATTCAAGCCTTGCAGGGCGCCTGCCTCAAAGCGCAGGATCCGGGACGTGGGCGGTACAAAGGATTGGCCGCCGACGCTTTGGCCCACGGCATTGCTTTGCCCGGCCACGATGAATACATCGGTAGGGAATTTTTCGGTGATCGCGACTTTCTTCGGCCCTCGGACGAGCTTGAAGCTCAAAGACTGAGTGGTCGACCCGCTCTTGCAGGTAAATTGATAGGTTCCTTCGACTAGGTTCTTATAGACGAAAGGCCCGCCCTCAGGGTTCACGGCTTGCCCGAGAAAAGTGCAGGAATTCAGATGATTGATCACCCGCCAGGTAAAGATCGCTTCCCCCTCGGAAGTCGTGACGACCGTGCTTCCCGGAGTGACTAGATCGCCGTCGGCAAGCAATCCGATCGCTGGGGTTTCGGCGGTGGAAACGTTGTTGTTCAATGCGACCCGAGGAGTTCCGACGCCAGCGCCTTCAGCCGCGCCAGGGGATCCCTGTAGCTGCGTGAGCCGGCAACTCTGCACCGAGAGCAACGGCAGCAAAAGCAATGGCAGGTGGCGAAATTTCATGCTGTCCCCCGGGAAAAACTCAGAAGTGCCCCTTGAGGGATCAGTTTAGAAAAACAAGCGAGTTAACGCAATGAGTCACTATTGATTCAGGTGTGGCTCAGTCGACACGGGCTCGAGCAAAGCCTCAGCTCTCGATGGCGCCGCTTCGCTCATTGGCGGTCTGGAGGCGCTTGGCGAGGGTGAGCATGAGGGATTTCGACCAGGAAGGGCGGAGCTGAAGAAGTTTGTCCAGTGTGCCCAATGGGATCTCGATGAGCTCGCAATCGGTAAGTGCCTCGACATGCGCTGTTCGAGGTTCTCCGTTGATATAGGCCATTTCGCCGACGAATTCGCCGGGTTCGATCGCGCCGAGCACGAGCTTCTTGTCTTCGCGGATTCGATACGCGGATAGCCGCCCTTGCTTGAGGATATAGACAAAGGCCGCCTTGTCTCCCTCTTTGATCAGTTGATCACCGGCCGCCAAAAATCGGAGATAGAACGTGGACTTCTTTCCGTGGGAGGCAAAATTGAGCGCGCGGACCAGGCTGTGGTTCAAGACCCGGTCGTCGCGCCAGTCGCTCACGAACTGAACCTGCCCAGTCACCAGCTCGTCGATCAATAGCTCCCTTTCCGGGGGCGAATCCAGAATCATCACCGCCGAACCGCGCAGCTCCCGGTCGGCTTTCATCGCCTTGATGAGCTGATCGCAGCGTCCTTTGCCGATATCGAAATCACTGATGACCACTTTTGCCGGGTCGTTCCTGAGCTTCGACTGGGCTTCGAAGATATCATCCGCCGTATAGATCACCGTAGGCGTCGATACATGGCGGCGAATCGCCGCCTCTAGAATCGCCTTTTTATCGGCATGCGGCGTTATCAGCAAGATTGACAGTTTATCCACGTAATAGGCTCCCTGGTCAGGATACCCTTCCGCATACGATAATTAAAAGGGCATTTAGCTATAACAAACGCGGCGTCAGTTGTTTTGCGCGCCGGCCATGATCCAGTCGTAAATCGCCATTTTCTCGTCGTTCGTCAGGGGCATCCCGCTGGTCGGCATCGAGTTGTGCAGCACCGAGTTGAACAGCGGGCTCGCAAATGGTTTGCCCGCGACCACGGAGCCCATCGTGGCGCCGTAAGAGGTAAGGGTCACCCCGCCTGAGTTGCCATGGCAGCTCGTGCATTTTCTGTTCAGGATGTTCGTGGCGATCGAAGTGTACGTCGCCTTATCCGCGCCGTAATTGAAAGTCACGCTGTGCGCCGCGTTCGAGGACTCGTGGACATGGCAATAGTATTGCCCGGTTCTCACCGCGCCGGGCGCGACAGTCACGTTATAGGTGCCGCCTGCCTGAGGAAGGCCACCCGCGGCCAGAGTCAGCGGTTTGCCCGTGTCACCGTGCGGAATTGCGCCCGAGCCGTGCACGACATGGGTGGAGGCGGAATCATGGTTGGTGAACTGGATTGTCATTCCGCCTGGGTGCTGTCGGAAATTGAGCGCCATGGGAACATCCCACTGTTCAGGGGCCCGGCCGCCTTTCAGCTTCACGACGTAATTGGGTTTGACCTGGAGAGGGATTTCCGCAGCGGAGACTTGCGCGCGCGAACCGCTCGTGGCTTCTGTTGCTTTAAGGATGATTTTGCCGTTGAAGGACGGAGCTAGCGTGTCCGTCTGGAGCGTGATCTGTACGGGGACGGCCGCCGCCGGTGAAAGCGTG
>CAYXVB010000276.1:0-3119 GCA_964467785.1 uncultured Bacteriovoracaceae bacterium
TGAGCTTGGTCTTCGGGAAGCCAGGGGCAGTGGTGTAGAGTTGCGAGCCCCGCCACTTCATAATCCCCTCGGCGCCCGTCAACGCCCAGAGCGCGGTGTTCCCGAGGGCCACCACGATGTTTGGCTTGACGAGGGAAAGCTCCCCGATGAGCTGCTTGTACCCCGCGAGGACGATCGGGTCGACGAGCTTCTCGTGGAGGCCGACGAAGTTGGAGCGGATGTCCTTCTTCTTCTTGGGTATCCAGGCCTCGAGGTTCTGGTTCGGCGGCCTTGCGTTGACGACGTTGGTAACCCAGCACTCAGAGCGAAGGATGCCGACCTCGTGCAGCATCCGATTCATCTCTTCCCCGGAGGGACCTACGAAGGGTTGATGCTCCCGCTCTTCGTAGTTTCCCCAGGCCTCTCCGACGATTGCGATGCGAGCAGAGGAAGGACCGTTTCCGTGACCGAGCATTTTGTTCTCTCCTCTTCCATCGCTCTTGCGGCGATACGGGCGAGCTTTGTGACGAACTCGAGGGCATCGAGGATTTCGCTTTCCGACGCCTCGCAGATGTAGATGGCCACCGGGCCACTGATGAAGGTGGTCCGAGCCTCCTCAACGTGAGGGATCACATCAACCCGCTGCGTCGCAGCGCCTCGCAGTAGTAGAGGTAATCCGCGTTGTCCTTGCAGTTCGACCGATACCAGTTCGCGTAGCCTCGGTCGGCGGCCGCGATGGGCTTGCCGACGAACTTCCCAAAGCCCCACTTGCGTGGGATGCGGGCGTCCTCGGAGGCGGCATAGAGGCCTTCGAGGTCCTTCACCCCCTTCGCGTCGATGATGCGGTGGAGGACTTGCACGCACAGCATCACGTCATGCATCGCCGAGTGGGCGTTGCGAAGCGTCTGCCTTACCTCCGGCGTGGCGCCGAAGAGGAAGTAGTGCATCGCTGTCAGCGAGTGGGAGTCCGTCTCCGGCCAGATCGCCCTCGCGAGGGCGAGCGTGCAGATTCGCTTCACCTTCGGCGGCGACCCGAGGGCCTTCCAGTCGAAGTCGATGTTGTGGCCGATCCAGTAGTCGGCGGAGGGGAGTTCCTTTGGCGCCTGCACACTCGGCGCGAAGTCGGCGACCTCGCTCGGCAAGATGTGGTGGGTTGCCATCGCTCCGAACTTGATGGGCGTCGAAGGCGTGAAGCGCTTGGTCTTCCCTCCAAAGGAGGTTTCGCGGGTGGGCAGCCCTTCCGCGGCGACGTAGGCGAGTTCGATCACCTCCCCATCGATGTCAGGGGTCTCAGTGTCGAGGATGAGAACGTTTGGCATCAGAAGAGTCATTCGTCAAAGCTGCCCAGCGCCTTCAAGCGCTTCAGGGCGATCCCGTACGCTGCCACATCCTTCTCGATTGCGGTGCATGCGAGCTTGTGGTTGTTGCAGGCCTCGATCGTTGCGCCGCTTCCCGCGAATGGATCAAGCACTCGATCCCCCGGGCGAGCGCTTCTCGCCAGCAAGTTCTCGATCAGGGCCACCGGCTTCTGCGCGGGGTGGCCGAGGGCGGAATCCTTCCTGCACTCGATCACGTCACCGAGAAGCTTGTTGACTTTCCTCTCTCCCCTTCTCGCGTAGAGGATCAGCTCGTACTTTCGCTGGGGGCCGTGCTCGGGCCAAGGGGCGCGGAAACCGTCGGGATTGTGCCAGATGATCGGCGTGCGATGAACGATCCATCCCGCTTCCGACATCCGAAGCCGCAGTTCGGGAAAGCGGTCGAAATCGCAGAAGAGATAGGCGTGAGCGTCCACCGTCGCGACGCTGGCGAGCGCGCCCGGGAGCACCTTCATGAGCGCGGACCAGGACTCGGGAGAGTCATCGTAGAAGTGGGCGGCGGCATCGCTGCCGACTCCGGAGTCGTTGAACTCATGGGCGTTGATTCCGTAGGGAGGGTCCGTGATGATGAGGTTGAACTGCTGATAGGCCGCCGTCGCCATCCAGGCGAGGCAGTCCTCGTTGAAGAGCTGATGGGAGGACGACTTGAACACGGCGCCATGCGCGATGGCGAGGGCAGCGTTCTGCTTCGCATCTTCCTTCTTCTTGATGATCTTGACAGCCTCCTTGAGGGAGGTCGCCTTTCGGACCTCCGGGTCGGCGGCATGCCTGGCGACGATGAGCTGGTCGCGCACCTTCGTCTGCGCGGCGGCGGCGTCCTTCCAGGTTTCCCTCGAGTCCGGCTTCGTGATCCCTGCGATCTCCGAGGCGATGTCGATCGCCTTCGGCGCCTCACGCCCATCGCGCCTCGCTTGCGCTGAACGCAGCTCGAGAAGCTTTGCCGTCGCCTGCGCGTTCTCGATCATCGAGAGGTCGGTTCGGCGGACGTTCTCTTCGAGTTCCGCCTCGAACGCATCGACGGGGTCGAGGTCGCCAAGATCGACCACAGGGACTTCGCCGAGAGGGAGCGTCTCCCCCGCGTGTCTCAACGGCCGACCAAGGTCAAACGCTTCTTGGGCTGCCCTCAGGCGCCTTTCCCCCGCCACGAGGAAGAGCATGTCGCGCTCCCCTCGCCGGACGACGATGGGGTGCTGCAACCCATACGACGTCTCCGTGATGGAGGTGCGCAGTTCCGCGAGCTGCATGGGGTCGAACTCCCGCCGTTGACGGTTCGGCGGTACGGTGATTTCTTCGATCGAGACTGTTCTCATTTCGGTTCTCGAAAAAGGGAGGGCCGAAGCCCTCCCAGCCCTCACATCTGAGGTGCGCCGTGGTAGATCCTCGATGCCATTTGGCCCAGCGCCATGATGGCCGCCCGGATGGTCTCCTGGTCGGAGCCAGCATCCTTCAGCGTCGTCACCATCTCCGAGATCGCACGGGCGGCTTTCGCGGGGTCCGGTTCGGGGGCGGTGAAGTGCTTGAGCCCTTCCACGTCAGGCCACCTTCGCCAGCGCGCCGGCCCGCTCCTGCAGGTTGCCCTGGTACTCCTCGTGCGTGAGGCGGACCTTGAGGGTCCGACCGATCAGCATGCGGGGAGTGAAGACCTCCCCCGGCGTGTTCAGGCCGCACGCTTCGCGGTACTGCCGAAGGCGGGAGTTCTTTCCGGGGGAGTAGTCGATGGCGTTCTCCGCCGTCCGGTCGATCAGCACGCCATCCTTGATGGTC
>CAYXVB010000277.1:0-3107 GCA_964467785.1 uncultured Bacteriovoracaceae bacterium
AACAAAGAGCATCAGTCTCGTCCAAGATCTCAAGGACGGCAAAATCCCGGCCGATTGCGACGCGATCGCGGTGCTAGGCGCCAGCAAGGCCTTTTTCCCGCCCGAAATCAAAGCGATTAATGAATACCTGGACAACGGGGGCCGCGCCATCTTTGCCCTCGACATCAACCTCAAGGGCGGCGAAGGCGCGACCGAGCTTGTGCCCGTGCTCGAGTCCTGGGGTATCAAGCCGGTTTGGGGCCTGATCGTCGACCCGGTCTCGCGCCTCCTCGGCGTGGATGCCACGGTCCCGGTCATCGCGAATTTCAACAAAGAACACGCGATCACCAAGGAATTCGGCGGCAACTGCTTCTTCCCGTTCTCGCGTCCGCTCGAAGCCGCGGTCCAACCGCCGGCGGGCCTGACGGTCAAGTGGCTCGCGCAATCGACTCCCAAGAGTTGGTCCGTGGGCGACCCCAAGGTCCTGTCCCAGGGCACGGCCAGCTTCCAGGCCGGCCGCGACAAACAGGGCCCGCTCAGCGTGGCGATCGCCTCGAGCGGCAAAAAAGCGGGCTCCAAGGCGACGCGCGAGTCCCGCATTGTCGCCTTCGGCAGCTCGATCTTCGCGGTGAACAACTTCATCCGCTACGGCAACAACCTCGACCTGTTCGTCAACTCGGCCTCCTGGGTGCTCGAGGACGAAAGCTTGATCTCGATCCGCTCCAAGGAGAGCGAAACCGGCAAGATCGAGCTTTCAAACAAGTCAGGCTCGGCGATCTTCTTGCTGACGGTCATCTTGCTGCCGGCGCTGGCTGCTATCACCGGAGCGGTGATCTGGTTCCGTCGCCGCAAGCTGTGATGGCGTGAACTGAGGAGATCTCAAGTCATGAATACGCAACCGAACTGGAAAAAGCCGCTCGCCCTCGCATCGGGTCTGCTGGTTCTGAGCACTTTCGCTTACTGGCTGGAGTACTCGCACAAGCCCAAGCAGGACACCAAGGACGAGGAGTCGCGGAAGGTCTTCAAGATCAAGAAGGACGACTCGGTGGTTTCCGTCCGTCTCTCGGACGGAAGCTCCCGGATCTTCGCGCTGACCTGCCTGGACGTCGCGGCCAAGATGTGCAAGCCCGGAGACAACTCGAAGTGGGAGCTCACCGAGCCGCTCAAGCTCAAGGCCGATGACTCCAACGCCAATAGCCTTGTGTCCACCTTGAACACGCTGAACACGACCGAGAGTTTCGACCTCAAGCAAGAGACGGCGGAAAAGAAAGCCGCGCTCCTTAATGAGTATGGACTGCCGTCCGAACGTTCAGTGACACTGAAGACGACCAGCGGCGAGCTGACCCTCTTCTTGGGCTCGACGAACCCGATCGGAGAAGGGATCTTTTCGCAGCTTTCGACCGATCCGGACCGTATCCTCATCGTTCCGAGCTATTTCAAGCCAAACTTGGAGCATGACCTCACCTATTGGCGCGACAAGAAAGTCCTGACTCTGGCCGCCAATGACGTGGACTCCTTCACGCTGGAAAGCTCCAAGGGAACCATCAGCGGCGATCGCGCCAATGGAACCTGGAGCATCCAAGCAACCAAGGGACCTGAGGCTAATCAACCGCTCGCGGGTGATCTGGAGAACGTGGACAACCTGCTCGCCTCGGCGACTTCGCTCGCGGCTCTCAGCTTTGCGTCGAACTCGAAGTCCGACGCCAAGGCCAAGGCCGCGCTCTCCGGGGCGAAGCACGTCGTGACGCTGACCCTTCGCCAGAAATCGTCCAAAGCCGAGCCGGTGACGCTCAAACTCTTCGCCAAGGCCGAGAAGAACAACAAGCTCGGACGGCTCTTGGCGACGAGCTCGGCGGCGGACCCGCTCTTTGAACTCGAACCCACGGCACGCGAGCGTTTCGAAAAATCCGTCAAGGACCTGCGCCTGGCCAAGCTGATGACCTCGCTGGAGCGATTCACTGCCAAAAAGCTCACCTTTGCGGGCAAACCGCTCGGTGCCGATCCGGTGACCCTGACGCAGGGTGATGGCAAATGGCAGCTCGCCGACAAAACCGAAGCGGACTCCAACAAGGTACAGACCCTGCTGGAGCGCCTCTCGGGCAACCGCATCCAGGAATTCCTGACGGGGTCGGCAATCCCCGGCGGCGAGGATGGCGGAATTGTGCTGACGATCGCGGACGAAAAGTCGGAAGCAAAGCGCAAGATCGCCTTCTGGAAAGTCGGCGCTCTGCTTTATGGCCGCGATCTGCTATCTCAGCGCAAGGAAGCCTTCAAGATCGACTCCCCATTGGCGGACGCGCTGCCCTGGGAAGCGGGATTCTTCAAAAAGGCCGCCGGAAAGTGAACGTGTCCGGGTGATCCCCGCATGATCCAAGAATATTTCCGAAAGCTCTGGACCATTCATACCCGCCCGGCGGAATTTTTCCGCAACCTGCCGCTCGAGGGCGGCACGGGCGGGCCATTGGCTTTCGCGCTGGTCACTCACTGGCTCGGCAAGTCGATCGGGTACCTCTGGACCTTGGCGATCGGCGAAGCGGCTTCGGTCTGGCTCCAACGCGTGGCGGACCTCATGAACCGCACGGGCGCGGGACGCAACACCGACGCCGAAGTCGAGATCATGCGCCGCTCTTCGGAGTGGATCTGGAGCGCTCCCTGGGAGCGGATGAGCAAGTGGTTCTGGAGCGCGGGCGCGGTGATCACGGACCCGTTCTTCACGCTGGTTTCAATTCTTTTCACGTCGTTCTTTATCTGGGTGGGCGCGCGCATTTTCGTGACCCCTTCGCACACCGAGGGCGCCCCCCGGCAAATCACCTGGGAATCCACCGTGCGGCTCATTTGCTACGGCATGTCTCCCATGATCCTGGCATCGATTCCGTTCGTGGGCTGGGGATTGGCCTCTTTGATCACGCTGATCGTGACGGTCGTGGGCGCACGCGAAGTCTACAAGATCCAGACGGGACGGGCGATCGCGGTGGTGCTCTTTCCCAAATTCCTTCTGGTCGGCATGCTGCTCGCGGGCTTCTTTTTTTTCGCGTTCCTGATGATGTCGTTCATCTCGCAGTTCTTCCAGTAAAGGACTCGTTGACGCGTATACTTCCGAGTATTCTAAATCGTATTCCAGCATCTTG
>CAYXVB010000278.1:0-3089 GCA_964467785.1 uncultured Bacteriovoracaceae bacterium
GGGTGAATTCAACAGGCCGGCCGGCCCAAACCCTAAATCACTTGAAGGAGAGGCCCCATGCGCCCGATCTGGATTCTCGCAGTCGCACTCAACATTCTCAGCTTTTCGTCCCTGGCCTGGTCCGAGGAAATCCCCCCCACTCAGTGGGCTCCGGAAATCCGCAAGGCCCGCGTTATCGGAGCCATTCAGAAGATCCACATTGAACATGCCGAGAATGGCAACATCTCGTTCCGATCCGAGCGGGTCTGCCGCTTTGAGGGGCTCGCCTCGGTCTTCGACCTTCGTCCCGGGTTTCGCGCCTATCGCTTCACGAAGGTCGCATCCTGCGAGACCGAATCCAAAGGGACTCAGGTGAAGCTGACCGTAAATTCGGCCGTGACCTATGGCCAGCATCTAGACGACGATGGAAAAACCGACGGCGACATGAAATCCTTCATGCTGTCCTTGAACGCCGAGAACGCCACCGACATGAAGGCGATCCAACCCAATCTGAACAGCTACAGCGCGACCCGCGATCTCAACGCCCGTTCCTCGATCATCTACCTTTCTCCCGATTTCTGGTCGCTTCAATCGGACGAGCTTTTCTCGATCAACGCGGAAATCGTGGATGACCAGCAATGAGAGCGATCTATCCGTTGCTGGCTCTCGTGCTCGGGACGCTTTCCGCTTGTCCGGCTTTTGGCATCGGGCGATCAGGCAACGTGGCGATCTTGAGCGAATCGCAAGGCTTCGCGGCGTCCACTCCGGACATCTTTGACTCCGCGAAGGCTTTTCCCGACGGTAAGCTCCGGCTGATTTCCTCGGCTCCGGATCTCGGGTCGCGAGGATTCAGCCCGGTTTTCCTGGATCTGATGGCTGCGGAGGGGGTGTTTCCGCAGATCGCGACTCTTTCGAAAGCCGAACTGAAGGAAGCGCTGCTCTCAAAAGGTTGGATCGAAATCCGTCACCCCGATTCGTGCATCGCCGCGTTCTTCAAAGCCGATGCAATGGCGGTGGCCGCGTTCTGGGGCGGGGGCAAGGGCCTGGTGGCCGTGGGGCCGCCGTCAATCATGGCTCAAGAAGGCGCAAAGGCGCTCTTGGCCTCGCTCACGCTTCTTCCGGGAGCCTGCGCGTGGTGACCACCTCATCCGAAATCCGACCGGTCCGGGACGGCCATCGCGCCGTCCCGGATTTGAAACGCTACGACAGCTACCGTAAGTTCCTTTTGGACTGGTACCAACACCGCAAGTCCCTGCGGGCCGGCTTCTCCTATCGTCGCTTTTCGGCAATGCTGAGCTTGAAAAGCCCCAACTTCCTGCAGCTTGTGATCCTGGGCGAACGCAATCTCTCCGCCCCGCTTGCCGCCCGGCTGTGCAAGCTGCTCCAGCTCAACTCCGACGAACGGGCGTATTTCCTCGCGCTTGTGGAGGCGGAATCCGCCGGCAACGAGAAAGAGCGCGAAGAAGCGGAGAAGAATCGCCGGATCGCGCTCCGCAAGCTGCTCACCACCCCGATGACGCTGCTGCATGAGCGGATCTTCAGCCGATGGTACCACATGCTGGTGCGAGAGCTCGTGTTTCTGCCGGACTTTGAATTCTCCGGAGAATATGTCTCGCGCAGGCTCAATGGCCTGATCAGCGCCGCGGAGGGGGAGGAGTCGCTCAACCTCCTGCTCAAGGCCGGTTTTGTCGTATATGAAGATGGGCCCGATGGCGGACGCTACCGGGCGGCCTCGCCCGTTCTCGACTCGGGTGACGGCATCTTCACGCACGAGTTGATGCAAAAACATCACGGCGAGACGTTGGCCACCTGGGGCTGGAACCTCGGCAAGCTGCCCAAGCAGGAGCTCGAGCTGGGCTTGCTGCACATTCCGATCCGGTCCGACCGGATCCCCGAGCTGAAAGCTCGCATCCGCCGCTTTCAGGACGAGATCATCGGCTGGCTCGAAAGCGAGCGAGATCCCGATCGACTGGTCCAACTGGGCACCTACCTGATTCCCTTCCAGAAGGCCCCCGAAAAACCGTCAAACCATTGACGACAAAAGCCCCCCTTCCCTTCCGCGCCTCTAGTGCGGAATAATGAATGGCGAAGCGAGGTCGGCTTGCGCCATTCGTTGAAACGACTCCTGACATACACCGCTCCGGCGGTCGCGCTCCTGGGCGGGATTTACCTTCTCGCCAACGTGCTCGAGCGCCCGTTCATCGGAGCGGCGCCCTCGGCGGCGCCGTCGACCCTGCCGGCGAATCAGGGGAGGGATCCGGCTTCGTATGGACACCCCGACCGTCAGTCCCTTTGCGACAACATTTACGAAGCGGTGTGCAAGCTTCGAGGCGTGACCCGTGACCCCACCGGCAGTGTCCGCAGCGACGTCGAGGGCGAGCTCGAAGTTCTCCGGACCTACGAGGAAATCGTCCGCTCCCATCCCGACTGGGATAGCGACCAAGTGGACGAAGAGCTGGTGCAGCAGGTCTACACGCCCAAACGCCTCAAACGCGTGGAGTCCGCCTACGAATGGGTGCAGGCCTCAATCCGCAAGCTCATCCACTCGCAGCCGGAGAGCGTTTTCACCCGCAAGGAAAGGCAGCTGCTCATCCAAAAGCTCAATCACATCCGCCTCGAGCTTCCTCCGCCGGCCAAGATCTACGGCGACGAGCCGGAGCTTTACACCAAGAACGACGTCTATTACGAACGCCTGCAAAGCGGCGTGACCCGCCTGCGCATTGGCGGCGCGTATCTCTTGACCGCACGTTCGTGGTTCAACTTAGTATTCACGCTTGCCCACGAGCTGGCGCATGCGATCGACCCCTGCGAGATCCGGAGCGGCGGGGAGCAACTTCCCGCCTATGACCGGGTCAAGTCCTGCTTTCTTCGCGAGGGCTTGATCGCGGCGCGGACGACTCGAATGGAATGCGGCCGCCACGACCAGCTCTCCGAGACTTTCGCCGATTGGATCGCCTCTCAGGTCGCTGCCGATGCCCTCGCGCACTGGGCCACCGAGTTTCACGGACCGCAACTCCTTGGCGCGATCGCCAGCTCTGTACGTGACCTCTGTGAGCAAGATGATGATCCGAACGAGCCGGATCACGAACTGCATCCCCCCGCCCGGCTAC
>CAYXVB010000279.1:0-3068 GCA_964467785.1 uncultured Bacteriovoracaceae bacterium
AAGCTCACCAGCGATTCGCGGAGAGGGCGCGACTCTCCCGAAGGGAACACGATCACGCGTACGAAGCCAAGCGCGCCGTCGCGATCTTGGAGCTGGTATCGAAGCTGCGGATGCCGGGGGCGGGCTTCGGTTTCGAGTTTCTGGGCCCAGCCGTTCTTGAGCGCGACGGCCGCCGCGACAATGTGCATGCAGGGCTCGGCCTTGTCCCCACAGTCACAGTGGGCGTCTTCGTCCTCCGGCCAGAGCGTCACGCTGGGTGATACGGTTCGGCCCGGTGTTTTGACGCGAAGTCGGTACTCGTGCTCGCCGCCCTGCTCGCCTTCGGCAGGAGAGGATTCCAAGATGACCGCGCGATCTCGCGCCAGAGCGAGGCCTCGGCTCCAGATGCCGGGAAGAGCTTCCTCCTGAAGCAGCGCGAAATAGGAATCCAAATTCAAGATAACCTCCGGGGCGAAAGTGTTTTTTTTACGTGAAGCTTCATAATTAGTGCTTAACGAAGGCTTTATCCAGAGGTTAAGCTGCTCAAGATGAACGGGCCCCAGCCAAGATCACCCATGTCAGGTCGGAGGAATTGGTTCAAGGTGATTCCCCCTTGGTTGATCCTGGGCTTTGGCATGGCCGCCACGGCTTTGGCCTGGGCGCAGTACCGTGCCCGTATCGAGGATCAGCTTTGGGCCGCTTTTGCGCGCGATGCCGACGATGCGACCCAAGAGGTCAACAATCTCTTGCGCTCCTATGAGTCGGTGCTCTGGAGCGCCAAAGCCCATGTGGATCTCACGGGGGTGCCGAAACTGCGGGATTGGGAGCGTTACGTCCGGGCGCTGGATCTCTCCCTGCGTTTTCCAGGCCTGAGGGGCATTGGCTTTATCGACTACGTGCCGGCTTCCCAGGTGCCCGTCTACCAGAAGAAGTTTGCTACCCAGGCGAGCCCAGGTTCCGAGGTGCATCCGGCTCCGAATCCAGGAGCCGATCTGCTGGTGATCCGGTTGATTGAGCCGCTGGAAAACAATCGGCCGGCCGTCGGTTATGACGTCGGGAGCGAAACCATCCGCAGGCAAGCCGCGGAGCTGGCCCGCGATGAGGGCGAGCTGAGAAGCACGGCCAAGGTGACTCTGGTCCAGGATGTGACGCGCAAAGAGGCGGGATTTCTGATTTATGTCCCAGTTTACAAAAGCGGCGTGCCTCCCGCCGATTTGGAAGGGAAGCGCAGAGAGATTCTTGGCTGGGTTTATTCGCCGTTTTTGCTCTCGGCGATGTTGCAGCATGTGCCCGGGCTTGGCACCAATCTCAGCCTGATCGTCTATGACGGCGATGGCAAGGACCCCTCGAGCATCCTGTTTCGCTCCGCGGAGGGCGTCGCCCAGGGGTTTACCGGCGAACGGCGGATCCGCTTTGGCGGTCGTGAGTGGACGCTGCGCTGGAGCGCGGGGCCCAGGTCCCACCCGCTGACCATGCGATTCGAGGAGAGCATTTTGCTTCTGCTCGGAGCGACCATCACGCTGCTCTTGTTTTGGATCGCCCGCAACCAGGTCAATTTTCATCGCTACGCGCAGGAACAGATCGACCTCAAGACCCGGGATCTTGAGGCGGCCGAGGCGCGCCTCAAGCTGATCCTCGACTCGACGGCCGAGGCCATCTACGGGATCGATAGCCAGGGTCTGTGCATCTTCGCCAATTCGGCCTGTGTCCAGATGCTCCGGGTCCAGAGCGAGGCCGACCTCATCGGTCGCAACATGCACGCGGAATTCCATCACCATCATGCCGACGGAAGCCTGTATGCCGTGGAGCAATGCCCGATTTACCGCTCTTTTCGCGAAAACGTGCGCATCCACGAGCGCTGCGATACGTTTTTCCGGAGCGACGGGACGTCGTTTCCGATCGAGTACTGGGCCTACCCGATCCGTCGCCAGGAAGAGGTCGTGGGCACGGTCGTGACTTTCTGGAATGTCTCCGAGCGGCTCGAGGCCGAAGCCCGGTTGCGTGATCAGCAGGCTAAGATCTTGGCCTCCTCCCGGTTTTCAGCGCTCGGCGAGATGTCCTCAGGCGTCGCGCATGAAGTCAACAATCCGCTGGCGATCATCAACACCAGCGCGCAGATTCTGCACTCTAAAGCCCTATCCGGCCAGGTGTCCGCCGAGGAAGTGATCCGTTTTTCCCAGCGCATCGAGGACACGGTCCGGCGTATCACTCGGATTGTCAGCGCGCTCCGATCGTTTGCGCGCGAAGGCAGTCAGGATCCGTTCGAGCTGGTTTCGGTCCTTCAGCTCGTCAAAGACTCGCTCAAGCTTTACGGCGAGCGCATCCGGAGCCATGGGATCCACTTGCGCGTGGCCAATATCGACTCCTCGCTGGATATCGAATGTCGCGTGGTGGAGATCCAGCAGCTGCTGGTCAACCTGCTCAGCAACGCCCTGGATGTGGCCAAGGAGATGCCAGACGGCTGGATCGCGATCGACGTCACGGAACTCACGACGGGGCTCGGTGCAGAAGGCAGCGTCATCGAGATCCGGATCACCGACAGCGGCCGGGGCATTCCACCGGAGATCGCGGATCGGATCATGGAGCCGTTTTTCACGACCAAAGAAGTGGGTAAGGGCACTGGTCTGGGTTTGAGCGTCAGTCGCGGGATCGTCGAGCAGCACGGCGGCGTTTTGCGTGCAGAAACTTTAAACGGTCACACGAGCTTTGTCGTCCGCCTGCCGAGGCGCCGTCACCCTTAAGCTGGCCCACGGTAGTGGGCTAGTTAGCGGTGCGGGAGTTTTTCGCGGATTTCCTCGGCAAGTTGCTGGATCCGCGTGTACTCCTGGGCGCGCGCCCATTCTTCGGGAAAATAATATTCGCTGCGACGGGTCTGCACGATCACGCCTCGGCGAAGGTGGAGGTCATTGGACTCGGCGTCGTAGTCCTGCGGTAGGTCGGGGCTGCGGAGCGTTCCCGCCTTGGGCGCGACGCGGACGCGCACCTCCGGATGATCGCGGAATTCCTCTTCGAGAAAATTGAGCAGGTAGGCAAGGGTTCTGTCCATCCCCTTCGGGATACCGCGCTGGAATGTCGCGTGCAACTTGAGA
>CAYXVB010000280.1:0-2829 GCA_964467785.1 uncultured Bacteriovoracaceae bacterium
CGGGATTTCGATTTTCGTCTACCTCATATTTCCGCTCCTCTATCTCCTCTTCTCAATCAAGCCGCTCGAGTCGCTCTCACCGTTTACCTGGCTCGTCCACTACGTCCCATTCTTCCTGCTCTATTACTCCCTCACGTGGTTGTTGACCGGCAGGCTTCATCTCTCAACCCTCGCGACTGCGCTCGCGACATTCTACCCGTACCTCATGGCACTCCTTTCCGTATTCTTTGACAAGGAACACGAGTGGACCGCGACGACGTCGAAGAAAAGCTCCCAGGACTATTTTATGAAATGGGCGTGGCCGCATGCTTTTATCATGTTCCTCACGCCGCTCGCACTGGTCGTTGGTTGGTATAATAATTACGATTTCTGGTCGACGCTTTTCTATTCCGTCTGGTCTGTAGTGAACATGCTCCTCCTCTACGTGTTTCTCACAGGTGAAGGTCGCGCCGGTGGAGGTCCACGGAACGAATCAGAAGCCTAATCACGATTTCTCTCTAATCTCTCACCCCTATGTCGCAGTCAACCAATCGCTCAATCAAGACAGTTGTCGTCAATGGCCTCTACCTCGGCGCTGCTTTTCTGTTTGCGTTTATGATCGCGACACAAGCGCTGATGCACAAGATCAATAACTACGAACTCAACAAGAGCCTTATTTTCCTTACGGTAAAGAAGGAGCGAGTGGATGTTTCGACCACTGTTGCTGGCCGGATTGAAGAGATTCTGGTCCGACAGGGGTCATCGGTAAAAGAAGGTGAAATCGTTGCTCGATTGAAGGACGAGGGGAGGGAGTTAAAAATTGCTGCACTACGTCCAGTTGCTGGGGCAAACCTCTCCGCTCGTACCGAGCTCGAGCTGCTTTTAGCACAGGAGGATGAGTTCGAGATTCGCGCTCCGCGCTCCGGTGTCGTGGAGCGGGTCTATTCAACCAAAGGTACTTCCGTCATCGAGGGATCTGTCCTACTCACGGTGTATGCCAATGATGATCTTGAACTCGTCGGCACTATTCGCCCAGAGCAATATAACCTCATCGACAAGCACCGGAGCATCAGTGTCTTTAACCCGCGGCTCGGCCAAGCTTTCACCGCATCGTTTCAGGGTATCACTGGTGTCCGTGACGATCTCTTGCCAGACGGGACTAGTGTACCGGTCCAGAATGATGAGGTAAAGAAAAACGAGATGTATGAAATCCGGTTCTCGCTCAATGAAAAGGAAGAAGGAGGATCCTTTATTGAAGGAGAGAAGCTCGAGGTCATTTCGGAAAACGCTGATGTCGAACAGTTGAAGCCTCTCTATCGTCTGGCGCGGATGTGGAACAGCCTGATCCTCGGGACAGATTTCGACGCGCTCCGTAAATACAATGAAGGAAATAATAATGACAATCCCAAGACTGAAGAATCTCAGTAGGTACATCCTCGGAACGGTCGTTATCGGCAGTTCCGTTCTTTGGTTTGTCTGGTCACAGAAGTCAGCTGATCCGATAGTCACTCCAAAACACGAAGAAGTAACCGTTTATACCCCGAAAGAGCGAAGCGTCGGGGAGCGGACCAATACCTGGTTTTCCAGCCTCTACCGACGCTTTCCATCCGCACCACTTTTTGTTTTTCCAGGATCCTATCAGTTTACGGAACGTGGGCTATCCATAAGTGATTCGCAGCTTGTCCCGACTGAAAAAACGCTGTACGGGAGTTTCAACCCGGTATGTACAGTAAATGGCACCACCTCGGTCAAGAACGTCACGGTGGAACGCTATGGAGACTGGGATGTTTCCGTCGCGGTTGAGCCATCAGTGGGGGATTCTTGGAGCGTGCAGCTCGTCCAGGGTTCGCCGATCGTGAATATCTCGGACTTTGTTTCCGATATGAAACCAGCCTGTGGAGATGGTGTCCAGCCGTCAAGATATCGGCAGGACGCGATTCTCGTAAAGCGTGGCGACCAGCCGGTACTACTTATCCAGGCGGCGGACGCCGAAGCGACAGGGGGTATCGTTCTCCGGTCTGGATCCGATCGGTACCGAGTGATCCAACTCCCAATCTCTACCGACCAATCACTTGATTTCTTCCTTAGTCTCACTTGGGACCGAGTTCTGGATACCCAGTACGACTGGTCTGAAGATCAGGGTACTGAACGTATCAGACTCGTCACGCTTACCGAGAGTGGTCAGTCGTCTCTTGCCACCGTCTGGCCGCATCACCGTCTGGCGGGTGTGAGTATGGCATCATTCGGGAGCTATTCGACGGTGTATGGTCGTCTTGATCTCGTTCGTGCCGATCGGATCGAATTCCGCCAGTCGCGACCCGAGCTCCCGATCGGATTCACGCCGGTAAGCGATTCGGCTGAACGGGCTAAAATCGAGGAATCTCTCCGCACGGACAGCCTGCGGTACCAAACGGAGACACCTCCATCCGGAGTGTATTTCCGTGGCGCCTGGTTTGGCGGCTTAGCGAGTCTCGTCCTCTTGGCGGATGCGTACGGGCTTGAGGATGAGCGATCGAAACTGCTTGATCTCCTCGAGACACATTTCCGTCCCGCGCTCGGTGATTTTGCGTATGATGATACAAAGAAAATGCTCATTGCTGCGAAGAATTCGGAATTCGGCAACGAAAAGGGGAATGATCACCATTTTCATTACGGCTACTATCTCCGCTCGGGTGCGGTGCTCGTCCAGTATCGCCCAGAGATCCGGGGAGAGCTCGAGCCGATTCTGAACGAAATGGCGCTCGATATCGCAAATACCGATCGATCATCTGATCGCTATCCATTCCTGCGCCACTTCTCGCCGTATGCCGGACATTCGTGGGCAGATGGGGACGCGCTCTTTCAGGACGG
>CAYXVB010000280.1:2839-3051 GCA_964467785.1 uncultured Bacteriovoracaceae bacterium
GTGCTATCAAGAATCAAGTTCGGAGGCATTGAACGCTTGGTATGCCCTCTCGCTTTGGGGGAGTGTGACTGGCCAAGAAGTCTACGCTACTACGGGGCGGAATCTTTACGCGCACGAACTCCTCGGCATCCGGTCATATTGGTTTGGTGAAGGGAATGTGTTTCCGTCCGAATACCGTCACCCGATCGTTTCACTCGTCTGGGGCGGAAAGC
>CAYXVB010000281.1:0-3021 GCA_964467785.1 uncultured Bacteriovoracaceae bacterium
GAATCTTCGGTCGATCGAAGACGTAACCCAGCGAATCCTCGCTTCTGAGTTCTCCTCCAATGTCGAAGCTGTGCGTCCCCTCGGGGACAAGCTGATCCTCGCGGGCTACAGCCTCGGCGGGCTTCTCTCGGTTCGGTATTCGCTCGGGCACCCGGACCAAGTCTCCGCTCTCGCTGTGTGGGCGCCTGCGCTCAAGCTGACGGGGCCCGCGGCTTTTGTCACGGCGATCGGCTCCTTTTTCGGAATGACGGGCAATGACGTTCTCGGAGAGCTCGCCGACGGGCACGAGATCCCTTATTTTTCTCCGCATGCGGGCGAGCTCGTGCGCCAGTTGATCGAGGACCTCCATCGGCGCTTTGGAGTGGCCGCGCTCGCGCCGGATTGGAGCGTCAACGACGAGATGCGGGAGTTCGCGTATCGCAAATTGCGTACTCCCACCTTCCTGACCTACAGCCATGCGGACGAAGCGATTTCCTGGCGCGAGATGGAGCTGTTTCGTGCCTCGCTCCGGGGAGTCGTCGAACCCGTGGTCTTTGGGCGGGAGCTTGACCTCCCTCACGGTGTCCTGGCCAAGACACCGATCGACACCTATACGGCCAGTCCCAAGAGATTCAATCCTTATTGGGAGTCAGTCCTGGCGCGCCTCAAGGAATTCATGGAGCGCCAGCGCGTACTTCGTTGATCCGCCCAAAAAAGCGGCTTTTCCGCTCTCTTTAGGTCCAAGGCGCACCAGCGTGTCCGGCCGGACACACAGGCTATTTCGACTCCGAGCCCGCTAATTCCGCGAATTCAGGCTTTTTCCGTTTGGCACTCCGCGTGAAATATCATCTGGGCGTAAGGCCGGACATAGGGTTCGGTCAAAAGTCCGGAGGACCTGCACATGAAACGCATGGACACCGATAAGAGCCTGAAAGTGGAAGCGAGCCTTGAGGAAATCCGTCATCTCCTCTCACATCTCCACGGTGAAATCACCGTCCTCGAGGAAAGCTACACCCAGGTTCTGCAGGTCCTCCGGAAATTCGAAGAGATCGCGGAGATCGACGACCTCACCGGCTTGCTCCGGCGCAAGGCTTTCTTCCGCCGGTGGGAAGCGATCCTCGCCGCTTGCGAGAAAATGAACGAAGATTGCGGCGTGATCCTGGTCGATATCGACCACTTTAAGAGGATCAACGATACTCACGGCCACCCCACGGGGGATGAAGTGCTCAAAAAAGTCGCCGGCCTGCTCAAGAGCTTCGAGAGCCCGAATGTGGTGGTCTCGCGCCTGGGCGGCGAGGAGTTCGCGATCGCGGTACGAGGTTCGGACGCCGAAGTCCTTGGCGTGGCCGAGATGATCCGCCGGGGGGCCGAGCGCCTGCATGGACCAGTGGTGGGAAAGACTCCGGGCAACTCTTCGGCCGTCGCTTCGGTCGAGTGGAAATGCACGCTCTCCGCCGGCACGGCTTCCGCCCGCAAGGAGGGGTTCGTCGCCTCCGCCCTGCTCAAGTCCGCGGACGAGGCGCTCTATCGTGCCAAGAACTCGGGACGCAATCAAGTTTGCGCGGCCTGATCCCGGAGCCGGCGGCGATACCTCAAAAGCTCTTGCTGATGCTGAAAGCGGCGCGTGGATCTAGTTCGTCGGAAGTCTGTTTGCGGCTCACGGCGGAGCCGGAGAGGCCCAACGTGATCCCGCTGACCTGGCGAGACATCTCAAGCCTGCAGTCAAAGTAGGATCGGAATCCCGCGTTCGCCGCCGTCTCGTCGAAATGTGAATATCCCGCGCCCGCCAAGAGGCGGATCTCTAGTGGAAGTTCCAGGGCATATTGCGCGGAAATATATCCGGCGGCGCCGCCGCTGCTGTTCCAGTTCGGTGAGAAGTCATATCCGAAAACAAGCGCTCCCCAATTGAACTTGAGGGGGATTTCCCAGGTGTTGAGAGTCGGTGACAAGGAGTAGTTGTAACGAATCACGCCCAAGCTGAATGTCAGCTCCCTGGCGAGCAGGTGACGATAGCCCATGTAGAAATCCAGCTCGAGATGAGTCGCGTAACCCGGGAAATAAACGTTGGACCCGAAAAACCCCGCGTAGAGGCCCATAGGATGATTGAGCTCGACACTGCCCTGGATCGCGGGCTCGCCCTTGGTCTGCGTGATCCCGCGGAAGAGGTAGTCCGAATATAGCGAAGTGCTTCCCGAGACTCCGAGCCCCTTTTGCTGCGAAGTCGGTGCCTCGGGGTCGGAGGCCTCGGCCGGATGGAAAGTGAGGAGGGCGAGGCCTAGGATAAAGGAGGCGATCCGATGCATCTCGTGTCCTTGGTACGTAGTATTAAAACGATAATATCATTTATGGACCATCTATGGACCATCCAGTCCGATTCTTGATGGAGAGTCTCAATTCTGGACCGTAGCTGAATCCTAAGACAGCTTAAAATGCGCGGGCGCGATTGCGCGGCTGGCCTGCTCATTGCAGCATGGCCGGGAATGAGACGCATTATTTACGGGCTGCTCTTCCTCGGACTGGCATCCTGTACATCGAATAACATGGGAAATACTTCAGGGACTTCCGCCACGGGCGGGAAGCTGCTCCCCACTGCTCCCGTAGCGTTTGCGGCATTGTCCAAGGCTGTCGTCGATGGAAACGAATCGAAGGTTCGCGGGCTTTTGGACCAGGGCGCAGACATTAATGAAAACGTCAGCGATGCCCGGAACCCGGTTACTCCCCTCATGATCGCGGTCGCAAAGCACCATACCGCCATCGCGCGCCTGCTTCTCGAAAGAGGAGCGGAGTCAGAGCTGAAGTTCCAGGGTTATACGGCTGAAGATTTCTCGATCTATCTATCGGATGATTCCACTGCCCGGGTCTTCGATGCCCGCAAGAAGAAGGACGCTGCAGAATGAAACGGTGCACGATGATGGTGTTTGAATTTTCGTTCCGTCTTCTGCTTGCAGTTGTAGTTCTCGCGACGTTGCCCTTTGCTTTCGGTGCCAAGCTCGAAGTCCGTGATCCAGCCTTCAATTATGACCAAGCGGTCTGGCGCTCCCA
>CAYXVB010000282.1:0-3021 GCA_964467785.1 uncultured Bacteriovoracaceae bacterium
GCGCGTGCTGGGCATCACGGGCAATGGGCCCGTTTCGCTCATGGCTAATGCCACGCAGTTTCTCTTTGGCCTGATCTGGCCCGCTCAGATTCGCTCCAATCTCGCCGCCGCCTACATCAGCGCCAACCCGCAGGCGGCCTCCGAGAATGTCATCCCCTCGTTCTGGCTAGCGCAGCGCCTGGGCGGTCGGTTCAAGACCCTGATCCTCGCGCAGTTAATCGTCATCCCGGTCGGCGCCCTGCTCACGCCGCTGATGTTCACGATGCTCGAGAAAACCTATGGCATCGGCCTCAATCCCGGCCAGCTCTCCGCGCCCACGGGCCTCAAGATTGCGACTCTTGCCATCGTCATGGAACAGGGCCTTCAGAACCTGCCGCGCGGTGCGATGACCGCCTCGCTCGTCGCCATCGCGATCGGCGTTGTATTTGAACTGCTTCTCTCTTTTCACAAAAAGGACGCCCAAGGCCACGAGAAGCCGATTTTCTGGTGGGTTCCGATCCCCGCCGCGCTCGGCTTCGCGCTGATACTCCCCCCTTCGTTGATGATCGGCACCGCGCTCGGTTCGGTCATCGCGACGATCTGGGGCAAGCTTTCGCACGAAAAGGGCGGGTCGTACGACCTTTACGCCGCACCGCTGGCCTCGGGTTTGGTGGCAGGCGAAGCCATGGTCGGCTCGATTCTTCTCCCGGCGCTCGCGATGCTGCTGGAGTGGATCAGATCATAACCGGCGCCAGCTTTGAACGAAGCTGACGCGAAGGTTTGGGTCCTAGCAAGAGCACGCTGCGCCCGTCCTGAGCGAAGAGCTTACGGGCCACGCGCCGGATGTCTGCCGCGGTGACGGCATCAATCTGGGCGCAGATCTTCTCTGGGTCATGGTACTCGCCCAGAAAAATCTCCGCCTTGGCGATCGCCGACATCCGGGACTCCACATTATCCGAGGACAGGAGCACGGTGCCCTTGAGATTGTCCTTGATCATCTGGATCTCGTCGTCAGGGAGCAGGTCCTTGCGGACCTGTTCAACGCATTCCTCGATCAGCCGCAGGCAGAGGGCCACCTGGTTCATCCCCGTGGCGGCGTAGACCGTGAACACGCCGCTGTCCGAATAGGGCGATAGACTCGAATAAACGGTGTAAGCCAGACCCTTCTTTTCGCGGATTTCCTGGAAGAGCGACGAGCTCATCCCGCCGCCCAAGTAGATATTGAGCAGCAGCGCCGCAAAGCGATCCTTCGAAGCATAGGGCAGACCCTCGATCCCCCAGATCAGATGCACTTGCTCAGTCGGACGCACGGCCCACCAGCATCCCGGCTTGATCTTGGGCGCTGGTTCGCCTCCCCGATCCGGCCTTGCAGCTCGTCCCGCGGCGGGGCGCCCCGGCCAGGCCGCACGGATCAGACCGCCGATCTCTTTTTTCACGTAGTCATGGGAGACATCGCCCGCAACCGAGAGGATCACCTGATCAGGCCGGTAATGCTTTCGGAAGAATCGCAGCATATCCCCGCGCTTCATTCGCTTGATGCCAGTTTCGGATCCAAGAATGGGACGTCCCAAACCGTGACGAGGAAAGATCCGGTCGAAGAACAAGTCATACGCAAGCTCCTCGGGGCTTTCATCCACCATGGCGATCTCCTGGAGGATCACCTTGCGCTCGCGCTCGAACTCCTCGGCGTTGAAATCCGAGTTGAGCATCACGTCCGAAAGAATGTCCAGACCGAGATCCACGTCCCGGTCGAGGAGCAAGATATGGAAGCAGGTGTACTCCCGAGCGGTGAAAGCGTTGAACTCGCCCCCGACCCGGTCCACCGCTCTTGCGATCTCGAGCGCAGTGCGTGAGGCGGTTCCCTTAAATAACATGTGCTCGAGGTAATGGGAGAGCCCGGCCTCGGAAGGACTTTCGTGCCGCGCGCCGGTCTTGACCCAGACTCCGATCGACAGACTGCGGTAATCCGAAAGTCGTTCCGTCAACAGAGTGAGGCCATTATCAAAAACCGTCTTTTTGAAGGCGGGGCGGGCTGCCATAAGTTCTCCGCCTTCAGGTTAACGCGGCCCTTGAGTGTTGTCGCGCTTTTTGTGGTATCTAATGCCTCATGTCGCCCAACTCCCAATGGCCTCTTTTGGATCTACTCCCCACGCGCGCTCAGGCGAACCCTGAGAACATGGCGGACTTGCTTTTGGACCGCTTCCTTGAGTTCGTCAAAAGCAAAAATCTCGAGCTCTATCCGGCGCAGGAGGAAGCGATCCTCGAGCTGCTCTCCGGAAAGAACGTCATTCTGAACACGCCCACCGGCTCCGGCAAGTCGATGGTGGCCCTGGCCCTTCAGTTTCAAAGCCTGGCTACGGGGCGGCGCTGCTACTACACCTCGCCAATCAAGGCCCTCGTCAATGAGAAGTTCTTTGCGCTGTGTCGGGATCTCGGCCCCGACAACGTCGGTATGATCACCGGTGATGCCACGGTGAACTCCGAAGCTCCAATCATCTGTTGCACTGCAGAAATCCTCATGAACGACGCGCTCCGCGACGGCGCGCGCGCCCCGATCGACGATGTCATCATGGATGAATTCCACTACTACTCCGACCGCGAGCGAGGCGTGGCGTGGCAGGTACCGCTGCTCACGCTACCTCAGTCGCGCTTCCTGCTCATGTCGGCCACCCTGGGCGACACCGCCTTTTTCGAGCAGGAACTCACGAGACTCACCGGGCGCGAAACCGTCGTCGTGAAAAGCGCCGAACGCCCCGTGCCACTGGATTTCCAGTATTCCGAGATCCCCTTGCATGAAGCGGTCGCCAAGCTCGTCGAAAAAGACCGCGCGCCAATCTACCTCGTCAGCTTCACCCAACGCGAATGCGCGGAGGAGGCGCAAAACTTCCTCTCAGTCGATCTCTGCACCAAAGAGGAGAAGAAGCGGATCGCCGAGGAGATCGAGGGCTACAAATTCAATAGCCCTTACGGCAAGGAAATCCAAAAGCTCCTCAAACACGGAATGGGCATCCATCACGCAGCGCTCCTGCCCCGCTACCGTAA
>CAYXVB010000283.1:0-2966 GCA_964467785.1 uncultured Bacteriovoracaceae bacterium
TCTACTATCAAAATCAGGACGTCACCTACTCCGTCGCCCTTTCCGATACCGCCACCGTGAGCGGCACTCCCCGAATACCCCTCTCGGTCGGCGGCGTCACCCGCTACGCCAATTACGCGAGCGGCTCAGGAACCTCCACTCTCACCTTTGTCTATCAACCCCAATGGGGAGACTTCGACAGCGCCGGCGCGGTAACGACCCCTACGATCGACCTCAATGGCGGCGCCATTGCCAGGATTTCCGATTCCCAGAACCTCGCTGCAAGCGCCGTGATCACGCCGCCCGCGGCCAAGATCCTGGTCGACGCCGTCACTCACAGCATTTCCATAAACCAATCCTCTTTCAGCGAGGCGGTCACAGAAAGCGCGGGGGCAAGATCCCTGACTTTGAGTCTCTCCCCGGCTTCGCTTGGAGACTTGAAGATCCCGCTGAAACGAGCGGGCACCGCGGTCGCTGGTACCGACGACGATCTCACCGCCACCGAGGTCACCATCCCCGCGGGCGCCACCTCCCTGAATATTCCCTATCTCGTGATTCCAAGCGGCGCCGATCAATCCGACCGAAACCTCCTCGTCCAGCTCCAGCGGCCGTCACTCGCCGAGAACTTCATCGTGAGCACCAACGATCAGTACAACCTCCTGATCCGCGACGAGAACCCGGCCGCGACGGTCGCGTCGATCTCCACCGGATACCAATTTTCGTGCATGATCTTAAGCGGCACCGGAGCACTCAAATGCTGGGGCAATAATCGATTTGGACAAATCGGAGATGCCACAACCACCCATCGGAGCAAGCCGACCTTGATTGACGCCGGCACTTCCTACAGCCAGGTGGTCAACGGGTTCATGCATAGCTGCGGTATGACCGCCGGTGGCGCACTCAAATGCTGGGGAAAGAACACCTCAGGCGAGCTCGGAGATAATACGGCTGTCGACAAGAGCACCCCCACCGCGATTGACATCGGCACTTCGTATGTCCAGATTTCCAGCCGCGCCGGCTCCTCGCATACTTGCGGAATTGTCAGTGGCACTAAGGATCTCAAATGCTGGGGACAAAACAGCAAAGGAAACATCGGAGACGGTACAACAACGGATCGTAGGGTACCCACGACGATTGATGCCGGTACCCCCTACGTCCAAGTCTCAGTCGGGGGCAACTATACCTGTGGGATCGTCAGCGGTTATGGGGATCTGAAATGCTGGGGAGACAATTACAGGGGAAAACTCGGAGACGGAACGACGACGGATCGTTCGACCCCCACGTTGATCGACGGTGGCACGTCCTATTCCAAGATATCGACCGGAGCTGGCCATACTTGCGGAATCGTCACCGGCACCGGAGCGCTCAAATGTTGGGGAGGCAATGGGCTTGGAACGATTGGCGACGGTACGACCACCGACCGAAGCTCACCCACCTTGATCGACGCCGGCACTTCGTATGCCCAGATAGCGGCTGGCAGCAGCCACAGTTGCGGAATTGTCAGCGGCACCGGCGCCCTCAAATGCTGGGGATACAATTCCAATGGCTTAATAGGTGACGGAACTTACACGAACCGTCTGGTACCCGTCGTAGTCGACGCAGGGACGAGCTACGTCCAAGTCTCGGTAGGCTATGATCACACCTGCGGCATCACCAGCGCGAACCTCCTCAAATGCTGGGGATCCAATTCTTTCGGTCAGCAGGGTAACGGAGGCTCATTCACCTACTATCTACCGACTCAAGCCTCTCCAGGATTCGCGCCTTTGCAATTAAGTCTCGCCTCCGCAGCCACTTGCGCGCTCAACGGCACTGGAGCGCTCTATTGCTGGGGAAAGAACGACTATGGAGTGCTCGGCGACGGCACCCTGCTCAATCGGGAAGCGCCCACGCGGGTGGATCCGACACAAAGCTACTCGAATGTTTCTGCCCGTTTTTACCACGCTTGCGGAATCACGAGCGGGTCGGGAGCCCTGAAGTGCTGGGGTTATAACCTCTATGGAGCAATCGGGGACGATTCGACGACTAATCGCATGAATCCGGTCTCGATCGATATTGGCACATCTTATTCGCAAGTCTCCGCTGGGGAAGCGCACACCTGTGGCATCGTTGGCGGCACCGGCGCTCTCAAATGCTGGGGAACTAACTCTTATGGAAGACTGGGGGACGGCACGGTCACCCAACGGAAAACACCCACACTCATTGACGCCGGTACGTCCTACTCCCAAGTCGTGGCCGGAGGGTATCACACTTGCGGTTTGCTCAGTGGCACAGGGACTCTCAAATGCTGGGGTTATAACAACTCCGGTCAGCTCGGGGACGGGTCCACTACCAATCGCAGCACGCCCGCCTCGATCGACGCCGGCACCTCCTACTCCCAGATCGTGCTCGGGACACAGCATACCTGTGCAATCGTCAGTGGAACCGGCGCGCTCAAGTGTTGGGGCAGCAACAGCTATGGACAGCTTGGGGACGGCACGACGACCGATCGCAACGTTCCTACCCCGATCGATGTCGGTACCTCCTACTCGCGGATCTCCGCTGGAACTTACTCCACCTGCGGCGTCGTGAGCGGTACGGGAGCTCTCAAATGCTGGGGGGCGAATACCTACGCTCAGCTCGGGGACGGCACGACGACGGATCGGAAGTCACCAACCTTGATCGACGCGGGTACGTCCTATACCGACATCCTCATCCAGGAATCGCACACTTGCGGAATCGTGAGCGGCACGGGAATTCTCAAATGCTGGGGCGCGAACACCTACAGCCAACTCGGAACCATGAACCAGCGGACTGTGACACCCAGCTTGATTCCGCTCAAATAATCGGAGCCACTCTTACGGAATCGCCAGCGGCACCAGAGAGCTTAAATGCTGGGGTGAGACCTCCTACAGCAAATGAGGGATCCCCTATTCCCTTCGAGTAGCACGGTCAAGGTGTGTCGACCGAGACGCAGGTGTAAAAATACACATTAATTTTGTAATTATTAT
>CAYXVB010000284.1:0-2944 GCA_964467785.1 uncultured Bacteriovoracaceae bacterium
GATCTTCGAATCTTCCCGATGAAAGCGGAAGGCATCCCGCACGAGGCCCAGGTTAGGATCATAGGCGATCAGTCGGAGTCCTTGGGTGCCTTCGTCGATCACGTCCAGGATCAGGAGTGCATGGGCTTCATTGCCTCGCGCCCGCATGTAGACCGGGGTGGGCTGACCGGCCTGCGCCAGTCGACCGAGGGTCAGCAGGTCCTGGGTGGACAGCTCCTCGCTCCGGGCCCAGGTCTCCACGGCGCCTTTCAAGGTGCCGTAGTTCGACCGATTGTACTGAAAGATCACTTCCCTCAAACGGGATTCGTCGAGGGAAGAGAGCCAGGATGCGGCATTGGCAAAGCCGGGAATCACGATCAGAGCCCCGTTCAGCGTTCGATGGACCAAGTCCAGGCTGGTGGCCTCGGGAAGGGCCGGAAGCTCGGGCGCGAAGAGAGCGCGGGTGAGGAGCGCCTGTTCGAGTTCGACGAAGCCGTAGCAAGACGGACGCGCGGGATCTGTGTTCAGAAGCGGAAGGATAGCCGTCTGAGAGGGCACGTTGGGGCTCGATCCGGGGGATTGAGCGCCCGCCGTGCGGACTTCGGTGTCAGGATCTAGCAACACGAAGACTTCGCCCGCCCAGGTGGTCGAATCGACGCGATGGACTTGGGGAATGAAGATCAGGCCGTACAGGGCGATATCCTGGCCGTGGATGGAGCGGAGGCCCAGGACTCCGACTTTGTGATCGGCATAAATGAGGTCCGCGGAATCCTCCGCACGGCGGAGTCCCGGAATCGGAAGACGGATGTGGAGGGATCCGCTTTGTCCTCCGGGGAGCGCGATTTCCGGATGGTACTGGAAGTCGATCTGCAGCTCGAAGCCGCCGTCTTCGGCCGGGACGACCGCTGGAGTGCCGGGCGTGACTTGATAGCCGAAGCCGGAGTCCGCGACCGGAAGATCCAGCCGGAATGAAGGGAGCGAGGGTTGTTTCAGGAGGTTTTCACCCCGGATCATGCGGGAGAGGAGATCGCGGATGATCAGTGGTTCGAGGAATTTGAATCCGTTCAGGTACTGGCGCAGGGACTCCGTGCGAAGTCCGGTGGCGCGGGAGGCTTCGAGGAGCTTTTCAAGACCGAGCAGGCGCTTTTCCTGCTCGGGCGAAAGCAGAAGGGACTGCAAGTCGGAGAATCGAGGGAAAACGGGGATCAGGGCCGGTGCGAAACGGGCATAGTGAAGTTCCCTGCGTGATTGAAGATTGTAATCCGTCGCGGTTGAGGCGATCAGGCCAGCGTCCCGGAGGAGCGCCGGGATGCGGTCCGGCACCAGAGCACGGATATCTCCCGGGATGGGGACGCCCGCTTCCTTGAAGATCGAGGTCACCGCCGAGGCGCAATTGTCAGTGAAAAACCGGTAATTTCCGAAGCGTCCGTCGGCGACGATTTCATTGAGGCGGGAGAGAATCCGTGCACGTTGGGTCGCGGTGAGTGCGAGCTCGTGGCTGGTGAGGTCCCGGAGTGAGACGAAGTTCATCTCATTCATGATGCGGGAATAGGGCGCCACCACCACGCCGCGTTCCATGGTGGGCCCGAGGCCCAGGGCGCGGACTTAGCCGAGCAACCCGTTGACCGGCTCGCTGGCGACGAACTCGAGGACATCGTCATCGAGGGCGGGTTGATCGCCGTGGCTCAGCCGGAGGTAGGCGTGTCCGAAGGAGGAGCGTCCCAGCCCCTGGTCGGAGGCGAGCAAAAAGTGAATCTTCCGGATCGATGCGGCGTCCCACCGGGGCGCGGCCGCGTGGGACGCCGCCCCGGTGAGAACTAAGAGAATTCCCAGTATCAGCTTGTAGAGGAGGGCTTTGTAGTGGATTCGCCGCATGGTCCGTGACCTCTCACTTGCGGGTGAGGAGCGCGGCGATCTCGTCGGGAGTCGCGCTACGGCCCTGCGATTCGATCTGGATCACGGTCTGGATGACGGTGTCGACGTCGCTGCCGGTGTTGCGCGCGATATGGGTGACGATGACCGGATCGGCCATGCCGTGGGCTTCGGCGCTCAGGCGGTCGGAAGCTTCGGGCGAGGTCATGTCCATTTCAGTGCCGCCGACGATCACGGTCGGAAGGCTGGTGGTGGTCATGAGGGCGTTGCAGCCAGCGTCATGCTGGGCGCAGCCGTAGGAGTAGGTCGATCCTGTCATGATGAACGCATGGGCGGAGGGGGCGTTCAGGCAGAGGAGGGCGAGGGTGAGGGCGCGGAAAAGAGATGAATTGAATGCGGACATGGGGGGTTCCTTTCGTTTGGTGGACCCGGCTCCTCTGTGTTGCCGGGCCCCGTTGTTTAATGCGATGCGTTATATCGGGCGTCATACGCATCGACAACGGAAAACCCGAGTTGAATCCGGATTGTGTAATATTTTGTCTACAAGTCGATTGTCGACAGAATATTCCTAATGGAAATATCGACAGTCTTTCCGCGGTCGTGACAAAGCTTACTCGCCGCGGCCGGCTGAGCCGGTTTGGCTGACGGCGTCGGAACGGGGCTCGGACGTTTTCGTCACGTGTTCCGAAGTGGATTCCGCCGCCCCGGATTTTCGGCTGCCCCGGCCCGTGAGTCGCGGGTCCGTGGGCACTGCGACGTCACTCGAGCCGGCGCCGGTTTTATGGGCGGACTTCCAGCGGCAATCGCCGAAGGCTTCGAGCCTTTGAAGTTGATCGGGCATCGACGGGTAGCTGTGGAGCAGGCACCGGTCGCCGGCCAGACTGGGCTTGAATTCACCGTCATAGTAGCCTCCCGGGCACTCTGGGGCGAAGACCTGCCAGGCGTCGGTGCCGCCCCGCGCGTCGACACGCACGATGAAAAGATCCTCGGTGGACTGGAGGCCCGCCAGGGCTACGATTCGGCGGATCAGGTCCTCCTTGCAATAATTCTTCGTGGTGAGGGCTTCGTTGATCTTATAAATCGGGGTCACGAT
>CAYXVB010000285.1:0-2904 GCA_964467785.1 uncultured Bacteriovoracaceae bacterium
ATTTCCTCGTCCCAGGTCTCGAGCGCGTCAGCGAGATTGAATCGCCCCTGGCCGCACCAAAGGTCGATTCCGGCTTGAACGAGCAGCTGCTCGCCGTGACTGAGACCGGCGGCCTCGGCGAGCAGCGTGTCCGGCGGTAGCCGCAGCTTCGGCGAACGGAGGTCGAAAATGAATTTCAGCAGTCGATCATTGCCGCCGAGAAGCCGGTAGACCGCGATCAGCCGATGGGAGTCAGCCAGCGACGAGCTGGCCCATCCGAATGAGACTTGCTGCGGCTCACTCGTCTCGCGGCTGCCGCGCTTTTTTTGTGAATTCATCGCTTCCCCCGTAAATCCGGAAAATTCCACATCCGCAGCGGCTACAGACGGCCCCAGCGGTTCCGAAAGTAACCGTGGTTTGCCGTTCTGCCGCGGCTGGCAGCATGTTTTCGGCTGGATTTAGAGGAATTTTTTCGCAGCCGATACCTTTATCCGGCACGGATGGCATAGAAAACGTCGGAGAATTTCGATTCTTTTTGCGGTCCCGATACTCCTGTTGCCGGTCCCGATGATCTTGTCGGCCTTCAGGCGAAGACTCGTGCCTTTGCCTTGCGGCGCGGCGCCGTGCCCTGTAACCGGATTCACGGCATGGTTCGCTACAATAGCGGTGACCGCGATAGCAGGATCGGCAAATCAGAAACGAATGCGCGCAATGCCCGCAAAAAATATGAACGCCAGCGGTTTCCATCCAAGTCCCTCTCCAATAGGAAGGACCGGACGAACGCGAATGATCCTGTTTACCCTAATGAGCGAGAGTTCGTATCAAGATCAAAGAAGGCTTTTTATCTCGGACTTGAGCTTGGAGACATTGAGACACTGCTTTGGGTTTCCGCCCTGTTCAGGGCTCAACTGATGCATCCAAAACGTCGGGACTGGCGGCGCCTCGTTCAACCATTTCACGCCGGGGGCGTAGACGAGATACACGTCCCAAGCACTAACCTTGAGGTTGAGCGTTTTCGAGAACTGGTTAGCGATTTCCTTATTCGCGTCCCAGCCCTGCAAGTCGATACGCCCATCCTTGAAGTCCGTCGATTGGGCAAGAGCCATCCGAGCGTCGTCCTTCGATCGCATGGGGAGCCACACTAGAAACCCCTTCAACCTTTCGGATCTCAAATCCGAAAATACCTTTTTCACCGCTCTGTGCCCTTCTTGGCAGGCCGAGCAGGTTGGGGAGAGTATGGACACCACGCGCACTTTCGCGCTCGAATCGTTAAACGCATCCCTGAGCGTGTTCAGGCCCAGCACTGGCATTTGGTCGCCTTCTTTAAGAAGTTCGGCATTTTTAGGAATGACCATCTTGGCGCTGTATTTGTCGGGCTGATCCGCCCCCGTTGACGGCAAAGACGCCATCAAACAAAACATGGAAAGCACGGCAAGATGTCGTTTGTTCATTGGATGCTCCTCTTTCGGTTCACCGGCAGCAGGTTTCCGGCTCTGCGGCTGATCCCCGTGGTGATTTGAATGCCTCGTAAGCCTTGAGTGCCCACATCTCTCCAACACAGCCGCCCATCGTCGAGGCGACCGCCAGAAATTCCCCAAGCTCTGGCTCACTAACGCCATCCTTCGCGGCGCGCTCCGCGTACCAGCGCACGCAAGGCTCGCAACGCGCCGAAATTGACCAAAGCAAAGCCGAAAGCACCTTGAACTTCGCGGGCACGGCTCCGTCTGAGTAAATCACGTCCTGGCGCATTTTCTGAATATGGGCTGTTGTCCCTTTGGCGATTTTCGAGAAATCACGCATGAGATCGAGGGCCGGATCGCTTTTATTTTCTTCCATGGTCGTTCTCCTCAAATCTTAGTCCCCGAAATGAGCCTCAATCGTTGGATAGAGGATCATGAGTGTCGCCAGGGTGGCGGCAGTCCAAAAAATAATCTTGTTCAGCCGGTCTGCGCGAGGGCTCGCACACGAAGACTCCGGCGAACATTCCCGAGCTGGCTTTTTCCGATATGTAAAATATCCCGCGACTCCAAGAAGCGTGAGAGCCACCGCAATGAACACGGATCTATACTCCTCGAACTTCATGAGAAAACCCACGCTGCTGATTCCGAGGAACGAGAAAACGAGCGGCGCAAGACAACAGGCTGACGCCATAAATGCGGTGACGAGGCTTCCCGCAAGACTTCCTTTCTGTACTCGGCTGGACATCGGCTAGCCCTCCCGGTCCAAAGCGTCCAGCACGGGGCATGCTGAGCCTGCCTTCCGTTTCTGGCATTTCCCGATCAGTTCTTCGAGCACGTGCTGGATTCGATCGAGGCGAGCGATCTTCTCCTTCACGTCCAGTAAGTGAATGTGAGCCTTCTTTTGAATGTCCTCGCATTTCGAGCCGTTCACCGACTTAAGCTTCAGGAGATCCTGGATTTCCTCCAGAGAAAACCCGAGTTCTTGGGCATGTTTGATAAATCGCAGGACGCGGATCGCGCCTCGGTCATAGGCGCGGTAACCCGACTCGCGCCGATACGCGGGCTTTAGAATCCCAACTTTTTCGTAGTAGTGGAGCGTTTGGACCTTTACGCCCGCTTGCTTGGCAACCTGCCCGACGGTCAGGCTCTCTATCGCTTTCATGATACCAACATAAACCCTCTAGTATGGTAGAGGGTCAATAGAAAATTAATGGAGAGAGGGGCGTTCGAGCTCAAAGCAGGCAGAACTGCCTGAAAGGCCGGTTAAGTATGTAAGCGTTGACGTGATTTCGGATGCGGCCCATGTTGCCCGGCAGGTAGAGCGTGACCCACTCGCCGTCTTCGCTGAGTCCGACGCGGACTTTGGCGTTGAGGCCGAGGCGGGGCTTGTAGTCGCCTCGCTCGCCCATCGGCACTGTCGGCGTCTTGGGCGTGTACGGGAGCTTCAAGAGACCCTTGAAGCGGT
>CAYXVB010000286.1:0-252 GCA_964467785.1 uncultured Bacteriovoracaceae bacterium
TCGTGATGGTTGACGGCACAAAGGTTGTGGTTCGTCGCACGAGTGCAAGGTCCGTAGAAGTCGGTTCCGATGTCGACATTTATAACTTGACTAAGTATCAACGTTCCAACCAGAACACCTGTGTCACGCAGCGCCCGGTTGTGAACGCTGGTGACAGAGTTAAGGCTGGAGATGTCCTTGCGGACGGTCCTGGCACGGACGCGGGTGAATTGGCTCTCGGTCAGAACATCCGAATCGCGTTCATGCCGTGGA
>CAYXVB010000286.1:262-1785 GCA_964467785.1 uncultured Bacteriovoracaceae bacterium
GTGGAACGGCTACAACTTCGAAGACTCGATCCTGATCTCCGAGCGCTTGATCAAGGAAGACACCTTCACTTCGATCCACATCGAAGAGTTTGAATGTGTTGCCCGCGATACGAAGCTTGGTAAGGAAGAAATCACCCGCGACATTCCGAACGTCGGCGAGGAGGCCCTGAAGGACCTCGACCAGAGCGGGATTATCCGCATTGGCGCTGAAGTGAAGCCGGGCGACATCCTCGTCGGCAAAGTGACGCCGAAGGGTGAAACTCAGCTTTCCCCTGAAGAGAAGCTCCTTCGAGCGATCTTCGGCGAAAAGGCCGGTGATGTCCGCGATACCTCCCTGCGGGTCCCCTCGGGCGTCCAGGGCATCGTGATTAACGCCCAGGTCTTTGCTCGTGAAGGCACGGAGCCGGACGAGCGCACCAAGTCAATTCTTGAAGAGCAGGTGGCCAAGATCCGTCGTGATGAGAAGATTGAAGTGGACGCCATCCGTCAGTCGGCGTTCGCCAAGATCGTTAAGATTCTCGATGGTTCGATGACTACCGGCAAGCTGCTTTCTGAAGACGGCTCAGAAGAGCTCTTGAAGAAGGGCCAGAAGCTGGACAAGGATACACTGACTGCCGTTCCGTTCGACCTTCTCGGGTTCATTCCGGTGAAGGAAGAGCTGGAGCAGGAAGTCACGACGATCATGAAGACGGCCAAGGAAAAGATCGAAGCCGTGCGGTACGTCTTCAAGGAGAAGACGGATAAGCTAAAGCGAGGTGATGAACTCGCTCCGGGCGTTATCAAGATGGTTAAGGTTCAGATTGCCATTAAGCGCCGCCTCCAAGTGGGCGACAAGATGGCAGGCCGCCACGGTAACAAGGGCGTGATTTCGCGTATTCTTCCTATGGAAGATATGCCTTTCATGGCCAACGGAACCGCGGTGGATATGGTCCTTAATCCTCTTGGTGTTCCTTCGCGTATGAATATCGGTCAGCTCCTCGAGGTCACCCTTGGCTGGGCTGCCCTCGGTATCGGCGAAAAGATTCAGGCTTACGTCGAAAACTTCCAGGGTGACAAGCTACGCAAGGTCCTCAAGGACGCCTTCCCGACCGCCGAGGTCGAAAAGTACGTCGAAAAGGCTAGCGAAGCCGAGCTAAAGAAGATGGCGATGCATCTCAAGAATGGCATCCATGTCGCGACTCCGGTGTTCGACGGGGCGTCCGAAAAGGATATCGCCAAGTTGTTCGAGCTGGCTGAGTTGCCGGCCCGCGGCCAGACTACACTTTATGACGGCGTGACGGGGGAACCGTTCGCTGAAGAAGTGACGGTCGGTGTGATGTACATGCTCAAGCTACATCACTTGGTCGAGGAAAAGATCCATGCTCGTAGTATCGGTCCGTACAGCCTCGTCACCCAGCAGCCGCTGGGCGGTAAGGCACAGTTCGGCGGTCAGCGACTCGGGGAAATGGAAGTGTGGGCACTTGAAGCTTATGGCGCCGCCTACGCTCTCCAGGAATTCCTGACGGTCAAGTCCGACGACGTGA
>CAYXVB010000286.1:1795-2896 GCA_964467785.1 uncultured Bacteriovoracaceae bacterium
CATGTACGAAGCCATCGTCAAGGGCGAGCAGCTGCTTGAACCGGGTCTCCCCGAATCCTTCAACGTTCTCGTGAAGGAGCTCCAGAGCCTTGCGCTCAATGTGGAGCTGATCGAGGAGGAGAAGGGTGCGAAGGGCGAGCTGGTCTGATCAGCAAAGCGCTTTGATTCGAGTTAGATCTAAAGAACGATTCAGTACGATTGCCCCAATAGGGGCACCGAGGGTTGAAAATGAAAGACCTGCTTAACTTTTTCGACAAGCCGAAGGATCCGTTGAGCTTCACCGGGATCCGCATTTCGCTCGCGTCTCCCGAGAAGATTCGCGAGTGGTCCTACGGCGAAGTGAAAAAGCCCGAAACCATCAATTACCGTACATTCAAACCGGAGAGGGATGGCCTTTTCTGCGCCAAGATCTTCGGTCCTGTTAAGGACTACGAATGTAACTGCGGTAAGTACAAGCGGATGAAGCACCGCGGCGTTGTCTGCGAAAAGTGCGGCGTCGAAGTCATTCAGTCCAAGGTTCGCCGTGAACGCCTCGGCCACATTGAGCTCGCCACTCCGGTCGCTCACATTTGGTTCCTGCGCTCACTGCCCTCGCGCATCGGCGCCCTTCTCGACATCACCTTGAAGGATCTTGAAAAGGTCCTTTATTGTGAAGCTTACGTCGTTCTCGATGCCGGCAACAGCGGCCTCGAAGAGAACGCCGTGATTTCCGAAGAGAAGTATTCGCAACTTGTTCGCGAAGGCATGACCTTCACCGCCGTTATGGGCGGCGAGGGTATCCGCGATATGCTCAAGAAGGTGGACCTCGAAGTCCTTTCGCGCCAGCTCCGGCGTGAGCTGAAGCAGACTTCGTCCGAAGCGCAGCGGACTAAACTTTCCAAGCGCCTCAAGGTTTGTGAATCCTTCAAAATGAGCGGTTCCAATCGCCCTGAGTGGATGATGCTCGAAGTGATTCCGGTCATTCCGCCGGAACTTCGTCCGCTCGTTCCGCTCGATGGCGGCCGTTTCGCGACCTCCGATCTGAACGACCTCTATCGTCGTGTGATCAACCGTAACAACCGTTTGAAGCGTTTGTTAGAGTTGAACGCCCCGGACATTATC
>CAYXVB010000287.1:0-2852 GCA_964467785.1 uncultured Bacteriovoracaceae bacterium
CAGCGCGGGGGCACGCCGCACGATCCGAACCACATCTTTACGCAACCACCCGCGGCACTCCCACCCGCAGGTGCCGACCCGACAGAGCGGGGCCCCTCGCCCCGACGCCCCGTCCGCAGTTCAGTCCGTTGACCCGTCCGCTGACCCGCACAAGAGCCCGCCGGACACCCGACCGGGCCCCACGACCGCTGGAAGGTTCCCCGCCATGACGAGCATGCAAACCGATCTCGGCCACGTCCGCAACATCGGCATCTGCGCCCACATCGACGCCGGCAAGACCACCGTCTCCGAGCGCATCCTCTTCTACACCGGCAAGAACTACAAGATGGGCGAGGTCCACGAGGGCACCGCCACCATGGACTTCCTCGAGGAAGAGCAGCAGCGCGGCATCACGATCCAGTCCGCCGCCACCACCTGCCCGTGGGAACACAACGGCGAGATGTACAAGATCAACCTGATCGACACCCCCGGCCACGTCGACTTCACCATCGAAGTCGAGCGCTCGCTGCGCGTCCTCGACGGCGCCGTGCTGGTGCTCTGCTCGGTCGCCGGCGTCCAGTCGCAGTCGATCACTGTCGACCGCCAGATGAAGCGTTACAAGGTTCCGCGCATCTGCTTCATCAACAAGATGGACCGCGCCGGCGCCAACCCCATCCGCGGCATGCAGATGTTGCGTGATAAGCTCGCGCACAACGCCCACCTGATCACGTACCCGATCGGCGCTGAAGACCAGTTCAAGGGCGTCGTCGACCTCGTCCAGATGAAGGGCTTCTACTTCGACGGCGACAACGGCGAACACATCCGCATTGAAGAGATCCCCGCCGACATCCTCGGCGAGTGCAAGAAGTACCGTGAAGACCTCATCGCTGCCATCGGCGAGTTCGATGAAGCCATCATGGAAAAGTACCTCAACGGCGAAGAGCCGAGCGTGGACGAGCTCCGTGCCGGCATCCGTAAGGCGACCCTGACCCTCAACTTCACCCCGGTGATGATGGGTTCCGCTTACAAGAACAAGGGCGTTCAGCTCCTGCTCGACGCGGTCACTTACTACCTGCCCAATCCGTCCGAGCGTGAGAACATCGCTCTCGACCAGAACAACGACGAAGCCAAGGTCATTCTCGAGTCGGATACCTCCAAGCCGTTCGTTGCTCTCGCGTTCAAGCTCGACGAAGGCCGCTACGGTCAGCTGACCTACATGCGCGTCTATCAGGGCACGATCAAGAAGGGCGACGTGATCTACAACTCGGCCAACGACAAGAAGGTCAAGGTTCCGCGCCTCGTGCAGATGCACGCCGATGAAATGCATGACATCGAAGAAGCCGCCGCTGGCGACATTGTCGCCTTCTTCGGCGTCGACTGCGCCTCCGGTGACACCTTCACCGACGGCAAGGTCAAGGTCACCATGACCTCGATGTTCGTTCCCGCGGCCGTCATCTCGCTCGCGATCGCCCCGAAGGACAAGGCCTCCCAGGCCAACTTCTCCAAGGCGCTCAACAAGTTCACGAAGGAAGATCCGACCTTCCGCGTGCATCGCGACGAAGAGTCGGCTCAGACCATCATTTCCGGGATGGGCGAGCTGCATCTGGAAATCTACTGCGAACGCATCAAGCGCGAGTTCAACTGCGAAGTCGTGGTGGGCAAGCCGCAGGTCGCGTTCCGCGAGACGATTACCAAGCGTGGCGACTTCAACTACACCCACAAGAAGCAGACCGGTGGTTCCGGTCAGTTCGGTAAGGTCGCCGGCTTCATCGAGCCGCTCCCGGCCGATGCCGCCATGAGCTATGAGTTCGTGGATGAAATCACCGGTGGTTCTATTCCCCGCGAATTCATCCCGGCTTGCGACAAGGGCTTCCAAGAGGCGATCAAGGAAGGCCGTCTCATCGGCTTCCCGATCGTCGGTGTCCGCGTCACGATCAACGACGGCGCCTACCATGACGTCGACTCGTCCGAACAGGCCTTCAAGACGGCCGCTCTCATGGGCTTCCGCGAGGCTTATGAAAAGGCCGGCGCGGTCGTCCTCGAGCCGATGATGAAGCTCGAAACCCAGGCTCCGGAAGAGTTCCAGGGTTCGGTCATGGGCCAGATCAACCAGCGCCGTGGCATGATCATCAACTCTTCGACCAATGAAGGGTACGCCGTCATTGAAGCGGAAGTTCCGCTCAATGAAATGTTCGGTTACTCGACTGACCTCCGCTCGGCCACGCAGGGTAAGGGTGAATTCACCATGGAATTCTCCAAGTACGCTGCGGTTCCGCGCAACGTTCAGGAAGAAATGGTCAAGAAGTTCCAGGAAAAGAAAGCTAAGGAGAACAAGTAATCGTGGCAAATCTGATCACGGTTATCCACGTCATCACCTGTGTCCTTCTCGTGCTGGTGATCATGATCCAGTCCGGCAAGGGCGCGGAGATCAGCGCATCGTTCGGTGGCTCGAGCCAGACCGTTTTCGGCAGCTCGGGCGGGGCAAACTTCTTCGTGAAGTTCACCCAAGGTGCCGCGGCGGTGTTCATGATCACTTCGCTCACGTTGACGATTCTCGGCGGCCAGGCTCGCAAGAGCCTGTTCGACGCGACTCCGGCCAGCACCGCGGCCTCGAGCCCGGTCGTTCCTGCTCAGTCGGCACAACCGGCGGCAAACGCACAGGCTCCCGCCGCTCAGCAGCCAGCCGCTGCTGAACCTGCGAAGAAGTAAGCGACACATCCTCCATAGCTGTGAATAAATGTACGGGGTGACTCTCTGGATAAGAGGGTCACCTCGTCGTTTTTTAAGTTCCAGTTTTTTAAGTTTCGGCTTCGAAAATTCGAACTGACAAAGGTGGATCCTGTCCTCGGCCTGAGGGAAGTCGCATTTTTTTA
>CAYXVB010000288.1:0-2848 GCA_964467785.1 uncultured Bacteriovoracaceae bacterium
GCCGACGCCCCAGCCGAGGAGGCCCAGGCCGTTGATCATCGTGGTGTGCGAGTCCGTGCCGACCATCGTGTCGGGATAGACCCAGTTCTCGCCGCCGATCTGGCGGGTCATCGCGACGTGCGCGAGGAATTCGAGGTTGACCTGGT
This sequence comes from uncultured Bacteriovoracaceae bacterium, assembly GCA_964467785.1. Classification (GTDB taxonomy): domain Bacteria; phylum Bdellovibrionota; class UBA1018; order UBA1018; family UBA1018; genus CAYXVB01. The sequence continues at coordinate 147 of CAYXVB010000288.1, forward strand.
GGACGATGCCGGTGTCCGGCGGGACGACACGGAAGTCCTTGAACGCACTCTGGCCCCAGCGGAGGAACTCGTAGCGTTCCTTGTTGCGCTGGAACTCAAGCTCGGAGTTGGTGTGAAGCGCGGCCTTATTGCCGTAAGAGTCGATCTGGACCGAGTGGTCGATCACCAGATCGGCGGGCTGCAAGGGATTGATGCGCGCCGGGTCGCCGCCCAAGCGCTTGATCGCGCCGCGCATGGCCGCGAGGTCCGCGACCGCCGGGACGCCCGTGAAGTCCTGCATCAGGACGCGGGCCGGCATGAACTGGATCTCATTTTCAGGATCAGCTTTTGCCTGCCAGCTGGCAAGAGCTTCGATGTCCTTCTTCTTGACCGCAATGCCGTCTTCGCCGCGGAGCAGATTTTCGAGAAGGATCTTGAGGGAGTAGGGCAGGCGGTCCAACTTCTTGCCGCTGCTGGTCTCAAATGCCTTGAGAGAGTGGTAATGGAAGGTCTTTCCGCCGACCTTGAGGGACGCGCGGGTCTGGAAACTGTTGAGATTGGTATTCGCCATGAGCGAGGAGCCTACTCCAAATTTTTTTCGTTTTGAACGAAGAGTTTGTGAGTATTTTGTTTTTGCAAAATCCAGAGCAAGACGAGGCCGAAATGACACGCCGCACTTTCTCGGCCGGAAAGCGGTGCTGTCGTCTCGTTCAAGCCGTCCCGATGGATGCCCGACCGCATCCGGACGGGAATGGGATCGGGGAGTCGCGAAACATTAAGCGATCCCCGAAACCACCGCGCATCCAAATGCCTGGAACGGGCTACGGACCCGCGTGTATCCCGCCTCTTCGAGCCACTTGAGGTGGTCCCCGACGCTTGAAGGCTGATCCCCGTCTGTGACAAAGCTTTCATCTAGCTGGCGCATCAGCTCGGTCAGTGGCGGGGTGGCGGCGACCACGTCAAACGCTTCGTAGAATTTCTGCGCGGTCACCGCATGGTAGTCCCTCTCCGTGGCGCGGTTTTCGGGGATCATGCGGTCTCCGATGATCAACATGCCCCCCTTGCGCAGTAGGCTTTTAATCGAACGGAACAAGGCAGCCTTTTCAGAGAAATTGAGGTGGTGAATCGCGAAAGTCGAGACGATCGCATCAAAAGTCAGCCCCTGAAGCCGGGAAGCCGTCTCCTGGATGGAGGCTTGAACTGACTCGAATCGAACTCCGGTGGACCGCAATTTCATCTGAGCGATCGCGCTCATCGGCCCGGAGGCGTCCAGGCCCAGAATGCTCAGTTCGGGCGCTGGTATTCCAGCTCTCAAGTGGGCGCGGAGGTTCTCCTCTGAGATCCTGAGCGAGAGATTGCCCGTACCCGTTCCTAGGTCAAGGACTCGCGAGATCGGCGGCACTTGATCCGGGTCCGTCCGCCGGCCGTAGTACAGCTCCATGGCGATGGCCGAAAGGGTTTCAGGATAAGCGAAAAAAAGCTCACGCGCGGCTTGGTCATAAACCTGTGCGGTCAATGGGCCGTAATGATCTGCAATCATGTCCTTGAGGCTCACGGCATTCTCCTTTTCAATTCATTTTCTTGTCGGCCTGGCCGAGCACCCGGCTTCTCGATTGGATGGGGGGCACCACGGATCGGTCCACCTGAATATCGATCAACGCAGCGTTGGGGGATGCGAAAATCTCTTCGAGCGGTAGCCGGAGGAATTCGTGGAGGTTCGCCGCGTAATAGCCGCATACGCCCAGGGATTCCGCGAAGCGCTTGAAGTCGACCGGTTTCTCGAAGCGCACGTTACCGTCAGGAAAGCCGATGATCCGGTTTCCGTGATCGACCATGCCGTGTCCGCCGTCATTGAGCACGATGATCTTGATGGCGAGACCGGCGTTCAGCGCGGTGAAGAGCTCCGTTCCATGCATGAGCGCCGTGCAGTCGCCGGTGAGGCAGATCACGGGGCGATCCGGATTCGCGGATTTGGCGCCGATCGCTCCGCAGAGGCCGCTGCCCATGGCGCCGAATCCCAGCGGGAGGTAAAAGTTCTGCCCCTCGCGGATCCTCAGGTGATGAAGCACCCATGCCATTGTGTTGCCGATGTCCGAAAAAAGCACCACATTGTCGGGCAGCCAGAAATCAAGGGCCTGGATCAGCGCCACGGGATGGGTGGGTGCGAACGGATCGGCGGCGACTTCCGACTGGCTGAACGCATATCGATGCGCTTTCATGATTTGCAGCCGTGTCGATGCGGAAGCTGGCGTGATCCCTGCGGACTCGCGCTCCAACACGAGGCTCAGGAGTACGGTCAGGAAATCCGTGAGATCCGCGTGGACTGGATGAGTGACCGGATAGATGCGGCCGAGCTGCGCGGAATCCATGTCGACATGGATGCGGGTTTCCGGCTTACCGAGGAGGGGAGACCAGCCTGCCGAGGAGGGCTCCGTCAGTCGAGTCCCGAGAAATAGGATCGCGTCAGGTTCGTAGGCGTTGAGGAAATCGGTGGAGCGCTTGGGCGCGGCGAAGCCGAAGGTCCCAAAGTAAAGCGGGTGCTCCTCCGGGATGATGCCTTTGGCATGACTGGTCACGATAATCGGAAGCCTGAGGGCTTCTAGGGTGTCCAGCAGCAGCTTTTCCAGGCCCGAGGTCTTGATCCCGTGTCCCGCGAAAAGCAAAGGGCGTTCCGCCGAGAGAAAGGCTTTTGCGGCAGAGAGCAGCGAATCATGTGGAGCGAA
>CAYXVB010000289.1:0-2830 GCA_964467785.1 uncultured Bacteriovoracaceae bacterium
CGAGAGCTGGCGATGCACCCGATTCGATAAGCAAACACGGCCATTCGGCACCTGTCCAAACCTTAGACACCCTCGCTTACTCCTGACCGATTTAAGCCCTGGGAAACCAATGGCTTCAATCCCCAGTTATTCCCGGATGCATTGGCATATCGATTGAACTATCCGACCTTACAGAGGATGGCATTCGAATATGAGTTTTTCGGGTTCAGACAAGAAATCCGCGGGAAAAAATCGAACGCTTCGCCATGCCCTCACTTGGGTTGCGGTAGGCACGGTATCCGCGCTGGCTTCCTATTCTGGCGCCGCTCCCCACAAATCCATGAGCCGCATGTCCTCGGTAGCTGGATCCAAGGGCGAGCCCGATTCAATGACGGTGGACCTTTTCGCGGGCAGCCAGATGGCGTCCATTCGTTCGGAAGTGCGCGCCGAGGATTTCAAAAACTCCATCCCCAACGCGATCGGCGTCTATGTTACGCAGCGCGGGCAGAAAGTCTTTGCCGATGACCTGCAAAGGATCCTGCGCCTCAACGGCAAGGACTTTTCGGAGCTCCAGTTCAAGGGCATTTCCTGGGAAGCCCCGGCGCCCATCCTCAACGACGGCCTTCCGCTCAAAGTGCAGCGTGAGCAATCGAGTTTTTTCGCCGTACGCGACTCGCTCAAACGGTGGCTAATGAACCTCGACTTCAACGACCCGCGCCCCAAGGTCGATATCGGAACGATCAACACTAAAGCGCGCTTCACCCGCTTCAGTATCCGGACGGACCTCGCGGCTCAGAAAGCCGCTGGACTCGCCAACGGCGTCGGGCTCGTGCTCGAAGCCGAAGCCCCCGAAGTCCAGGTTTCCGTGAGCAGCGTACGAGCCACCGACCTCGCCAATGACTATCTCGGCCAGTTCGGTCTCAATAACCTCGAAATCAGGGTCGCCAAAGGCTCCGTGCCGCTCAAGGTGCTGCTGCCGATCCTCGTGCAGGCCAATCCCAAGGACGGACTCTCGATCCAAGCCCTCAGGCTGAGAACCAATCTCCAGGAACTGAACACGCAGCTCACCTTTGCGCGTCCGCTAGTTGTCCCGACCGTCGAGATCCGGGTCAACGGCCACGTGATGGGCCAACTCAACCCGAAGGCGATCGAGGACGAGATCCTCAAGCAACAGGCGGGCCTCTCGCGCGCGCTCCTTGCGCTAGCCAAGGAATACGTCGAAAAACAGCTCCCCAACAAGATCAACGCCGACCTCGCCGCTCTCGCGGCACAAGGCCTTGACGACATCAATGAGCTGAATCCTCCGGGAGCCGGAGATCAAGTGCCGCCTTCCGACCGCTTCCGCTGGGGTGTCGGCGTCGAGGAAACCACGCTCACCAAGAGCCACCTCTACGTGGGACTGCGGGGTTTCGTCCGCGATCCCAAGAAAGCGAAACAATCTCCGATCCCGGACGCGCCCGACGTCCTGCTCATGCTTAAAGACATCGACCCGAACTCGTATGACCTGGCGCTCGCTCTCAATCAGATCTTCGTCAACCGCATGCTCCAGCTCAGCTACGAGCGTGGCTACTTCGACAAGATCCCATTGAACGAAAACGCTACCGACTTCATCGCGTTGGCGGCCCCCCCCGAGTTGCACGCCGACGGCATCAACCAGCATGACCGCGCCAAGCTCCGGCTTCGAGTACGTCATACGGTGAGCGGCATCTCCGCGATCGCGGTGCGCTCGCCGATCGAGGTCACTTTCGACGTCAACGTCCGATTGACACGCAATTCCAACGGCGATGCGGCCATGATCATAGATGGCATCGACGTCAACGGGGCCGAGGTGGAGGACCGCTTTATCCGCTTGAGCATGTTCCGCGATAACGTGATGGCCAAGGTGCACGAGACGCTTGCGGCCAAGAGCGCCGGCTATCAAGCCAAGCCCCGTCCGTTGATGAAACGCATTCCTGTGCCGAGCGAGGTATTCGGGATCCCCATCAAGCTGAAGGATATCCGAACCGAAAGCAGCGGCCACTTGCTTCTCTTTATGGAGTACGGCGCCATCCCCGGCGTATAATTGGATTGCCAATATAAGGATCGAAGACCGAAGGAAGTATGACCATGAAAGCGATTTTCCGTAGTGATCTGAGTCGAGCCTTCAAACCGCTGCTCGCCGGGCTGGGCGCCCTGCTCGCGACGCCGGCGCTTGCCGCCCCCCCGGTTTCCGTTCAGGAGATCCGGCTGACCGGACTCAAGGCCTGGAGCGGCAAATCCCTGACGGTCTTTTATGTGGCGTCCAACAGCCCGGCCTTCACCCAAAACGGGAGCCAGCCCCAAGTCCGCGCGATCACGGCGGAGCCCCTCCGATTCACGATCCCGGCGAGCGGCGAAGTGACCGTGCCCGCCAAAGTAATCCGTCATCCGGGGCCGGAACTGACGAACCTCATGATTTTCGCCGTGCACTCCCCCGCGATGCACGCATTTTACCTGCGCAACTCCAACCTGAGCATTCCGCAGGATCCGCGCCTTGCGATTCCCGAATCCGTCAAATCGCTGTCGCAACAGGACTTCGAGGCCGACGCGCTGGGCCGTCTCTCCCTCCGCGGATTGCCAGGCGCCGGAACCCACATCGTCCCTTTTAATTCCTTAAACCACTGAGATTACCTGCCGAAAAGCCTTTGAATGCCGAGTTGATTCCACTTTCGGAATCACCACACGGCAAAGGCGAAGGAGCTTCGGCACCTGTGAGACTGCAGGCCCGACTAGTCATCAGCGTCACCCTCATTTTTTCCGTGCTCGGCGCGATCACGGCGGCCGTGCTTGTGCATTCCCATCATGCGCGCCAGTTCAACGACGAGTTCGCCGG
>CAYXVB010000290.1:0-2682 GCA_964467785.1 uncultured Bacteriovoracaceae bacterium
TGGCCACGTCGGAGGAGAACGTGCTGTAGAGTTCTCGCTGGGGCAGAGTTTCCGAGAGCAAGGCCATCTTTGCCATGAAGGACATGCCGGCGACTTCGATCATCATCGCTTCGGAAAGGGTCGCCATCCCGCATTCGATGAGAAGATCCGTCTTTCGGCTCGTGGAAAGGGCTTGGAAACGATTGGAACGGTCCAGGCGATAGAAGCCCGCGTCCCACGCCGGCGCCTCGCGAAGCGTAAGCGGTTGAGCGGATTTTTCGGAATCCGTTGTGGCGAAGTCGCGTGCATGGGTCTTGCGATGGGTGCAATTCAGAATGCGCTCGATGGCCGCCATTTGGCCTTCGACTTGCCCGAGGATCAGGTAGGGAGACTCGATTTTCTCACAGAGCTTACTTTGATGCTCAGCCATGGGAGCCACTCCGAAATTGTGCGCCCTTTCGAACGACCGAAATACGCCGCTCGTAACCTGCCGGAAGCGGCGCTCTCGCTGAAACACCGCGCACCGAAGACGAGTGGGCCTTCTTGCGCGAGCGGGGAAGGATCAATTTCTTGATCGCGTAGCGCACGGGCATATCGAGGGTCATCTTGGCGATACAGGCGAGCTCGTCGCCGGCGGCCCAATTCGGGTTCGATTTCACAAAAAAAGCCACGCGCGGAACACTTTGTCGAAGTTCTTCAGTGATTGGCGCGATCTGCTCCTTCAGGCGACAGGTTTCGGTGCCGGCAAAAGAGATAACACCCCGCTCCGGTTGATAATGAGCTCCATACTTAGCGGAGTAAAAACGGTCCATGAGCGATTTTTCGAAGTGAGGTGTCGCGCGCCGCAAGTCGGGGAAGGACGTCTTGAAGTTATTGGCCATCAAGAGGTAAGTTTTGTAGCCCTTGGAAATGAGGAACCAGTAGACCGGGGTCCCTAGGTTCTTCAGTTTGAGGCCCCATAGGTAACCCAGGAAGCGGATGCCCAGGGCGGGACTGCCCCAGTATTTCTGTTCCAAAATGGTATCACCGCTGAAGACGCCGATGACCTTGCGGCCGCCGATCTCGATCTCTTTCTGCAGCAAAGTCGAGAAGCCGCAGATTCCGTCATCGCGGTGTTCCAGAAGAATGACATCGTTCTTCTCGGTGAGGTCGGATTGAAATTGCTCCCAGCTGACTCCATGGTAGTAGCTCTGGAGGAGGCGATACATTTTTTCCCGCTTCGCGAGATCGAGCTCGCGGATCGAGACGACTCGAGCGCGAACGCGCTTTTTTGAGTGCTTCATAGTTCGTTTCCTCCAGAAGTCCCGGTCGCGCCGTCCTCGGGTTCGCCGAGCGCGGCCAATGAAACGACTTTGCGGCGAAGTCCCGCCTGACTCTGGGATTCGACAGCCCAGGGAAGCCGGCACGTGGGCTGGGCTTCGGTGTGCCGGATGAAACCAATGATGGCGTGATCCGCCTTGACTGGCGCTTTCATGGAGAAACGGATGGACTCGAAGATCAGGCGGTCGCCCTTTTCGAAGTAGGTTCCCACGATGTAGGTCACGACCAAGATGAGCTTCGAAAGGAGCTTCCCGAGTAGGCCTTTCCGCTTTTTTGTGATGAAGACCATATGGCCTTCGGTGCCGCCCGCCAGCGTCGGACGATGCGGGAACATCAGGTGAAAATGCAAAAAATCCGGACCCAGGGTGACCACGCCGGTCGACGCGTACCAGTATTCGTCTATCTAGGTCAGAATGCCCGTCTTGCGATAGAGTGGCGCGAGCAGGCGTCCGATCCAATTGTCAGGAAGTCCCGAGTGGTTCCGAAGCCGGACCATTCGGTGGCCCTGCGGCTCGGCATGGAGATCTAAGCCTTCCGCGAGGATGCTCGCTTCAGGATGGACGGCATTGAAGTGATGCGCGTCGATTGCGTTGAGCATGACGACTTCGGGGCGACACGGGCGGTAAGTGCGATGGCCGACGAGGTATTCGACCTCGGCGTCAGGTCCGAGCTCGCTAAAATACGGAATAGGATCCTCCATGTCCTCTCCCGCGTGGATCCAGATGAAGCCGTACTTCTCAGCCACGTGATAGCCGGCCACGGAGGGAATGTTGGAGGTGCGATCGCGGTATTTCTTACAGGGGATATCTACGCAGCGGCCGTCGGAGCTGAACTTCCAATCGTGGAAGCCGCAGCGGATCGAGTCGCCGTCGACTTTGCCTTCCTTGAAGTGGGCGCCCATGTGCGGGCAGTACGCGTCGAGCGCGAAGACCTTGCCGGATTCGCCACGAAAAATCGCGATCTGCCTGCCGAGGAGCTCGATGCCTCGGACCTGTCCCTTCTTGAGCTCCTTGCTTGGGAGGGCCCAATACCAACCCTGGACAAATACCTCGGCATTATTGAAAACTTGTGTTTCAGCAAATTTCGACATGGCACCCTCTCGATTCAACAAGAGTAGCGCAATGCGTCAAAATATGTAAAGATCAATTGCATCAAGTACTTACCTGTAACGAAGGTAAACAGGTGTCCAAGAGTTCGACGCCTTACGACGAGCCCTGCCGGGTGGAGGCGTCGCCATAGGGCCGCACGCTCCCCTCTGATCAGCGGCCGCTGATGCGAAATCGAAGAAAGAAGCACATTCTCGACGATTTTATCAGTGCGGTTTTAAGGGTTGCGTTTTTTATCTTAAGTTTAAATAATGTTTCGCGCGCACACATCGCAAAA
>CAYXVB010000291.1:0-2648 GCA_964467785.1 uncultured Bacteriovoracaceae bacterium
GGACATTACCCTTTCACGGTAAGAACCGGGGTTCGAATCCCCGTGGGGACGCCAAATAAAAAAAGCCTGCAAAGCGAAAGCGATGCAGGCTTTTTTATTTTCTAGCGTTCAGACAAGTGGAAGATGGATCCTCAATTTCCGCAGATCGCCTGATCATAGCCGTAAAGCATGAGTTTTCTGGATTTGCTGTAGATTTTCGGACCGCTACCGTTGTCGAGCGGCCTGCCATTCAAGATCTCCGGCGAATATCTGAAGAACATGTAGGCGACGACCTCGGAGGGGCGACGCGCGCCGGTTTTATAGTACGCGCAGATTCGAGCGCTCAGCTCGTCATCAGTATACAAGTTGCCTGCCGGGGTGGCCATGAGCGTTGCGGGCGGAACCAATAGCCACTTCATGCCGGTATCACCTACCACCGTCTGATATTCGGCTTCGATTTCTGCCGGAGTCAGCCAATCATAATAGTCCACGCCAATCACATCGACGCGGCTCTTCGCGCCGGCGCATGCGGCGCTCGTCGGATATTTGCCTTGGATCTCCTTGACCATCTCAGGATCCCGGGACTGTCCGAGCGCCAGGACGGTGTAAATCGGGAGGTTCACGCCGTGTGCCTCCATCGCCTGACGAAGCGTGCAGACATAGGACGGGTAGGCGTATTGCGCGTACTTTCCGCCATTCATCAGCGCATCGACAAAGAACGGTTCATCGATGAAGTAGATGGCCACGGGTTGATTCTTCGCTCCTTTGATCTGAGCCACGAGGCTCCAGATGTTTCCCCACGAGTTCATTTTCAAGCAAGCGTTGTGATTTGGCGCGCCGGGACAAATATCAAAGGCCTGCCCGAGCTGGCCGGCCGATATCGTGATCGCGCAGGTTTTGTTGGCGCAGATCGGGGATTCCAGCGCCGCGAATGAGTGGGCAATGTTCATGTTCGTGGAAATCTTGAGCGTATCGATCTCATTCTTGTCCGTCGGCATTCCGTAGAACTCAAACCAGTCGAATCCGCGATTGGTGCCCGCCACCCTGCACTCCGAGTTCGAATAAGAGCCGCTGAGCACGCCGTTATTGCAGGTCCGGGTTTGTGAAAGACCGCTGCAGGTATTAGGCAGCGTGGCGGACGAAGAGGAGTACGCGGTCACACTCTGGCCGGAAGCGATTTGCTGACCATTGAAGGTGCAGGCCTGCGCCGCAGCCGTGCTGCAATTGGCGTAAGTGTAGCTACCGCTCAGGGTTCCGTTCGAGCAGGTGCGCGACTGCGAGGCGCAACTTTGGCCTGCGGGCACGGGCGAGCTCTGATAAGCCGTCACGGTCGCGCCGCTGGCGATGCTCCCGCCCCAGGGCAGGGTACAGCTCATGGCTTGTTGCTGATTAGTGCATGATGCATAGCTGTAGCTGCCGCTCAAAGACCCATTGTTGCAAGTCCGGGTCTGCGAAAGTCCGGCGCAGGTATTGGGCGAGGTTGCGGACGTCGCGGAGTACGCGGTTACGCTCTGGCCCGATGCGACCTGTTGTCCGTTGAAGGTGCAGGAGGTCGCAGAAGGGGATGTCGCGCTGCAGGAGCGATTCGTGTAGCTGCCGCTCAAGACCCCATTGTTACATTTCCGGAATTGCATGTAGGCGACGAAACTCTCTCCGGGGCCTGGGCTTGACTTGGAGTAGGCGATCACCGAAGCCCCAGAGGGCACCATGTTGCCGTTGAATTGGCAGCTCTTTGCGGAGGTTCTGAGGACACCGGGCGCTTGCAAAGCCGTGCCGCCGTCGACCGAAACAGTTTGTTCTCGTTAAAAATTGCATCCGGCAAGCGCAATGGAAAGCACAAGCCAAGCGTGCTTGGCGCGCCAGCACGGTGAGTAAAAGTTCATGTGATTACCCCTCACCAATAATTTTAATTAAGGAGTAGGTGAGTTGCCAATTGCGTCGACGTCGACACACGAGACGAAGTGATGAAAATTCAGACTTTTCCGAGTGGAATCAATCAGGCTTTGCGCCGACATCTAGAAGGTAGTGGTCACTCCCAGGTGGATGGCGTAAGCGCGGGCAGTATAGTCGCCAGGCGCGGTGGCACTCCCTGAGGGGATGTCCGAACTGGCCACAGTTCCGGAATCCCAGCTGTACTCTAGGGCTCCATCCACCCAGAGCGTTCGCATGGCTTGAATTCCCATGCCGAGTGTCGCGGTATGGCCGCTGCCCGGTGCTGCAATGATCGGGCTTGCCTTGGCTTTGGACGAAACTTGGGAAGTGAAGACATACCCGGCGCGCAGGCGAAAATCCTCGGCGATCTTGTATTGTAGAGCCGCGCGCCCGTTTTGCATATTGGTCCATCCAAGGGGTAGGTCGACCTCTCCCGTAGGAATGACCGCTGTTGGAAATCCAGTAAGAGCGATCCGATCCTCGTCCGAGTATTGAGTGAAGCTGTAACCGAGAAAGCCCGTCCAGTCGGCGTTGAAGTCGTAGTGTGCAGCCATATCGATCCGCATCGGCAGATTGGCGTTCGCATTCACCGATCGACCGCTCACGGGTTGTGTTCCCGAGGGCGATGCGGCATTGGCGATGGTGACATTGGCTGTGCCTTCCAGGTTCAGGTCGATGCGATTGCGCCAGGTGACGCCGAAACCAAAGGGAGAGTTCTTAGGATTCCATTCGGCGCC
>CAYXVB010000292.1:0-2604 GCA_964467785.1 uncultured Bacteriovoracaceae bacterium
CCTCACGGTGATTCGCGCTGACCGGGTGCGCGCCGCGGGAGGCTTGCGGTCGGGATTCGAAGGCAGCCAGGATTACGACCTGCTGCTGCGCGTGACCGAAGCGCTCGATCGCACCCACATACGGCATATCCCCGAAGTACTCTACCACTGGCGCGCGATCCCGGGTTCGGTCGCCTTGGCCGGAGACCAGAAGAATTACGCACACGAGCGAGCCCGCCTCGCTCTCAGCGAGCACCTCCAGCGCACCGGCCGCAACGCCGTAGTCGAGGAGGGCTTCGGCGGTTATCACCGCGTGCGCCGCCTCCTCCCGGTGAACCCACCGCTGGTGAGCCTGGTGATCGGCACGCGCGACCGCGTGCAACTCCTGCGCGGGATCTGCGAAGGCCTGATCTGCAGGACCTCGTATCGCAACTTCGAACTGATCATCATGGACAATGGAAGCGCCGAGCTGGAGACCCTCTCCTACCTCGCGGATCTCCTCAAGCGCGACGCGCGTGTCCGGGTGATCCGCCATGACGCCCCTTTCAACTTCTCTGAGATCAACAACCGTGGCGTGCGCGAATCGCGAGGTGAAATTATCGGACTTCTCAACAACGATCTCGAGGTGATCGAGCCCGGTTGGCTCGAGGAACTGGTCGCACAGGCCCTTCGCCCCGAGGTGGGCGCCGTGGGCGCGCGCCTCCTTTACGCCGATCGCAAGCTCCAGCACGCGGGCGTGATCACCGGCATCGGCCTCGTTGCGGGTCATTCGCACAAGTTCCTGCCTGCCGAACAGGGCGGCTACCTTTCGCGCACAAAGGTCATCTGCAATTACTCCGCGGTGACCGCGGCCTGCCTGCTCATGCGGCGCGAGGTCTTCGACGAAGTAGGCGGTCTCGACTCGCAAAATCTCCCTGTGGCCTTCAACGACGTGGATCTCTGTCTCAAGGTCCGGGAAAAAGGCTACTTCATCGTCTTCACGCCTTACGCGGAGCTCTTTCACCTCGAGTCCGCCTCGCGTGGCTCAGACATGACCGCCGCTGCCCGCCCTCGCTTCATGCGCGAACAGGACTTCATGCTTCGCAAATGGGGAGCGACGTTGCCTGACGATCCTTTTTACAGCCCGAACCTGACCGAGCGCGCGGAGAATTTCGCCATCGCATTTCCGCCGCGGCTTAGGCGCGCCTGGCGGAAAGCCTAATGCACTGGGCCATTCTTGTTATTTCCAGGTAATTCAGTTACCGTCCCCGCCACTATGACAGCTCAAAACACGCTCTCGGGTAAAGTGGTCGCCATCACCGGCGGTGGCCGTGGCATCGGCCGCTCCATCGCCATCGCCTGCGCCAAGCAGGGCGCAAAAGTATCCCTCTTCGCCCGTTCCGAAAAGGAACTCAAAGAGACCGTCGAAACCATCCAAAAGGAAACGGGCGTTCCGGCAATGTACGTTGCGGGCGACGTTTCCAAGGAAGAGGACAACGTCCGCTTCATCCAGGAAACCGAGAAAAAGCTCGGCCCCGTCTTTGGCCTGGTCTGCGGCGCCGCGATCTACGGCCCCATCGGTCCGATCGAGAGCAATCCGCTCGCTGAGTGGCGCCAGTGCATGGAAATCAACGTCATGGGCACCGTGATGACGATTCAGGCCGCGCTCCCCGGCATGAAAAAGCGCCGCGATGGCCGCATCATCCTATTCTCGGGCGGCGGTCAGAACGCGATCGCGAACTTCACCGCATATGTCGCCTCCAAGGGCGCAATCATGCGCCTCAACGAGACGCTCGGCGCCGAGCTCGCCCCGCATAACATCTGGGTCAACGCCATCGCTCCGGGCGCGGTCAACACCCAGTTCCTCGAAGTACTGCTCGCGGCCGGTCCCGATCGCGTCGGTCACGACCTCTACAACAAGTCCCTGCAGCAAAAATCCAAAGGCGGCGTCCCACCCGAAAAGGCCGCGGACCTCGCCACGTATCTGCTCTCAGACAAATCGCGGGGCCTGGCCGGCAAGGTCATCAGCGCGCTTTGGGACAAGTATTACGAGTTCACCGACTTCGAGAAGATGAACAAGTCCGACATCTTCACCATGAAGCGCGTAGTGGATTACGAAGGCCGGACGCGCGAGTAATTGCGCGGGCGTTCTTCCAGATCAGACCAGATCAGATCAAAAACGAAGAGGCCGCCCCGCAAAAGCGGCCTTTTTTTGCTACACTTCACGCTACTCGGGCTCGCCTCGTGCTTAACGCGAGCGAACGAGCTTAGAGCGAGGCCGCACCGCTATGCGCCGGAGGCGCGTCAGTGAAAGCGACCAAGGCGGGCTACTGCCCGCTGCGGGAGCTTGAACGCGGAGAACGAAGCTATAGGCTCGTGCAGCCGCGTTATGCCCGCCCCATCCGGATACGGAAAAGCCCGATTAACGTCATCCGGAGCAGCATCGCCCCGTGACGGAAACGACTGATATTCGTCGTGCCATAAGTGCGGTCCAGGTAGCGAATCGGCATGTCCACTACGCCCAAGCCCAGGATCGACGCCGGAAATAGCAACTCAAAATCACCGAACGGATCGAAGTCGCCAAAGTCACTGCGCCACGCGACGATACGACGGTAGTCGTGGCGCGCGAGGAACTTGGTGCCACAA
>CAYXVB010000293.1:0-2592 GCA_964467785.1 uncultured Bacteriovoracaceae bacterium
CCAACCTGTTATTTGGCGCGGCCCGATGCTCCACAGCGTGGTGAGCCAGTTCCTTCACAAGGTGGACTGGGGCCAGCTCGATTACTTGATCGTCGATATGCCTCCGGGCACGGGCGACGTCCAGCTCTCGCTCGCGCAGCTCGTGCCGGTTACCGGCGCGGTGCTCGTTTCCACGCCGCAGGAGGTCTCCATGCAGGACGTCCGCAAGGCCTTCCATATGTTCGAGAAGGTGCGCGTGCCGGTCATGGGCTTCGTCGAGAACATGAGTTGGTTTGAGTGCGATGGCTGCACCAAGAAGCACTTCATCTTCGGCCAGGAGGGCGGCCTGATCCTCTCCAGGAAGTTCGGGGCCGATCTGCTCGCCCAACTTCCGATTACTCCCAAGGTCCGCGAAGGTGGCGACGAAGGCCGTCCGATCGTGATCCGCGAGCCTGGTTCGTCCTGGTCATTGAGCTTCCGCGAACTCGCCCGTAAGGTGGCCCAAAAGGCCTCGATCGCCGGCGCGCAAGGAGCGGATCCCTCGCAATTTGTCCAGATCGGCAAGTTCTGAAGCTAAAAACGTCCTGGGAGGCACGTGTGTTTCTCCCAGGACGTTTCGTTTTTTGCGGCGATCGTGGCGGCTTTACCGCTCCGGCCGAACTCTCATCGCCACGCCGGGATCATGGGGCCGGCCTTATTTTCCCTCAAATTTTTTGCCGCCAGCTCACGAATTCCGGTTTCTCTCCAAACATTCTGGGCTGGATCGAAATAGAGGATGATGAAGGCGTTCCAAGGCTGGACTACTCCCAGGGAACCTAGGAAGTATTCTCCAAAATCGCCGTCGAGCTGGCTCGGGTAGACGTCTTCGATCTCAGGGGTTGATCCACGACGAAGATTCCATACGGCATCTTTCAGCTTCCAGGTGCGGTTAGGCGTCCTATCGAACGAAACGGCCCCGTCCGGCGTTCCTAGAAGCCTGCCGTTCACGGTCCGCACATTCGTTGCTGATATTTTAGCAGTTAGGCCAGGGTGAAGGATCTTCATGACGATCGTTTTCCAGGCAGCAATCGCCGACGCCCCGGTGAGCTCCACGAAATAGTAGCTATTTTCGTTGATCAGCCTGTTGCGTGCATCAGTGGTAACGCCCATTCCGATCGCGACTTTTACAGAGGGAGGCAAGGCAAAGGATTTTTCGAATAATTGAAGTTTCCCATTCTGGTATCCGAGAACCTCATAACCTCCGGTGCACATTTTATCGCCGTACGCCAGCACGCAATTAACCATTTTCAGCAGGCATACTCCGCCGTACATCTGGGCTTCTTCCAAAATCCAGGCTCCGCGGATGTTGGGGCTGCCAAATTGCGGACCCTCTTCACCGGGCAGGATCATGCGGTTCGCTTTCATAAAAGCAACCGCAGACTTGCCGAGTTCGGGGCTCACGGAACAACTGTCGGCGGCCCCTGCGCCCAAGGGTGAAAGAAACAACACCATCAATGCAAAAATTCTAGATCCCATAAAACTCCCAATGATTTTTAGAATTCCAGCTGGCTGAATACATTAAGAGTGACGCGATGCGCAATGATTTTCTTGATCGTTACTTTGAGGGATTTGAGCCGCGTTTTGAGGCAGCTTGCATTGACTCGCGGGACCCACTTTCGTAGTCTGCTTGGGCTATGAACTTCGAAAGAACCATTTACGTTACCGAACGAGATATGACCCGACTTGAGCGCCTGCTGGCCGTCACGCATCGGGCAAAAAACGTGGAAGATTTGGAAGAGGAGCTCAGTCGGGCGGTTGTCGTCCCTTCCGAGAAGATTCCTGCCGATGTCGTCACCATGAACTCCAGGGTCCGTTTTCGGGATGAAGTCACCGGTGAGGAGTCCGAAGTGACTCTAGTTTACCCACAAGAGGCTAATGCCAGCGAGGGCAAGGTTTCTATCCTTGCCCCCGTCGGAGCAGCCCTTTTGGGCCTCTCAGTCGGTGCCGCGATCGAATGGGGGATGCCAACCGGAAAGGTTCGCAAATTCAAGATCGTGGCGGTTCTCTATCAGCCAGAGGCGGCCGGAAACTTCGATCTTTAATGGTCTGAAGCGCTGGCGATCAATGGCGCGACCACTCTTGGACGAGATAGTCCTTGAGTGGAAAGTCTCCGCTCTCGCGCGCAGAGTGGAGCAGCGACTCTCGATCGAGGGGGATTCTGCGGAGCGCGACGGAGGGTATTCCCGCGGAATCGACTTCGATGATCGCATATTCAGCGAAAGGTAAAAGCACGGGCGCGCCTCCCGTGGGGTGCCCCCGAAAGGGAAGACCCAAGCTACCGGGATTGACCACCCAGCGATCACGGTGCCGGCGTGCGCTTTGGATATGGGTGTGACCGAATACCAAAATGTCTCCGGGCGTTGAGCCGAGCTGCTGGTCCAGCCGTTCCTCGGACGCTTCGGGCTGCACGTCCTCGCAGTTTGAGGACGGAGAGCCGTGGAACATCATCAGCTTCAAGGAGCCGGCTTGGATCTCATGGCTTTTTTTGAAGCTGCGGATAAACTTGAGGTCCTCGGCGGAAAGGCGGTTGAGGCACCATTTTTCCGCCGCCACGAGGAGCGGGCTTTTCACAAG
>CAYXVB010000294.1:0-2583 GCA_964467785.1 uncultured Bacteriovoracaceae bacterium
AAGGCGAATTTTACGGGACACGGGACCATTCCTGCTTATCGGCTGAGTCCGATAAAAGCCTGATGAGCATTGGGAGAATTTTTCGGGTTCGGGAAAAATTCAGGAAAAGGTCTCCAGAGGAGGATGCTCTCCCCAGTCCTCGCTCCGATCCTCTTGGAGAGCGTCTTCTATGCGTAGATCTTCCGAAAGACCGCACACCCCTTGGAACGCGGGATCACTGATCTGGATCCAGCAGAACGTGCGGCCCGCGGGCGACTTCCGGTACGGAGCGCCGATCTCCACCTGCGCGATGCCCTTGAGAGCGGTCGCCAGCAGGCGCGCGTGCGAAGGCATGACATGCGCCTCGATCGTACGCACCCCGATTCTCTCCATCAGCTCGCGGAGCAGCTCGCGCGCGTTTTCGTAAAAGCCGGGCCCGTTCAGCGAATAGATGAACGCCTTGTTGCCGTCGACGTAAGTCTGAAAACTCGCAACATACTTGTCGTTGTCACTGCCGTAGACCCGGACCTGGAAAAGCTTTGCTTCGATCTCAAAATGCCCCATGGGCTTAGTTATATAAAATCTATTTAAACAATTCCATGGCGCAGCGGCGGGCGACCGCGAACTATTTGATGCGCGAGGACTCAATGCCAGCGGACGGCGTAGCTCAAGCGCTCCCCGAAGCGGATCACCGCCTCGTCCCCGGGCCTCACTCCCCGCACGCCCGCCGGAGTTCCGGTGAAAAGGAGATCTCCCGCCAGAAGCGGGAAGTATCGGCTCGCGTAGGCAACGCATTCGGCCGCGCCCAGGATCATGTCGCTTGCCCGCCCGCGTTGCCTGAGCTCCCCGTTCACCGTCAAAGTAAACTCCTCGCGCTCCAGATTCCCTGCACCTTCGAACGAGTCCATGGAAACCCATGGCCCCGTGATGGCCGAAGCGGGAAACACCTTGCTGATCTCCCAGGGATGTCCCGCTTTCTTGAGGCGCGCTTGCTCCTCGCGAAGGGTGCCGTCAAGCCCGATCGTGACGGCATAGATCGCCCGACGCGCTTCTTCGATCGAAAGATTCGATCCACCGCTGCCGAGCTTGAGCACGAGTTCGCACTCCGGATGCATTTCGCCGCGACCCGACGGAAGCGTCGCCTCAAGCGGCGTCGCCGGATGGGGATCCTTGCCTTTGATCCCGAGCAGGGCACTGAATGGCTTGAGGAACAAGACCGGCTTTTCAGGAATGGCATCTCCGCTGAGTACGGCCATTTCGCGAGCATGTTCGAGGTAGTTCTTGCCGACGCAGATGATCTTGTCCACGGACTCGGACACTAGCATAGCCCCGGACCGGGGCGCCACGAGTCAAATGCGAGGCTCAAATGTAGCATCTCGGCTCTTTTGCTGTCAAAACTCGAGACACTCGCCCAGCGCATCGACAGGCGCAGGCCAGAAAAGATCAGAGATTCCAGCTGATTTTGCTGGCTTTGGCTTTGCACGCTGTGGCCCCAACGAGGCTTAGAGCATGCAGTTTCCGTCAACCCGCCTTCGGACCCCTTCCGCCCTGTTTTCGCTCGCGATCGTCTGCGCTGTTGCGGGCGCGCTCCGGCCCGTCACCGCGAGTGCCGCCTCGTCGGATAGCGCAGCGGACCCTCACTCGACCTCCCTGACGAGCGCCCTAAGCTACGCACCCGGTTTCGGCAGCCTGAAGACCACCTGGACGGATTCGGGCGCTTCCCGGAAGTCACTTTTCCGTAATTTCGAATTTTCCCTCTCCGCCGAACAGGTTGATGCCGTAGGCGCCTCACGTGCGGGCACATTGGGGATCGGCACCGCCGGGCGCCTCGGACCTTTTGATACGCGCCTCGGTCTTCTCAGCGGCCTGCGCAGCCGAGGCGAAGGCGCCATGGGATATGCTGGATCCGAACAAGGCATCGCCACTGAGCTTCAGCTCACGGACGACTCTCGGCTTCGGTTGGCCTCCCGGATCGACCTGCGCGAAGCGTCGTTTCCAGACTGGTTCGGCTTCCGCTGGAAGTGGCAGAACGCCCTTCACTACCGCATGGGCGCTCATCAACTCACCTTGCAGAACATTCGTGGCCCCCAACCCCTGCCGGTGGAAATCCTACCTCTGAGCTGGGATTACGAACACAAGATCCGCCCCTGGACCCGACTCGCCAAGTTATTGGGAGCGGGGCTGGCCTGGGAATTCCCAGCACTTTCGGCCGCGCGGCTGAGCCTGATGGCCGGCTACTACGGCGGTGCCCCCGGCGCGGGGCTGCGCCTTAGTGACCGCAAGCTGGGCCTGACACTTGGAACTTGGGGCATCGACCCCGCAGAAGAGACTTCCTTGCGCGTGTGGCAGGGTCTCCTCGAATACCGCTACTGATCCGATGTGGACGCAATCATTGAAAAGCCCCCGACTGCGCGACGGCAACCGAGGGCTTCGTGGATCACTGCGCGACGTTGAAGCCTGTCGCGGCTTACTTTCCGAGCACGTAGGCGAAGACGAGCGGAGCGACGATCGTCGCATCACTTTCGATGATGAACTTGGGCGTTTCGATTCCGAGCTTGCCCCAGGTGATCTTCTCGTTGGGCACCGCGCCGGAGTACGAGCCGT
>CAYXVB010000295.1:0-2549 GCA_964467785.1 uncultured Bacteriovoracaceae bacterium
AGAGCCTCCGCCTCTAAAGTGATCTTCCTGAATTGTGGAAGCTCGAAGTCTTCGTTCAAATGGCGCGTGCTGGGTGAGAAAACACCGCCGTCGCTAGGAATTGGGAATTGGATCACTTTGGAGTGCGAGTTTTCGCTGTTCAGATCATTCGTCTCGCTCATTTGAGACCTCCATGTTCGGGGCATCGTTTGTTTCTGAAACAGGCCGTATAGTGATCGTTGGAGCTTCAATGAAGCTCTTTATGGCTGTGCGGGCGAGGGTGGAAAAATCGAAGAACGGATTCTTGGTTAGAAATCGCGTTATCTTGCGGTGCTCGTCTTCAGAGAGGCGAATGGCTTTGGTAATGGACATGGAATCTCCAAGTGCGGGAAGACTAATAACGTGTAAGACGCGCTGCGTCAATGTTTTGCGCTGTATAACGTTGTCGAACTCGGCAATAGGGGTTCGACTAGTCTAACTGGTTGAAAAAAAGGATATTTACCGAGGTTCCATTTAGATGGCGGAATCCCATCTCGAGCTTATGAGAAGGTGCTTCTGAAGAAATCTTGCAAGGTAAACTCTGCCAGTAAGTGAGACATAAGTATCACGAGCTCTTTAGCTTCCTTAAGAATTTCAGGAACTAAGATTTGACCGAGTATCCACCATCTGCTATTTCTGCGCCCCGCGATGGGCAAAACGATCAAAAATACGACGAACGCAGCAAGACCGTCGGTCTACGTGATTGGATCAGGCGAAGCATTCGATACTGACCTTGGAAACACGGCCTACCTCTTCCGCGCAAAAGGGCTACCTACGGTCCTTTTCGATTGCGGGTATCAGATTCCCGAAAGGCTCTGGAAAGCCGGACTCCACTCCGGCCTCGAGGCCATTTGCTTCACCCACCTCCACGCCGATCATTGCTTCGGCATCGTTCCGCTCCTGGCCCGCTACTGGGAGGAAGGTCGCACCGAACCGCTCACGATCATCGGCGCTCGGGGAACGGAACGCTTCGTCTCCCGACTCCTCGACATGGGGTACCCTGGCTTCGCGAAGCGGCTCCAATTCCCGATCCGCTACCTGGCGCTTACCCCTGGAGCCCGAATCGACTTCAATGGCCTCACCCTTTCCTGTGCACCGACGGTCCACTCCGTTCTGAACTACACCGTCCGAGTCGACGTCGTCGGCAAGACAGCGGCGTCCTTCGCCGTCAGTGGAGATGGTCAGATCACAAACGAAACGAAGCAACTCGTTGGCGACGTAGGTGTCCTTTTTCAGGAGATCTATTGTGAAAAGCCAGAAATCCCGGTTCACGCGGACCTAAGAACTGTCGCTGACTGGATCAAGTCTTCGCAAGTCAAACAAATCGTGACGAGCCATTTTTCACGGTCAGCGAAAGCCAAGCTCAAGAAGCAGGTTTCCGCGAAAGCGAAGTCGGCCACACGTTGGGTAGTGGCTCGGCCGGGACTTGAGGTCGTCCTATGAGGTCCCTTCTTTCAGGACTCCTTCTCGTGGCGTCGGGCGCGGTTGCCGCAGGGCCGACTGGAGAAACTCAGATCAAGATCTTCCGCCCAAATACGAAGCCGCAGGTTATATCCATCGAGAGTATCCAAGGTCGAACGGTCGTGCGTTCGAAAACACCCCACCGCCAATTGAACCCGGAAGGCAAGACTGAAGAATTTGAAGGCGTCGACATTCGAGGCCTTCTCAGGCTGACCAACAAAGACCAGAACTCGCTCGTCCATTTTGTCGGTGCTGATGGCTACGTCTCTACGGTTCCGGCAAGCATTATGCTCAAGACGAATGCGATTCTCGCGCTGAAAGAGAATGGTCACCCGATCGACGACCACCGGGGCGGGCTCCAGGTCATTTTTCCAACTGAAGGCACAGGTGCCGTAGAAGAAGCTTACGCAAAGAAAGCAGCATTTTGGTGCTGGTATGTGCGTTCCGTCGTCATCGGTGACCTGGAAAATCAAGTAGACATCCAAAAGCTCAACAAGGCCAAACCCTTTGAATTCATCCCACCCTCAGTCTTTCAGTTGGAAAAAGTGGTATGCCCAAAGACTTTCCGTATTCCTCTCGCGCAAGTAACGAAGTCGCCGTTCATAGTCGCTGAACTACTTTCCGGGAAGACGAAGCGAATTCAAACTGCCGACTTTGATCTCGTCCTCTCCGCGACTAAGAAAGCTCTGCCGGTTATCTGTGGAGGTCCTTTCGCCCTGGCAGATCGGGAAATTATCTCGAAGCTTCCGCCTCCCATTCTCGCGAAGAGCCTTGAGACGAATGTAACGACCATCTCGGAGGAAAAGTGAGCGCGGCTCCTCGCCCCTCAATTAGAACCCAGCTTCGAGTCTGGACGCTAGCTCTGGCGTTCTCCGGATTGGTGTTGTCGCTCCTCTTTCTGGCTAAGAACACAGAGGACCAGATTTCGCAGCAGATACTATTGGCTCGCGATCTTACTCAGCTCTATGCAGATGACTCTGTTTCAATCGAGTATGGCCGCAATAATCTCGTTTATGTCGCCGACAGCCTGAGGCGATTGAATCAGCTCTTGAATGGCGACAAGGCTAGGA
>CAYXVB010000296.1:0-2542 GCA_964467785.1 uncultured Bacteriovoracaceae bacterium
TTGAACGCGATAGAGCTCCACAATGTCCAGCTGATCGGTAAGACCTTTCGAAGGCAAGTGCGGGGTCGAGAGAAAGTCAGGAAAGCGTCGGCTTGAACCGGCGGAAAGCGATCGTGACCGCGATCACGCACATGATCAGGAGCGCCGAGACGTTGGCCCAGACTACTTGAGCGTCACCACCCTTGAGCATGATGTTCCTCAATAGGACCACAAAGTACTTGAGCGGGTTCAGGTGGGCGATCGCCAACATCGGGAGAGGCATGTTTTCGAGCGGGAACATGATGCCTGAAAGAAGGGTCGCGACGAAAAGAAAGATGAAGCCGCCCATCATCGCCTGTTGCTGGCTCTTCGAGAACGTCGAAATTAAGGTCCCGATGGCGACCGTCGTGCAGATGAAGACGAAGCCCGCGAAAGCCGTCACCCAGAGCGAGCCGCGCATAGGTACGCCGAACAGGAAGGAGGCAACCGCCATGATCAACGGGATATCGAGCATCCCCAGCACGATATAGGGGATCGTTTTGCCCAGCAGGACTTCAGGCGTACTGACAGGGGCCGAGATAATCGTCTCGAAAGTCCCCATTTCCTTTTCGCGCGCGAGCGACATGCTGGTGAGCAGAATGGTGACGACGCATAAAATCAGCGACATCACGCCAGGAACCATGAAAACCGTGCTCTCCATGCTGGGGTTATAGAGGATCCGGACATCCAGTTGGAGCGATCGAGCCTTGTACGGCCTGTACTCTTGCGTGACCTCGGCTACGAGCGATTGCATGTAGTTTTCGACACCCTGGGCTCGGATGACGTTGGTCGCATCAACCAGAAGCTGCACCTGTCCGTCGCCCCGCTCAATCGAGCGGGTCAGACCCTCGGCTGGCGAGACAATGACCGCGTCGGCCTGGTCGGCCTGAATCCAGGTAAACGGGTCGTCGCCCGTGGGCTTGGCGGGGATAAACCACCCGGAGGCGATGCTGCGCTCGTAAAGCTGCTGGGACAGCCGGTCATTCGGCTCGAAGCGGGCCGCAAGCCTCACGTTCTTGACGTCGTTTGAAATGGCCAGACCGAAGACGATCATCTGGACCATGGGGAGCAGGAAAAGGACGATCCTCATCCTGGGATCGCGCAAGACCTGGATCAGCTCCTTGCGCATGAAACCGAGCAGGGTCCGGACGAGTCCGTGATTCGTACTCATGGTTCAAGATCCTTTTTGAATCGCTTGGCGGCCACGGTGATCAATACGGTCGCGAGGATCAGTAAGCCGGCAAAGGGGCGCAGCAGCTCGGAGATCCCCGCGCCTTTAAGAAAGATTCCCCGGCTGATCATCATGAACCATTTGGCCGGAAGTATCGACGTCATGTACTGGAAGAAGGTGGGCATGCTTTCGAGCGGAAAGATGAAGCCCGACAGTAGAATCGAGGGCAAAAGTCCGGTGATGATTGCGAACTGCATGGCAAGCTGCTGCCTCCGCGTGATGACCGAGATCGCCAGGCCTTGGGCCAGATAGGTCGCTTGGAAGAGCATTCCCGCCGCCGCGAAAAGAAGAGGGTTGCCCCTGAATGGCACACCGAAACCGAGCCGGGCCACCGCATAGACAAACGCCAAGGCCATCAACCCCAACGCGGTATAGGGAGCCAGTTTTCCAATGATGATCTCGATCGGTTTCACGGGCGTCGATAACAACAGCTCCATCGAGCCGTTTTCCCATTCCCGTGCCACCGTCAAGGCGGTCAACAGGACCGATAGGATCGCGATGATGACGACCGCAAGTCCTGGAACGACAAACCAAGTGCTTCTGAGCTCCGGATTGTAGAGAAAGCGAGTCTTCAGTACCACGGGTTCCCGCAGCTTGGCGGCCGCGAGCTTGGCGCTAGTCGAATTTTGTATGCCACGTAGGTAGCCAAGGATGACGCCGGCAGTGGAGCTGTCCGATCCATCGAGGACGATCTGGGCGTGGGCGGAGCCAGCGGATTCGAAATCCCGCTCGAGCCCCGGGTTAATGATCAACACCGCGCGGGCCCTTTCGGAGTCCAGGTCCGAGAGCAGCCTGGGCGAGCGCGGCCTTTGTATCACGCGAAAATATCGCGAGCTCTCAAAGGTATCGATCAATTGCCGGGAAGTCTGCGAGCGATCGGAGTCGTAGACGGAAAGGTTCAGATCCTTGACGTCGAAGTCGATCGCCAGTCCGAAGACCGTGACCATGATCATCGGCAGGACCAATGCCATGGCGAGCGTGAACGGATCGCGGAGGATGTGGAAGACTTCTTTGCGGGCAATCGCGCGTGCGCGCTTGAAGCTGAAGGCGTTCATCGTCCCCCTCCTTCCACGAGGTGGATGAAGACATCCTCCAGCGTAGGAATCACGGGCTTCACGGCGAATCCCTGGAGCATGCTCTCCTGGATCGAAGTCCATTCCATAGGGTTACGAACGACTGCGTGATATCGCAGCCCGTGGGGTTGGACCGAGAGAATCGCGGAGTGGGCGCGCAACGCCTCAAGCCATCCCGGCGCGGCGTTTCGAGGCGGATCCAGTTCGTAAAGCGGGTCGG